>JBOFCR010000052.1:0-25261 GCA_051646165.1 Pseudomonas sp. | reverse complement strand
CCCAGGTCCTGTTGCTGGTAGGCCAGGTCGGCGGCGGACAGGCGCAGCAGGGCAGCCTGGTCGGCAGGGCTGCTGGCGGCTTGTTGCAGCAGCTGTTCGATGCTGGCTTGCGGCGTGCGTGGCAATTCGCCCAGGCTGGACGAGGGCGAGCTGGCACAGGCAGCCAGCAGGCCGGCGAGACAGAGAGCGGAAAGCGGGCGCAGGCAGGCGATCATGTAAACGTTCCTGGTACTTGATCAGAAGAGTGCGGAATTGTACCCAAGGCCCGCCGCGCGTGCGATGCCGCAGCGGCGAAACGGGCTACAATGCGCGCTTTCCGTGGTCATCGAGGGTCGCCCGTGAGCGTTTCCGCTGCTTCTGTAACCGCTACCGGCACTCTTTATGTGGTCGCCACGCCCATCGGCAACCTGGACGACATCAGTGCGCGTGCCTTGCGCATTCTCGGCGAGGTAGCGCTGATCGCGGCCGAGGACACCCGTCACTCGATCCGCCTGCTGCAGCATTTCGGCATTGCCACGCCGCTGGCGGCCTGCCATGAGCACAACGAGCGCGATCAGGGTGGGCGTTTTCTGGCCCGTTTGCAGGCGGGCGAGGATGTGGCGCTGATTTCCGATGCCGGCACGCCGCTGATCTCCGACCCGGGTTTTCATCTGGTGCGCGCCGCACGCGCCGCGAGTGTGCGGGTGGTGCCGGTGCCGGGGGCCTGCGCGCTGATTGCGGCCCTGTCGGCTGCGGGGTTGCCCTCCGACCGTTTCAGTTTCGAGGGTTTCCTGCCGGCCAAGACCGTCGGGCGCCAGGCGCGCCTGCAGCAGGTGGCGGAGGATTCGCGCACGCTGATCTTCTATGAGGCGCCCCATCGCATCCTCGAGTGCATTGCCGACATGCGCGATGTGTTCGGCGCCGAGCGACCGGCCGTGCTCGGTCGTGAGCTGACCAAGACCTTCGAGACCCTCAAAGGGCTGCCGCTGGGCGAGCTGCACGACTGGGTAGCGGCCGACAGCAATCAGCAGCGCGGCGAGTGCGTGGTGCTGGTGGCCGGCTGGCAGGCGCCGGAAGGCGACGAGGCGGTGAGTGGCGAGGCGCTGCGCGTGCTCGACCTGCTGCTTGGCGAATTGCCGCTCAAGCGCGCGGCAGCACTGGCGGCGGAGATCACCGGAGTGCGCAAGAATCTGCTCTATCAGGTGGCACTTGAGCGGCAAAAGGGCGCTTGAGCTTGTTCTAAGGCGCCTGGGTCGTTACCCTTGGCAGTGGAGAGTCGATCGGACAGTCGCCGCCTTCGCAAGAAGGGGGAGGAAAGTCCGGGCTCCATAGGGCGGAGTGCCAGGTAACGCCTGGGAGGCGCGAGCCTACGGAAAGTGCCACAGAAAATAACCGCCTAAGCGCGCAAGCGCCGGTAAGGGTGAAAAGGTGCGGTAAGAGCGCACCGCACGGCTGGCAACAGTCCGTGGCTAGGTAAACCCCACTCGGAGCAAGACCAAATAGGGTTCCATTGGCGTGGCCCGCGCTGGAACCGGGTAGGTTGCTAGAGGCGTGCAGTGATGTACGTCGTAGAGGAATGACTGTCCTCGACAGAACCCGGCTTACAGATCGACTCTCCACCTTTCTCCTTATCTGCTCCGCCTCACATCCCGCGTTTGTAATACCGAAAAATTCTTACTCTTAAGAAACTACTTTAAGTTTGAAGTTCAGCTCTATGAGTCGGCTGGAATTCGCCCGCAAAAACCCCTCGTTTTGTCTCTCCAGAGACCCGCAAAAGTTCGCTAAATCTCCGTCCTATAAGGATTTTTCCTAGTTTCTGCGCCTTGACGCTGGGGTCTCTGCATTCCTATAGTGTGTCGAAGTGGCATGAAGTGGCATGAAGTGGGTCAGTTGGGCACGGAAAGCTAATTACAGTGGGGAAACGCAGCCTTGTTTCGCGGAGCTAACGCCATCAGTCTCGACGCCAAAGGGCGACTCGCGATGCCGAGTAGGTATCGTGACGAGCTCGTTTCGCGTTGTGCCGGCCAGCTCATCGTCACCATCGATGCCGTCGACCCCTGTTTGTGCGTGTATCCGCTGCCCGAGTGGGAACTGATCGAAGCCAAGCTGCGCGAATTGCCCTCCCTGCGTGAAGAAACCCGTCGCCTGCAACGTCTGCTGATCGGCAATGCCGTCGATCTGGAGCTGGATGGCAGCGGGCGTTTCCTCGTGCCGCCGCGCCTGCGCGCGCATGCCGGTCTGGACAAGCACGCGATGCTGGTCGGCCAACTGAACAAATTCCAACTGTGGAACGAGGACGCCTGGAACGCTCTTGCCGATGCCGACCTGGCTGCCATCAAACAACCCGGCGCTCTGCCGGACGACCTGCGTGATTTGATCCTGTGACCATGACCAATAGCTTCCGCCATATCACCGTGCTGCTCGACGAAGCCGTCGACGGCCTCGCTGTGCGTGCGGATGGCTGCTACCTGGATGGCACCTTCGGCAGGGGAGGGCACAGTCGGCTGATCCTCGAAAGGCTCGGGCCAGACGGTCGCCTGCTGGGTTTCGACAAGGACCCACTGGCGATTGCCACAGGAAACGCACTGGCGGCCGAAGACGGCCGCTTCGTCGTTGTGCAGCGCAGCTTTGCCGAGCTCGGCGAAGAGGCGGCGGTGCGCGGTCTGGCTGGCAAGGTTGACGGCATCCTGCTCGACCTCGGCGTGTCCTCGCCGCAGCTGGATGACGCTGAGCG
Organism: Pseudomonas sp.; assembly: GCA_051646165.1. Classification (GTDB taxonomy): domain Bacteria; phylum Pseudomonadota; class Gammaproteobacteria; order Pseudomonadales; family Pseudomonadaceae; genus Aquipseudomonas. Next base: position 22,548 of record JBOFCR010000052.1, on the reverse strand, counting down.
CGGCTTCAGCTTCCTTAATGACGGCCCGCTGGACATGCGCATGAACCCCGATGCCGGCGTCAGCGCCGCCGAGTTCATCGCTACCGCCAGTGCCGAGGAAATTGCCCGGGTATTCAAGGAATATGGCGAAGAGCGTTTCGCCAAGCGCATGGCGCGCGCCGTGGTCGAGCGTCGTGTGCTCAAACCGTTCGAGCGCACCGCTGATCTGGCGGCTGTGCTGACCGAAGCCAATCCGGCCTGGGAAAAGGGCAAGAACCCGGCGACCCGCGCCTTCCAAGGGCTGCGCATCCACGTCAACAACGAGCTGGGCGATCTCGAGCGCGGCCTTGATGTGGCGCTGGAAAATCTGGCCGTCGGTGGCCGCCTGTCGGTGATCAGCTTCCACTCGCTGGAAGACCGTATCGTCAAACAGTTCATGAAGCGCCACGCCAAGGGCGAGGCGGATCTGCTACCGCGCGACCTGCCGATCATCCCCAAGGCCTTCGAGCCGCGTCTCAAATTGATGGGTAAGCCGCAGTTCGCCTCCGAGGCCGAGCTCAAGGCCAACCCGCGTTCGCGCAGCGCCGTGTTGCGCGTTGCGGAGAAACTGCGTTGACCCGCCTGTACGCCAAGCCCTTGCCGCCCGGCACTTTGCTGCTGGTGCTGCTGTTCGGCGGCGTACTGCTGTCGGCGATTGCCGTGTCCTATAGCGCGCACTGGAACCGCTTGCTGCTCAATGGCCTGTATGCCGAACTCAGCGTGCGCGACAAGGCGCAGGCCGAGTGGGGTCGGCTGATCCTCGAGCAGAGCACCTGGACCGCACACAACCGTATCGAGGCGCTGGCCAGCGAGCAGCTGCACATGCGCATCCCTGAGCCGGCCGAAGTGCAGATGGTGGCGCCATGACCGGTCTTGAAGGCGCTCTCTATCCCTGGCGCTTCCGCCTGGTGCTGGCGCTGCTGGCACTGATGGTCGGGGCGATTTCCTGGCGCATCATCGATCTGCACGTGATCGACCACGATTTCCTCCAGGCCCATGGCGATGCGCGCAGCGTTCGTCACATCCCGATTCCGGCTCACCGTGGCCTGATTACCGACCGCAATGGCGAGCCGCTGGCCGTCAGCACCCCGGTGATCACCCTGTGGGCCAACGGCAAGGAGCTGGCCAAGGCCCGCGAGCAGTGGCCGGCACTGGCTGCCGCCCTGGGTCAGGAACCGAAGAACTTCGCCCAGCGCCTGGAGCAGGCCAGTGAGCGCGAGTTCATGTACCTGGTGCGTGGCCTGACCCCGGAGCAGGGCGAGCAGATCCTCGCGCTCAAGGTGCCGGGCGTGTACAGCCTGGAAGAGTTCCGCCGTTTCTACCCGGCCGGCGAAGTGGCCGCCCACGTGATCGGCTTCACCGACGTCGATGATCGTGGCCGTGAAGGTGTGGAGCTGGCATTCGAGGAGTGGCTGGCCGGCGTGCCGGGCAAGCGCCAGGTGCTCAAGGATCGTCGCGGTCGCCTGATCAAGGATGTGCAGGTCAGCCAGAACGCCAAGGCCGGCAAGACCCTGGCGCTGTCCATCGACCTGCGCCTGCAGTACCTGGCCCACCGCGAGCTGCGCAATGCGCTGATCGAGAACGGCGCCAAGGCCGGCAGCCTGGTGATGGTCGACGTGAAGACCGGCGAAGTACTGGCCATGGTCAACCAGCCGACCTACAACCCGAACAACCGCCGCAACCTGCAGCCGGCCGCCATGCGCAACCGCGCGATGATCGACGTGTTCGAGCCCGGCTCGACGGTCAAACCGCTGTCGATGAGCGCCGCCCTGCAGACCGGGCGCTGGAAACCGACCGACCAGGTCGAAGTCTGGCCAGGTTCGCTGCAGATCGGTCGCTACACCATCAAGGACGTCTCCAAGACCGAAGGCCGCGTGCTCGACCTGACCGGCATCCTGATCAACTCCAGTAACGTCGGCATGAGCAAGATCGCCTTCGACATCGGCGGCGAAGCCATCCACGACCTGATGAGCAGTGTCGGCTTTGGCCAGGACACCGGCCTCGGTTTCCCGGGTGAGCGCGTCGGTACGCTGCCGAGCCACCGCGAATGGCGCCAGGCCGAGACCGCCACCCTGTCCTACGGCTATGGCCTGTCGGTGACGGCGGTGCAGCTGGCTCACGCCTACGCGACCCTGGCCAACAACGGCAAGGTGCTGCCGTTGTCGATGACCCGCGTCGACAGTAAACCCGAGGGCGCGCAAGTGCTGCCCGAGGACGTGGCCAAGACCATGCAGGGCATGCTCCAGCAAGTGATCGAAGCGCCGCGTGGGGTGTTCCGTGCCCAGGTGCCGGGCTACCACGTGTCTGGCAAGAGCGGCACCGCACGCAAGGCCACCATCGGCAGCAAGGGCTACACCGCCAACGCCTACCGCTCGCTGTTCGCCGGCTTCGCGCCGAGCGGCAACCCGCGCATCGCCCTGGTGGTGGTGATCGACGAGCCGAGCAAGGCCGGCTATTTCGGCGGCCTGGTTTCCGCCCCCGTATTCAGCAAGGTCATGGCCGGTTCGCTGCGCCTGATGAACATTACTCCGGACAACCTGCCGCCGCCGGTCGACCCGAACGCCGCCGCGGCACAAACCGCCGATGCTGGCGGTAACAAGGGGGGGCGAATCTGATGCCCATGCCACTCAATCAACTGTTGCCGCAAGCCAGCTCCTCGGTGCTGATTCGCGAACTGAGCCTGGACAGCCGTACCGTGCGTCCGGGCGACCTGTTCCTCGCCGTGCCCGGCTTGCTCCAGGATGGTCGCGCGCATATCGCCGATGCCATCGCTCGCGGCGTCGCTGCCGTGGCCTATGAGGCCGAAGGTTCTACCGTGGTCAGCGCCAAGGGCGCCGAGCTGGTGGCACTCAAGGGGCTGGCCAACCAGCTGTCGGCCATCGCCGGTCGTTTCTATGGCGAGCCGAGCCGCGCCCTGCGCCTGGTCGGCGTCACCGGTACCAATGGCAAGACCAGCGTCAGCCAGCTGCTGGCCCAGGCCCTGGATCTGCTCGGCGAGCGATGCGGCATCGTCGGCACCCTCGGTACCGGTTTCTTCGATGCGCTGCAGGGTGGTCGCCACACCACGCCGAACCCGATTGCCGTGCAGGCCTCGCTGGCCGACCTGAAACAGGCCGGTGCCCGCGCAGTGGCCATGGAAGTCTCGTCCCACGGCCTGGATCAGGGCCGTGTGACCGCGCTGGACTTCGATGTGGCGGTGTTCACCAACCTGTCGCGCGACCATCTCGACTACCACGGCACCATGGAAGCTTACGGCGCCGCCAAGGCCAAGCTGTTCGCCTGGCCGGAGCTGCGTTGCCGGGTGCTCAACCTGGACGACGACTTCGGTCGCCAGCTGGCTGCCGAACAACATGAATCGCGCCTGATCAGCTACAGCCTGAATGACAGTGCTGCCTACCTGTACTGCCGCCAGGCCAGCTTCGACGACCATGGCGTGCGCGCCCAGCTGGTCACCCCGCAAGGCGAAGGCCATCTGCGCAGCCCGCTGCTCGGGCGCTTCAACCTGAGCAACCTGCTGGCGGTAGTCGGCGCGCTGCTCGCCCTGAACTACCCGTTGGACGAAATTCTGCGCGTGCTGCCGCAGCTGCAGGGCCCGGTCGGGCGCATGCAGCGTTTCGGCGGCGGCAAGCTGCCGCTGGTGGTGGTGGATTACGCCCACACCCCGGATGCCTTGGAAAAAGTGCTCGAAGCCATGCGCCCGCATGTGACCGGTCGCCTGCTGTGCCTGTTCGGCTGCGGTGGCGATCGTGATAGTGGCAAGCGTCCGCTTATGGCCGCAGTGGCCGAGCGTCTGGCCGATGGCGTGCTGGTCACCGACGACAACCCGCGCAGCGAAGACCCGGCGCAGATCGTTGCCGATATCCGCGCTGGTTTCGCTAAGCCGGAACAGGTCGAATTCGTCCATGGCCGTGGCCAGGCTATTGCCCAGCTGATTGCCGGCGCTGTCTCGGGTGACGTGGTGGTGCTGGCCGGCAAGGGCCACGAGGATTACCAGGAGATCGCTGGCGTGCGCCACGCCTTCTCCGATCTGGCTGAAACCGCCAAGGCCCTGCAAGCCTGGGAGGTTGCCCATGCTTAAGTCGCTGCTGCTGAGCGAAGTGGCTACCGCCCTGGATGCACGTGTACTGGGCGCTGACGTGGCGTTTGCCGCCGTGTCCACCGACAGCCGCAAGATCGAGGCCGGCCAGCTGTTCATCGCCCTGGTCGGGCCGAACTTCGACGGCCACGACTACCTGGCCGATGTCGCCGCCAAGGGCGCCGTGGCTGCCCTGGTGCAGCGCGAAGTGCCGGGCGCGCTGCTGCCGCAGCTGCTGGTGCAGGACACTCGTATCGCTCTCGGTCAGCTCGGCGCGCTGAACCGCAATGCTTTTGCCAAACCGTTGGCCGCCGTCACCGGCTCCAGCGGCAAGACCACGGTCAAGGAAATGCTCGCCAGCATCCTGCGCGCCGGCCTGCACGGCGAGGTGCTGGCCACCCGTGGCAACCTCAACAATGACCTCGGCGCACCGTTGACCCTGCTCGAACTGGCCCCGGCGCACGTCGCCGCGGTGATCGAGCTGGGTGCCAACCATGTCGGTGAGATCGCCTACACCGTCGGCCTGACCCGCCCGCAGGTGGCGATCATCACCAACGCCGGGGTTGCCCATGTTGGCGAGTTCGGCGGCCCGGACAAGATCATCGAGGCCAAGGGCGAGATTCTCGAAGGCCTGGCTGCCGATGGCGTGGCCGTGCTCAACCGAGACGACAAGGCTTTCGCCACCTGGCAGGCCCGCGCCAATGGCCGCAAGGTGCTGAGCTTCGCCCTGCGCGACGCCAGTGCCGACTTCCAGGCCCTCGAACTGACCCGCGATGCCCGTGGCTGCCTGGCCTTCAGTCTGCACAGCCCGGCTGGCAGCGCGCGCGTCCAGCTCAACCTGCTGGGCGAGCACAATGTGGCCAACGCCCTGGCCGCTGCCGCCGCTGCATTTGCCCTTGGCGTGCCGCTGGTCGGGATCAAGGCCGGGCTGGAAAACCTGCAGCCGGTCAAGGGCCGCGCCGTTGCTCAGCTGGCGACGAATGGTGCGCGAGTGATCGACGACACCTATAACGCCAACCCGATTTCGATGTGTGCCGCCGTTGATATACTCGCCGCCTTCCCAGGGCGCACCGTTCTGGTGCTGGGAGATATGGGCGAGTTGGGCGAGTGGGCCGAGCAAGGCCATCGCGATGTCGGCGCACATGCCGCCGGCAAGGTCAGCGCGCTGTACGCCGTGGGCCCGCTGATGGCCCATGCCGTCAAGGCATTCGGTACGCAAGGACAGCATTTCGCCGATCAAGCCAGCCTGATCGCGGCACTTCGCCGTGAGTCGGGCGACACCACCATTCTAATTAAAGGTTCGCGCAGCGCGGCGATGGAAAAAATCGTCGCGGCTCTCTGTGCATCGGGGGAGGTTCACTAAATGCTGCTGCTGCTGGCGGAGTACCTGCAACAGTTCTACACCGGCTTCGGTGTATTCCAGTACCTGACCCTGCGCGGGATCCTCGGCGTGCTGACTGCCCTGGCCCTGTCGCTGTGGCTCGGCCCGTGGATGATCCGCACCCTGCAGATCCGTCAGATCGGCCAGTCCGTGCGTAACGACGGCCCGCAATCGCACCTGTCGAAGAAGGGCACGCCGACCATGGGTGGCGCGCTGATCCTTTCCGCCATTGCCGTCAGCACCCTGCTGTGGGCCGACCTGAGCAACCGCTACGTGTGGACCGTGCTGGCCGTGACCCTGTTGTTCGGCGCCATTGGCTGGGTCGACGACTACCGCAAGGTGATCGAGAAGAACTCGCGTGGCCTGCCGAGCCGCTGGAAGTATTTCTGGCAGTCGGTGTTCGGCCTGGGCGCGGCGATCTTCCTTTATATGACCGCGCAGAGCCCGGTGGAAACCACCCTGATCCTGCCGGTACTCAAGGACGTGGCCATTCCCCTGGGCGTGGGCTTCGTGGTGCTGACCTACTTCGTCATCGTCGGTACCAGCAACGCGGTCAACCTGACTGACGGCCTCGACGGCCTGGCCATCCTGCCGACCGTGCTGGTGGCCGGTGCGCTGGCGATCTTCTGCTACCTGTCGGGCAACATCAAATTCGCCGATTACCTGCTGATCCCCTATGTGCCGGGCGCCGGCGAGCTGATCGTGTTCTGCGCCGCGCTGGTCGGTGCCGGCCTCGGCTTCCTGTGGTTCAACACCTACCCGGCTCAGGTCTTCATGGGTGACGTCGGCGCGCTGGCCCTGGGCGCTGCGCTCGGCACCATCGCCGTGATCGTCCGTCAGGAAGTCGTGCTGTTCATCATGGGCGGCGTGTTCGTCATGGAAACCCTGTCGGTGATCATCCAGGTTGCCAGCTTCAAGCTGACCGGCAAGCGCGTGTTCCGCATGGCGCCGATCCACCACCACTTCGAACTGAAAGGCTGGCCCGAGCCGCGCGTGATCGTGCGCTTCTGGATCATCACGGTGATCCTCGTGCTGGTCGGCCTTGCCACCCTGAAACTGAGGTAATAGACAGTGTCGCTGATCGCTTCCGACCAGTTCCGCATCGTTGTCGGCCTCGGCAAGAGCGGCATGTCCCTGGTGCGCTTCCTCGCGCAGCAGGGCGTGCGCTTCGCCGTGGCCGATACGCGCGCGAACCCGCCGGAGCTGGCGACCCTGCAGCGCGACTACCCGCAGGTGGAAGTACGTTGCGGCGAGCTGGACGTGGACTTCCTCTGCCGCGCCTCGGAGCTGTACGTGAGCCCGGGCCTGGCCATCGCCACCCCGGCGCTGCAGCAAGCCGCCGTGCGTGGGGTCAAGTTGTCCGGCGACATCGAACTGTTCGCCCGCCATGCAAAGGCACCGATCGTTGCCATCACCGGTTCCAATGCCAAGAGCACCGTCACCACCCTGGTTGGCGAGATGGCGGCAGCAGCTGGCAAGAAGGTCGCCGTTGGCGGCAACCTCGGTACGCCAGCCCTCGACCTGCTGAATGACGACGTCGAGCTGTATGTCCTGGAGCTGTCCAGCTTCCAGCTGGAAACCACCGAGCGCCTGGACGCCGAAGTGGCGACCTGCCTGAACATCAGCGAAGACCACATGGATCGTTACGCCGGCATGGCCCAGTACCACCTGGCCAAGCACCGCATCTTCCGTGGTGCGCGCCAGGTGGTGGTCAACCGTGACGACGCCCTGTCGCGTCCGCTGATCGCCGACCAGGTGCCGTGCTGGAGCTTCGGCCTGGGCAAGCCGGACTTCAAACGCTTCGGCCTGATCGAGGAGGGCGGCGAGAAGCATCTGGCCTTCCAGTTCGAGACCCTGCTGCCGACCGCTGCCCTGAAGGTTCGTGGCGCACACAACCAATCCAATGCCCTGGCCGCCCTGGCCCTGGGCCATGCCGTCGGCCTGCCGTTCGCGCCGATGCTGCAGACCCTGCAGACCTTCGCCGGCCTGGCCCACCGTTGCCAGTGGGTGCGCGAGCTGCGTGGGGTGAGCTACTACGACGACTCCAAGGCCACCAACGTCGGCGCCGCCCTGGCTGCCATCGAAGGCCTGGGTGCCGATATCGCCGGCAAGCTGGTGCTGATCGCCGGTGGTGACGGCAAGGGCGCCGACTTCTCCGCGCTGAAAGCGCCGGTGGCCAAGTTCTGCCGTGCCGTGGTGTTGCTCGGTCGCGATGCCGAGCTGCTGGCCAAGGCGCTCGGCGACGGCGTGCCGCAGGTGCGGGTGAACACGCTCGACGAAGCGGTGCAGCGCTGCGCCGAACTGGCCCAGCCCGGCGATGCCGTGCTGCTGTCGCCGGCCTGCGCCAGCCTGGACATGTTCAAGAACTTCGAAGAACGCGGGCGCCTGTTCGCCCAGGCTGCGGAGGCGCTGCAATGAAACTGCTCGCGCAGCTGTTCGCCATGCCTTCGCCGCTGCGCACCCGCCGTGGCATCGACCTCGACTTCCCGCTGTTGGCCGGCAGTTTGGCGCTGCTCGGCCTGGGCCTGGTGATGATCACCTCGGCTTCCTCGGAAGTGGCTGCGGCGCTGTCCGGCAACCCGCTGTACCACATGATTCGCCACCTGATTTACCTGGCCCTGGGCCTGGGTGCCGGTCTGCTGACCCTGCTGGTGCCGATGAGCTTCTGGCAGCGCCATGGCGGCCGGCTGATGCTGCTGGCCTTCGCTTTGCTGATCATGGTGCTGCTGCCGGGCATCGGTCGCGAGGTCAACGGTGCCAAGCGCTGGATTGGTTTCGGCCTGTTCAACGTGCAGCCATCCGAGCTGGCCAAGCTGTTCACCGTGGTGTTCATCGCCGGCTACCTGGTGCGTCGCCAGGCAGAGGTGCGCGAGAAGCTCACCGGCTTCATCAAACCGATGCTGGTGCTGGGGCCGATCGCCGTGCTGCTGCTGGCCGAGCCGGACTTCGGCGCCACCGTGGTACTGGTCGGCTCCTGCATCGCCATGCTGTTCCTCGGCGGCATCAACCTGGTGCGCTTCGTGCCGCTGGTCGCCGGGGTACTTGGCCTGGGCGTGCTGGTGATGACCAGCCAGGCCTACCGCCTGAAGCGCCTGACCAACTTCGTCGACCCCTGGGCCGACCAGTTCGGTGACGGCTACCAGCTAAGCCAGGCGCTGATCGCCTTCGGTCGCGGCGAGTGGTTTGGTGTCGGCCTGGGCAACAGCATCCAGAAGCAGTTCTACCTGCCCGAAGCCCACACCGACTTCGTCTTTGCCGTGCTGGCCGAAGAACTGGGCATGGTCGGCGCCCTGGCCACCCTGGCGCTGTTCGTCTTCGTCAGCGTGCGCGCCCTGTACATCGGTCTGTGGGCGGAGAAGGCCAAGCAGTTCTTCTCGGCCTACGTGGCCTACGGCCTGGCCTTCCTGTGGATCGGTCAAGTGCTGATCAATATCGGCGTGAACGTCGGCCTGCTGCCGACCAAGGGCCTGACCCTGCCGTTCCTCAGCTACGGTGGCAGCTCGCTGATCATCTGCTGCGTCAGCCTGGCCATGCTCCTGCGCATCGAGTGGGAACGCCGCACCGCGCTGGGCAGCGAGGATTTCGAGTTCAGCGAGTCGGACTTCTTCGACAACGAGGAGGCCGGCCATGCGCGGTAATGTCCTGATCATGGCCGGCGGCACTGGCGGCCACGTGTTCCCGGCGCTGGCCTGTGCCCGTGAGTTCAAGGCGCGCGGCTACAACGTGCACTGGCTGGGCACCCCGCGCGGCATCGAGAACGAGCTGGTGCCGGCGGCCGGTCTGCCGCTGCACTTGATCGACGTCAGCGGCCTGCGCGGCAAGAGCAAGCTGTCCCTGCTCAAGGCGCCGTTCCAGCTGATCCGCGCGCTGTTCCAGGCCCGCCGGGTGATGCGCGAGCTGCAGCCGGTGTGCGTGCTGGGCATGGGTGGCTATGTCACCGGCCCGGGCGGCCTGGCAGCCAAACTCAATGGCGCGCCGTTGATCATCCAGGAACAGAATGCCGTGGCCGGCACCGCCAACCGCAGCCTGGTGCCGTTCGCCCAGCGCGTGTGTGAAGGCTTCCCGAATACCTTTGGCAACAGCGCCAAGCGCCGCACCACCGGCAACCCGGTGCGCGAGGAGCTGTTCCTGGAAACCCCGCGCGACGATCTGGGCAAGCGCCAGCCGCGCCTGCTGGTACTGGGCGGCAGCCTGGGCGCCGAGCCGCTGAACAAACTGCTGCCGGCAGCCCTGGGCAAAGTGGCCAGTGAACTGCGCCCGCAGGTGTTCCACCAGGCCGGCAAGCAACATGATCAGATCACCGCGGAGCGTTATCGCGAAGCTGCGGTCGAAGCCGAGGTCGCGCCCTTTATCAGCGATATGGCCCGCGCCTACGCCTGGGCCGATCTGGTGGTATGCCGTGCCGGCGCGCTGACCGTCAGTGAACTGGCCGCCGCCGGTCTGCCGTCCTTCCTCGTGCCGTTGCCGCACGCGATCGACGATCACCAGACCCGCAATGCCGAATATCTGGCGAAGGAGGGCGCTGCCGTTCTTCTCCCGCAACATGCGACTGACGCGGACGCACTCGCCGCGCAGCTGACCGAGGTTCTGATGCACCCTGAAAAACTCAAAGCCATGGGCCGCACCGCGCGCAGCCTGGCGAAACCGGATGCCACCCGTACGGTGGTCGACATCTGCCTGGAGGTGGCCCGTGGCTAAGTCTCCCGCTGCTGCCCGCTCGGAAATTCGCCGCATGCGCCGCATCCGCCGCATCCACTTCGTCGGTATCGGCGGCGCCGGCATGTGCGGCATCGCCGAAGTGCTGCTCAACCTCGGCTACGAAGTGTCCGGCTCCGACCTCAAGGCCTCGGCCGTGACCGAGCGCCTGGAAAGCTTCGGCGCCATCATCTTCATCGGCCACCGTGCGGAGAATGCCGAGCAGGCCGACGTGCTGGTGGTCTCCAGCGCCGTGAACACCAGCAACCCGGAAGTCGCCACCGCCCTGGAGCGCCGCATTCCCGTGGTGCCGCGCGCCGAGATGCTCGCCGAGCTGATGCGCTACCGCCACGGCATCGCTGTCGCCGGTACCCACGGCAAGACCACCACCACCAGCCTGCTGGCCTCGGTCTTCGCCGCCGGCGGCCTGGATCCGACCTTCGTCATCGGCGGCCGCCTGAACGCCGCCGGCACCAACGCCCAGCTCGGTAGCAGCCGCTACCTGATCGCCGAGGCCGACGAGAGCGACGCTAGCTTCCTGCACCTGCAGCCGATGGTTTCGGTGGTCACCAATATCGACGCCGACCACATGAGCACCTACGGCGGCGACTTCAATGTTCTGAAGAAGACCTTCATCGAATTCCTGCACAACCTGCCGTTCTACGGCCTGGCCGTGCTTTGCGTGGATGACCCGGTGGTGCGCGAGCTGCTGCCGCAGGTCGCCCGTCCGACCGTGACCTACGGCTTCGCCGAAGACGCCGACGTGCGCGCGATCAATGTGCGCCAGCAGGGCATGCAGACCCACTTCACTGTGTTGCGCCGCGACCGCGAGCCGCTCGATGTGTCGGTGAACATGCCGGGCAACCACAACGTGCTGAATTCCCTGGCGACCATCGCCATCGCCACCGACGAAGGCATCGACGATGCCGCCATCGTTGCTGGCCTGTCCGGCTTCCAGGGTGTCGGCCGGCGCTTCCAGGTCTACGGCGAACTGCCGGTTGAAGGCGGCAGCGTGATGCTGGTCGACGACTACGGCCACCACCCGCGCGAAGTCGCGGCGGTGATCAAGGCCGTACGTGGCGGCTGGGCCGAGCGGCGTCTGGTGATCCTCTACCAACCGCACCGCTACAGCCGCACCCGCGACCTGTACGACGATTTCGTCCAGGTGCTCGGTGATGCCAACGTACTGCTGCTGATGGAGGTCTACCCGGCCGGCGAAGAGCCGATCCCCGGTGCCGACAGCCGTCACCTGTGCCACAGCATCCGCCAGCGCGGCCAGCTGGACCCGATCTACGTCGAGCGTGGTGTCGATCTCGCGCCGATCATCAAGCCGCTGCTGCGTGCCGGCGACATCCTGCTGTGCCAGGGTGCCGGTGATATCGGCGGGGTAGCCCCGCAACTGCTCAAGCATGCCCTGTTTCAAGGTGAGTCGAAATGAGTCTGCATTCCACCCTCGATCCCAAGGCCTTCGGCCGCGTTGCCGTGCTGTTCGGTGGCAAGAGCGCCGAGCGCGAGGTGTCGCTGAAGTCCGGCGCTGCCGTGCTGCAAGCCCTGCTGGCGGGCGGCGTGGATGCCTTCGGTATCGATGCCGGCGATGACCTGCTGCAGCGCCTGACCAGCGAGAAGATCGACCGCGCCTTCATCGTCCTGCACGGTCGTGGCGGCGAAGACGGCTCCATGCAGGGCCTGCTGGAATGCGCCGGCATCCCCTACACCGGCAGCGGCATCCTCGCTTCGGCCCTGGCCATGGACAAGCTGCGCACCAAGCGCGTGTGGCTGAGCCTGGGCCTGCCGACGCCGGCCCACGCCGCCCTGGCCTGCGAAGAAGACTGCCGCATGGCAGCTGCTGAGCTGGGCTTCCCGCTGTTCGTCAAACCGGCCCACGAAGGGTCGAGCATCGGCATGGCCAAGGTCAACGATGTCGATGCGCTGATTGCTGCCTGGAAGGATGCCAGCCGTTATGACTCGCTGGTACTGGTCGAGCAGATGATCGACGGTCCGGAGTACACCGTCGCCATGCTGCGCGGTCAGGTGCTGCCGCCGATTGGCCTGGGCACTCCGCATACTTTCTACGACTACGACGCCAAGTACCTGGCCAATGACACCCAGTACCGCATTCCCTGTGGCCTCTCGGCCGAGAAGGAAGCGGAGCTGAAGGATCTCACCGCGCGTGCCTGTGAGGCCGTGGGCACCCAGGGCTGGGCGCGCGCCGACGTGATGCAGGATGCCGCCGGCAAGTTCTGGCTGCTGGAAGTCAACACCGTACCGGGCATGACCGATCACAGCCTGGTACCGATGGCCGCGCGCGCCGCTGGTCTGGATTTCCAGCAACTGGTGCTGGCGATCCTGGCCGACAGCGTCGAGGCAAGGGGTTAAGTCATGGTCGCCACTCTCCGTCATCCGCAACCCCTCGGCCGCGCTCCCCAGCGTCAGCCGTCGGCTGTGCGCGGAGCCAGTCGGATGGTGGCGCAGGAGCCTTTGGCGGCGCGTCTGCCGAAGCCGGATTTCAGCGGTCTGAAGCGCCTGCTGTGGCCGCTGGTGTTGCTGGTGCTGGGCTTCGCCACCTACGAAGGCGCCCAGCGCCTGCTGCCCTATGCCGACCGGCCGATTGCGCGGGTCAGCGTACAGGGCGAGCTCAGCTACATCAGCCAGCAGGCGGTGCAGGAGCGTATCGCGCCGTTCGTGGCGAGCAGCTTCTTCACCATCAACCTGGCCGGCATGCGCGCCGAGCTGGAACAGATGCCGTGGATCGCCCATGCCGAAGTGCGCCGGGTGTGGCCGGACCAGGTGGTGATCCATCTGGAAGAACAGCTGCCGGTGGCCCGTTGGGGCAGCGAGCTGCTGCTGAACAACCAGGGCCAGGCGTTCGCCCCGCGCGAGTCGGCCCATTACGAACACCTGCCCCTGCTGTCCGGGCCGCAACGCGCCCAGCAGCAGGTAATGCAGCAGTATCAAGTGCTCAGTCAGATGCTGCGGCCGATGGGTTTCTCCATCACCAGCCTGGAACTGCGTGAGCACGGCAGCTGGTTCATCAGCACCGGACAGGGCGTCGAGTTGCTGCTGGGACGGGACCATCTGGTAGAGAAAATGCGTCGCCTCAGCACCATCTTCGACAAGGTGCTGAAAGCGCAAATTGCGAATGTCGCGCGCGTCGACCTGCGTTACGCCAACGGCCTGGCCGTGGCCTGGCGCACACCGGTCGCGCCTACGGCGGTGGAAACCGCCGCCGTGCAGTGAATCGAGGAGAACAGCAAGAGATGGCAAACGTGCAGAGCGGCAAGATGATCGTCGGCCTCGATATCGGCACCTCCAAGGTGGTGGCGCTGGTGGGCGAGGTGATGGCCGATGGCCAGCTGGAAATCGTCGGCATCGGCACCCATCCCTCGCGTGGCCTGAAGAAGGGCGTGGTGGTGAACATCGAATCCACCGTGCAGTCGATTCAGCGCGCCGTGGAAGAGGCTCAGCTGATGGCTGGCTGCCGCATCCATTCGGCCTTCGTCGGCCTGGCCGGCAACCATATCCGCAGCCTCAACAGCCACGGCATCGTCGCCATTCGCGATCGTGAAGTCAGCCCGGCCGACCTGGAGCGCGTGCTCGACGCCGCCCAGGCCGTGGCCATTCCGGCGGACCAGCGGGTGCTGCACACCCTGCCGCAGGATTACGTGATCGATAACCAGGAAGGCGTGCGCGAGCCGCTGGGCATGTCCGGCGTGCGCCTGGAAGCCAAGGTGCATGTGGTCACCTGCGCCACCAATGCCGCACAGAACATCGAGAAGTGCGTGCGCCGCTGCGGCCTGGAAGTCGACGACATCATTCTCGAACAACTGGCCTCGGCGTACTCGGTACTGACCGAGGACGAGAAGGAGTTGGGTGTGTGCCTGGTCGACATCGGCGGCGGCACCACCGACATCGCCATCTTCACCGAAGGTGCGATACGTCACACTGCGGTGATTCCGATCGCCGGAGACCAGGTTACCAATGATATCGCCATGGCATTACGCACCCCGACCCAGTATGCCGAGGAGATCAAGATTCGGTATGCTTGCGCCCTAGCCAAGCTGGCCGGTCCGGGAGAAACCATCAAGGTTCCCAGTGTGGGAGATCGGCCGCCGCGGGAACTGTCCCGCCAGGCTCTTGCCGAGGTTGTCGAGCCCCGTTACGACGAGCTCTTCACCCTGATTCAGGCAGAGCTGCGGCGCAGTGGCTATGAGGACATGATTCCAGCCGGGATCGTGCTCACCGGTGGCACCGCCAAGATGGAAGGTGCCGTCGAACTGGCCGAAGAGATCTTTCACATGCCGGTGCGTTTGGGCGTACCCCACAGCGTCAAGGGACTGACCGACGTCGTGCGTAATCCTATCTATTCCACAGGCGTAGGCCTGCTGATGTACGGGCTGCAGAAGCAGGCCGATGGCATCTCCATGTCTGCGAACAACCTGTATAGCGATGAACCCAAGGCACCAGTACTGGAGCGGCTGAAACGCTGGGTCCAGGGCAATTTCTGAAAGCAACACCGCGGTAGCTGTAGGCGATACAACTAGAAAATAAGGAGAGGGGAAATGTTCGAACTCGTAGATAACGTTCCGCAAAGCGCAGTTATCAAAGTAATCGGCGTGGGTGGCGGTGGTGGTAACGCCGTCAACCACATGATCAAGGACAACATCGAGGGCGTTGAATTCATCTGCGCCAACACCGATGCACAAGCCCTGAAAAACGTCGGCGCGCGCAGCGTGCTGCAGCTCGGCCCCGGCGTGACCAAGGGCCTGGGCGCCGGCACCAACCCGGAAATCGGTCGTCAGGCCGCCATGGAAGACCGTGAGCGCATCGCCGAAGTGCTGCGTGGCGCCGACATGGTCTTCATCACCACCGGCATGGGTGGCGGTACCGGTACCGGTGCTGCGCCGATCATCGCCGAAGTGGCGAAAGAGATGGGCATCCTCACCGTTGCCGTGGTCACCCGCCCGTTCCCGTTCGAAGGGCGCAAGCGCATGCAGGTCGCCGACGAGGGCATTCGTGCCCTGGCCGACGTGGTCGACTCGCTGATTACCATCCCCAACGAAAAACTGCTGACCATCCTCGGCAAGGACGCCAGCCTGCTGTCCGCCTTCGCCAAGGCTGACGACGTGCTGTCCGGCGCCGTGCGCGGTATCTCCGACATCATGCAGCGTCCGGGCCTGATGAACGTCGACTTCGCCGACGTGAAGACCGTGATGGGCGAAATGGGCATGGCCATGATGGGCACCGGCTGCGCCAGCGGTCCGAACCGTGCTCGCGAGGCCACTGAAGCGGCCATCCGCAACCCGCTGCTGGAAGACGTCAACCTGCAGGGCGCGCGCGGCATCCTGGTCAACATCACCGCTGGTCTGGATCTGTCCCTCGGCGAGTACGCCGCGGTCGGCGAGATCATCGAGGCTTTCGCCTCCGAGCACGCCACTGTCAAGGTCGGCGCGGTGATCGATCCGGACGTGCGTGACGAACTGCACGTGACCGTGGTTGCTACCGGCCTGGGTGCGCGCATCGAGAAACCGGTAAAAGTGGTCGACAACACCGTGACCGCCGCTGTCGCTCCGGCTGCTGTAATCAGCGCCGCCCCGCGTGCCGCCGAGCAACCGAGCGTCAACTACAAGGACTACGAGCGCCCCACCGTTCAGCGTCAAAGCCTCGCCGGCAGTGCCGCCGCCGCCAAGCTGAACACTCAGGATGACCTGGATTATCTGGACATCCCGGCCTTCCTGCGTCGCCAAGCTGATTGATGGAGTTTATTAGGAGTATGAAGGTGATTGGTGTTCAGCAAAGGGCGGTTCTGCTATTATCGCCGCCCATTGTTGAAAACAGTTCGCAACTCGCGCACAAGCAGCCAAAACCATGATCAGACAACGCACCCTGAAGAACATCATCCGCGCCACCGGCGTTGGCCTGCACTCGGGGGAGAAGGTTTACCTGACCCTGAAGCCGGCCCCGGTGGATACCGGTATCGTGTTCCGTCGCGCCGACCTGGACCCCGTCGTGGAAATCCCCGCCCGCGCGGAAAATGTTGGCGAGACCACCATGTCGACCACTCTGGTCAATGGTGACGTCAAGGTGGATACCGTGGAGCACCTGCTTTCGGCCATGGCTGGCCTGGGCATCGATAACGCCTACGTCGAGCTCTCGGCATCCGAAGTGCCGATCATGGATGGCAGCGCCGGTCCCTTTGTATTCCTGATTCAATCCGCTGGTCTGGAAGAGCAGGACGCACCGAAGAAGTTCATCCGCGTACTGCGCGAAGTGACAGTTGAAGAGGGCGACAAGCGCGCCACCTTCCTGCCGTTCGACGGTTTCAAGGTGAGCTTCGAGATCGACTTCGATCACCCGGTGTTCCGTGGTCGCACCCAGACCGCCAGCGTGGACTTCTCCAGCACTTCCTTCGTCAAGGAAGTGAGCCGTGCACGGACCTTCGGGTTCATGCGCGACATCGAGTTCCTGCGTTCGCAGAACCTGGCACTCGGCGGCAGCGTGGACAACGCCATCGTGGTCGATGAGTTCCGCGTGCTCAACGAAGACGGCCTCCGTTACGAGGACGAATTCGTCAAGCACAAGATCCTCGACGCCATTGGCGACCTCTACCTGCTGGGCAACAGCCTGATCGGCGAATTCCGTGGCTTCAAGTCGGGTCATGCCCTGAACAATCGTCTGCTGCGTACTTTGATCGAGCAGAAAGACGCTTGGGAAGTGGTGATCTTCGACGACGCCAATAACGCGCCGATCTCCTACATGCGCCCGGTTGCGGCCGTGTAAGCAAGACCCTCCTTATAGTTGTATTTATTAGGCCACCCTCGGGTGGCCTTTTCTTTTCTAGGGCTTGGCTATTCGGCCGGCTTGGCCTTGCTCGCCAGGCGCTCCAGAGCGGCGCGCAGTTTGGGGTCGCTAATGCCTTCGGCGGTGCTGTGCAGGCTTTGCGCTGCGGCTGCGGAGAGTTCCGCCGTGCGGCCGACATGCTCGACCTGGCCGGTCGGTGGGCGCACCTTGATCTGGATCTTCTGCAGTCCGGCGAATTCCGCCAGCCCTTGCAGCTGGCGCTGCAGGCGACGTTGCTGGTAGTGCAGGCGCGTGGCCCAGTGACCATTGCTGGTCAGCAGCAACAGGCAGCCGTCGCGCCAGCTGGCGACCCGGCAGTGCTCGCGCGCCGCCGTTTCCAGTTGCGCATCCACCAGCGTCTGCAGGTGTGCCAGGCGCTGGGCCTGGGCGAGCATGGCCTGGAGAGGTTTGACTGCGCGCAGCAGGGCGGCGGGAGCCTTGGCCGGCAAGGGGCGGAAGGTCATGGTCGGCAAATCTGAACAATGATCGTGCATGTTAGCAAACGAGGGGTTGCAGCAGGCGAGAGCTGTCCCCATATAGAACCTGTAACAACTGTTTGGTTGGTGGATTCGCCTCTGTGGGGTAGAGGGCAGGATGCGCTTTCATCGCCGACGTTTCCGGGTAGAATGCCCCCTTTGCACGCAGCCGAGCCGGCTGCAGGGCTGGTGTTCTGCGCCACCCTCCCTCCCCATTAGTGGAAGAATCTGCCGATATGTTTGCGCCGCTGTTGAAGAAACTCTTTGGAAGCAAAAACGAGCGCGAAGTAAAGCGCATGCAGAAGGCAGTGCTGGCGATCAATGCTCTCGAAGAGCAGATGCTGGCCCTTTCCGATGAGCAGCTGCGTGCCAAGACTGGCGAGTTCCAGGCGCGTCTGGCCAAGGGCGAGACCCTCGACCAGATCCTGTCCGAAGCCTTTGCCGTGGCTCGTGAAGCGGGCAAGCGAGTCATGGGCATGCGTCACTTCGACGTCCAGCTGATCGGCGGCTCGGCCCTGCACGAAGGCACCATCGCCGAGATGCGTACCGGTGAGGGTAAAACCCTGGTAGGTACCCTGGCGGTCTACCTGAACGCCCTGGAAGGCAAAGGCGTGCACGTGGTCACGGTCAACGACTACCTGGCCCGCCGCGACGCCAACTGGATGCGCCCGCTGTACGAGTTCCTCGGCCTCAGCGTCGGCATCGTCACCCCGTTCCAGCCGCCGGAAGAGAAGCGCGCCGCCTACGCCGCCGACATCACCTACGGCACCAACAACGAATTCGGCTTCGACTACCTGCGCGACAACATGGCGTTCGCCCAGGAAGAGAAGTTCCAGCGCGAGCTGAACTTCGCCGTGATCGACGAAGTGGACTCGATCCTCATCGACGAAGCACGCACCCCGCTGATCATTTCTGGCCAGGCCGAAGACAGCTCCAAGCTGTACATCGAAGTGAACAAGCTGATCCCGCGCCTCACTCAGCACATTGAGGAAGAGGAAGGCGTGGTCACCCAGGAAGGCCACTACAAGGTTGACGAGAAGACCCGTCAGGTTGAACTCAACGAAGCCGGCCACCAGTACATCGAAGAACTGCTGACCAACGCCGGCCTACTGGCCGAGGGTGAGAGTCTGTACTCGGCGCACAACCTGGGCCTGCTGACCCACGTGTATGCCGGCCTGCGCGCGCACAAGCTGTTCCAGCGCAACGTCGAATACATCGTGCAGAAGGACCAGGTCCTGCTGATCGACGAGCACACCGGCCGTACCATGCCCGGTCGTCGCCTGTCCGAAGGCCTGCACCAGGCCATCGAGGCCAAGGAAAACCTGCCGATCCAGGCCGAGAGCCAGACCCTGGCTTCGACCACCTTCCAGAACTATTTCCGCCTGTACAACAAGCTGTCCGGCATGACCGGTACCGCTGACACCGAGGCGTTCGAGTTCCGTCAGATCTACGGCCTCAACGTGGTGGTAATCCCCACCAACAAGGCTCTGGCGCGCAAGGACTACAACGACCTGGTCTACCTGACCCAGGAAGAGAAGTACGCCGCGATCATCGCCGACATCAAGGAAAGCCAGGCCCAGGGCCGGCCGATCCTGGTCGGTACCGCCTCGATCGACAGTTCCGAATACGTCTCGACCCTGCTGAACAAGGAAGGCATCGAGCACAAGGTGCTCAACGCCAAGTACCACGAGAAGGAAGCCGAGATCATCGCCCAGGCCGGTCGCCCGGGCGCGGTGACCATCGCCACCAACATGGCCGGTCGCGGTACCGACATCCTCCTCGGCGGCAACTGGGAAGTCGAAGTGGCCGCCCTGGAAGACGCCACCGCCGAGCAGATCGCCCAGATCAAGGCCGACTGGCAGAAGCGTCACCAGCAGGTGAT
This sequence comes from Pseudomonas sp., assembly GCA_051646165.1. Classification (GTDB taxonomy): domain Bacteria; phylum Pseudomonadota; class Gammaproteobacteria; order Pseudomonadales; family Pseudomonadaceae; genus Aquipseudomonas. Next base: position 3,184 of record JBOFCR010000052.1, on the reverse strand, counting down.
CGAAGCCGGTGGCCTGCACGTGATCGCCTCCGAGCGTCACGAGTCGCGCCGTATCGACAACCAGCTGCGTGGCCGTGCCGGTCGCCAGGGTGACCCGGGCTCCAGCCGCTTCTACCTGTCGCTGGAAGACAACCTGATGCGCATCTTCGCCTCCGACCGGGTGAAGAACTTCATGAAGGCCCTGGGCATGCAGTCCGGCGAAGCCATTGAGCATCGCATGGTCAGCAACGCCATCGAAAAAGCCCAGCGCAAGGTCGAAGGCCGCAACTTCGACATGCGTAAGCAACTGCTCGAATACGACGACGTCGCCAACGAGCAGCGCAAGGTCATCTACCACATGCGTAACAGCCTGCTGGTAGCCGAGGACATCGGCGAGACCATCGCCGAGTTCCGCCAGGAAGTGCTGACCGCCACCATCAACGAGCACATCCCGCCGCAATCGCTGCCCGAGCAGTGGGACGTATTCGGCCTGGAGCAGGCGCTGTACAGCAACTTCGGCCTGAAGCTGCCGATCCAGCAGTGGCTCGACGACGACGCCCAGCTCTACGAAGAGCCGCTGCGTGCGCGCATCCTCGAAGAGATCGTGGCTGCCTACAACGAGAAGGAAGAGCTGGCCAGCGCCGCTGCCCTGCGTACCTTCGAGAAGCAAATGCTGCTGCGCGTGCTGGACGACCTGTGGAAGGACCACCTGGCCACCATGGATCACCTGCGCCACGGCATCCACCTGCGCGGCTATGCGCAGAAGAACCCGAAGCAGGAATACAAGCGCGAGTCCTTCACCCTGTTCCAGGAGCTGCTGGAGTCGATCAAGCGCGACACCATCCGCGTGCTGTCGTTCGTGCAGATCCGTCGCGAAGACCCGGCCGAGGAAGAGGAGCGTCTGCGTCGCGAGGCCGAGTCCATGGCCCAGCGCATGCAGTTCCAGCACGCCGAAGCTTCGGCCATGCCGATGGCTGACGAAGCCGATGCCGAAGGCGACGTGGCAGTAGCCGTGGCGCCGGTGCGCGTCGAGCCGAAGATCGGCCGCAACGAGCCGTGCCCCTGCGGCTCGGGGAAAAAATACAAGCATTGCCACGGCCAGCTGAGCTGATCCGCGCCAAGCCTGCTATATAAACAACGCCGCGACCGGCTCTGCCGCTCGCGGCGTTTTTCCACCTTTGCCGCCTGCGCGGCTTTGTACTGCTGATGAAGGAGCGTCCCCACATGGCCGTTGGTCTTGGTCCCCTGCCTGTCCTGCACCCGGTTCCCGGTTTCGAACTCGGCATTTCCTCTGCCGGAATCAAGCGCCCGGGGCGCAAGGATGTAGTGGTGATGCGCTGCGCCGAAGGTTCGCGCGTGGCCGGTGTGACCACCACCAATGCGTTCTGCGCGGCGCCGGTGCTGATCACCCGCGAACGCCTGCAGGGTGACGTGCGCTACCTGCTGACCAACACCGGCAACGCCAACGCCGGCACCGGCCCGGACGGCCTGAGCAATGCCCGTCGCACCTGCGCGGCCCTGGCCGCACTGACCGGCGTGCCTGCCGAAGCCGTGCTGCCGTTCTCCACCGGGGTAATCGGCGAGCCGCTGCCCGTCGAGAAGATCGAAAGTGCCCTGCAGGCAGCTCTCGATGACTTGGACGAGAACCACTGGGCCGAAGCCGCCACCGGCATCATGACCACCGACACCCTGCCCAAGGGCGCCAGCCGCCAGTTCCAGCACGATGGCGTCACCGTCACCGTGACCGGCATCAGCAAGGGCGCCGGGATGATCCGGCCGAACATGGCGACCATGCTCGGCTACATCGCCACCGACGCCAAGGTCGCCCGCAGCGTGCTGCAGGATCTGGTGCGCGACGCGGCGAACAAGTCGTTCAACCGCATCACCATCGACGGCGACACCTCGACCAATGACTGCTGCATGCTAATCGCCACGGGTCAGGCGGCGCTGCCGGAAATCAGCGAAGCCAGCGGCGAGCTGTTCGCCAAGCTCAAGCAGGCCGTGTTCGACGTGTTCATGGAAGTGGCCCAGGCCATCGTCCGTGACGGCGAAGGCGCGACCAAGTTCGTCACCGTGCTGGTCAACGGCGGCGGCACTCACCAAGAATGCCTGGACGTGGCCTACGCCGTGGCCCACTCGCCGCTGATCAAGACCGCGCTGTTCGCTTCCGACCCGAACTGGGGGCGCATCCTCGCCGCCGTCGGCTATGCCGGCGTGCCACAGCTGGACGTGAGCAAGATCGACGTGTTCCTCGGCGAGGTGTGCATCGCCAGCCAGGGCGGCCGCGCAGCGACCTACACCGAGGAGCAGGGCGCTGCAGTGATGGCGCGTGAGGAGATCGGCATCCGCATCGAGCTGGGTCGCGGCACCTGCAGCGAAACCATCTGGACCACCGACCTGTCCCATGAGTATGTGAAGATCAACGCGGAATACCGCAGCTGATCGTGAACCTGCTCGCGAGATCGTGAGCAGGTTTGACCGTACTGCCGGCGACACCCCGCATTCCCGGTATTCATGAGCCCATGAATACCGGGAATTTGCTATCTGCGGGGAGCGCTTTTAAGGTCGAGTGAAATCCTACTGCGCACGGAGCGAGCCCATGTCCCTGACCCTGGTAATCGGCAACAAGAACTTCTCTTCCTGGTCGCTGCGCGCCTGGCTGGCCATCGAGCTGACAGGGGCCGCCTACGACGAGGTGTTGGTTTCGCTATACGGGCCGGAAAGCCGGCGCCGGCTGCTGCAGCATTCGCCGACCGGCAAAGTGCCGGTGCTCAAGTGCGACGACGGGGTGATCTGGGATTCCCTGGCCATCGCCGAATACCTGGCCGAGTCCTACCCTGAGGCGCATCTTTGGCCGCGCGGTGCGGCAGCCCGGGCGTTCGCCCGTTCGGTCTGCGCGGAAATGCACAGCGGCTTCGTGCCCCTGCGCAGCAACCTGCCGATGAACCTGCGGCGCAACCAGCCCCTGGCCGAGCTGCCGGGCGACGTGGCGGACGACATCGCACGGATCTGCGCGCTATGGCAGGAATGCCGCCAGCGCTTCGGCCAGGACGGGCCTTACCTGTTCGGCCACGTCAGCATCGCCGACGCCTTCTTCGCCCCGGTGGCCGCGCGCCTGCGCAGCTACCAGGTGGCGCTGCCGGCCGATGCCGAGGCTTATGTGAACACCATCTATCAATGGCCGGCGTTCCAGCGGTGGTACCGC
>JBOFCR010000050.1:0-10961 GCA_051646165.1 Pseudomonas sp. | reverse complement strand
TGGTGACCCCGCTGATCTGGGAGGCCTATCCGGGCGACAGCTTCGAAGCCGCCTATGCGCCGATCGGCAATCCGGTCGGCCCGCGCAGCCTGTATGTCCTCGACGCTGAGCTCAATCTGTTGCCCATCGGCGTGGCCGGCGAACTGTATATCGGTGGCGAAGTCGGCCTGGCCCGTGGCTACTTCCAGCGCCCTGAGCTGACCGCCGAGCGTTTCCTGCCCGATCCATTTGGCGCAGCCGGCGAACGCATGTACCGCACCGGCGACCTGGTGCGCTGGCGTGCAGATGGCACCCTGGACTACCTCGGTAGGGTCGACCACCAAGTGAAGATCCGTGGTTTCCGTATCGAGCTGGGCGAGATCGAGAGCCAGTTGCTGGCTCTGGAGGGCGTGCAGGAAGCCGCGGTGATCGCCCGCGAGACGCCGACCGGCAAGCAGCTGGTGGGCTATGTGGTTGCTCGCGATACCACCGACGCCAATGCCCTGCGTGCAGAGCTGGCCAAGGTGCTGCCGGACTATATGGTCCCCGCGCAGATCATCGCACTGGCCAAACTGCCGCTGACCCCGGCCGGCAAGCTGGACCGCGCCGCGTTGCCCGAGCCGATCTGGCAGAGCCAATCCTACGAAGCCCCGCAGACCGACAATGAACGCATCCTCGCCGCCATCTGGGCCGAAGTCCTCGGCGTGGAACGAGTAGGGCGCCAGGACCATTTCTTCGAGCTGGGTGGCGACTCCATCGTCGCTCTGCAGGTGGTCAGCCGCGCCCGCCAACAGGGGTTGGGTCTGACGCCCAAGGATCTGTTCCAGCAGCAGACCCTGATGCAGTTGGCGGGCGTCGCCCGCCGCGTCGCCGCACCGCTGGCCGAGCAGGGCCCGGTCACCGGCGCCGCACCATTGCTGCCCATCCAGGCCCGCCTGCTTGAGCGCGAAGGCCTGGCACCGTGCAACCAGTTCCTGCTGCTGGAACTGGCCGAACCGCTGCCAGCCGGCCAACTGGAACAGGCGCTGCAGGCGCTGACCCAGCATCACGATGCCCTGCGCCTGCGCTACAGCCAGGTCGATGGCCAGTGGCAGCAACTGCATGCCGTCAGCGAAAGTGCCGCGTTGCTGCAAGTGGCCGAACTGGCCGCCGGCGAAGATGCCCAGGCCCATTACGACGCCCTGCAACGCAGCATCGACCCGGCCAACGGCTCACACTTGCGCGGCCTCTACCTGAGCCAGCCCGGCCAGGCGGATCGTCTGCTGCTGAGCATCCATCACCTGGTCGTCGATGGCGTGTCCTGGCGCGTCCTGCTGGAAGACTTGCAGCGTGCCTGCTTGCAACTGGCCAGCGGCCTTGCGGTACAGCTGCCGGCCAAGACCAGCGCGTTCAAGACCTGGGGCGAGCGCCTGAGCGGCTGGAGTGTGGCGGAGCAACTGCCGTACTGGCAGGCCCAGCAGGCCAGTGGCGGCGAGTTACCGTTGCTGAGCCAGGAAGCCGGCACAGAAGGCACCCGCGAGCGCATCGAACTGAGCCTGGACGCCAGCTTCACCCGTGAGCTGCTGCAGGCTGGCCAGCAAGCCTGTCGCCTGCGCGCTGACGAGCTGCTGCTGACCGCGCTGAGCCGCGTGCTCTGCGCCTGGAGCGAGCAACCGGCGCTGACCGTGCACCTGGAAAGCCATGGCCGTGCGCCGCTGTTCGACGATATCGACCTGTCGCGCAGTGTTGGCTGGTTCACCAGCCTCTACCCCGTGCGCCTGCAGCCCGACGCCGAGCTGGCTGTCAGCCTCAAATCGATCAAGGAGCAGCTGCGCGCCGTGCCCGATCTGGGCCTGGGTTTCGGCCTGCTGGCCCGGAGTGGCCAACTGAGCGAGCGCGCACCGCAACTGCTGTTCAACTACCTGGGCCAGTTCGACGAGGGCGACAGCGCCATGCGTCTGGTCGAAGGTGGCCTGTGGCGCGAAGCCGCTGCGCCGCTGGATGCGCCGCTGGTGATCAACGCCGAACAGCGTGGCGGCGCCTTGCACCTGCACCTGGACTACAACCCGCTGCAGCTGGCACGTCCGACCTTGCAGGGCCTGGTCACCCGCCTGCAGGACGAGCTGCAGGCCATCCTTGCCCATTGCCGGAAGGCACCGCGCAGCCTGACTCCCAGCGATGTGCCGCTGGCCGGTCTGAGCCAGACCGAACTGGATGCCCTGGCCGGCGTGGAAGACATCCACCCGCTGTCGCCGCTGCAGCAGGGTCTGCTGTTCCACAGTCAGCTGGAAGGCGCCGGCAGTTATGTCAGCCAGTTGCTGCTGCCGTTTACCGGCCTCGACCCGCTGCGCCTGGAAAGCGCCTGGCGCCAAGTGCTGGCCCGTCACGGCGTGCTGCGCAGCCGCTTCCTGCTCGGCGAGCGCCCGCTGCAACTGGTGCAGGCTGAGGTGGCGCTGGACTGGCAGAGCCTCGACTGGCGTGCGCAGGCCGGTTTCGATGCGGCGCTGCAGGCTTTCTGTACGTCTGAGCGCGAGCGTGGCTTCGATCTGCAACAGGCGCCGCTGCTGCGCCTGGCGCTGATCCAGCGTGGCGCCGGCGACTTCGTACTGGTCTGGACGTTGCACCACCTGCTGCTGGACGGCTGGAGCAACGGCCTGCTGTTCGCCGAAGTGCTGGCCATCTATCACGGCGACCGCCTGCCGGCGCCGGGCAGCCAGTTCCGCGACTACATTGGCTGGCTCGACGGCCAGGATGCCGTTGCCGAGCAGACCTTCTGGCGCGAGCAACTGAGCCAGCTGGACGGCGCCACCCGCATCGCCGGCTGCCTGCCATGCCGCACACCGGAGCAGGGCCATGCCCGCCACCCGCTGCCGCTGGATGCCGCCACCGAGCAACAGATTCGTGGTTTCGCCCAGCGTCAGGGGCTGACTCTCAACACCCTGGTGCAGGCCGCCTGGGCGCTGCTGCTGGGTCGCCTGACCGGCAAGCGCAGCCTGTGCTTCGGCGCCACCGTGGCCGGGCGCCCGACCGAGCTGGCCGGCAGCGAGCAGATGCTTGGCCTGTTTATCAACAGCCTGCCGGTGGCGATCCAGCTGCCGGCAGGGCAGACGCTGGGCGACTGGCTGGCCGCGCTGCAGGTGCAGAATCTGCAGCTGCGCGAGCATGAGCACAGCCCGCTGCACGATATCCAGCGCTGGGTCGGCAGTGCCGGTGAGGCGCTGTTCGACAGCCTGCTGGTATTCGAGAACTACCCACTGGGCGACGCGCTTAAGCAGGCCGAGCGCGGTGAACTGCGCTTGGGCATGCCGCAGAGCCACGAGTTCACCCATTACCCGATGACCCTGGCCGTGCTGCCGGGCAGCCGCCTGGAGCTGCTGCTGGCCTACGACCGCATGCACTTCGATGCCAACGGCATCGCCCAGGTCGAGGCGCTGCTGCGTCAGGCCCTGCAGCTGGTGTGCGGCGATCCGGCCCAGCCGCTGGGCAGCCTGGCGCTGGTTAGCGAGGCCGAACAATTCCTGCTGGGCGAGTGGAACAAGCCACGGCAGGGCTTCGATGCCTCGCGTCTGTTGCCCGAACTGATCGCCGGGCAGGCGCGTCTGCAACCGGATGCCATTGCCCTGGTGCATGGCACCGAGCGCATCACTTTTGCTGAGCTGGAAGCCCGGGCCAATCGCCTGGCCCGGTTGCTGGTGGAGCGTGGCGTTCGTGCTGAATCCCGCGTCGGCGTCTCGCTGCAGCGCGGCAATGCCATGATCGTGGCCATGCTGGCGGTGTTGAAGTCCGGCGGCGCCTTCGTCCCGCTCGACCCGGATTACCCGCGCGAACGCTTGAGCTATATGGTTGAAGATTCGGGGTTGAAGTGGCTGATCACTTCGTCAGATCTGACCGGGCGTCTGCCGCTGGGTGAGGGCGTCGAACCGCTGTATCTGGATCAAGTCGATCTGTCGGCCTTCGACGCTGCGGCGCCGGCGGTACAACTGCATTCGCTGAATCTGGCTTATCTGATCTACACCTCCGGCTCCACCGGCCAGCCGAAAGGCGTGGCTGTGAATCACCTCGGCCTGAGCATGCATGTGCAGACCATCGGCCAGCGCTATGGCATGACCCCGGACGATGTGGAGCTGCACTTCGCCTCGATCAGCTTCGACGGCGCGCTGGAGCGCTGGACCGTGCCACTGGCCTTTGGCAGCCGTCTGGTGATCCGTGATCAGGAACTGTGGAGCGCGGAAAAAACCTGCCAGGTCATCGCCGACGAAGGCGTGACCATCTCCTGCCTGCCGCCGAGCTATGCCCAGCAACTGCTGGACTGGGTCGAATCACAGAACCTCAAGCTGCCTGTCAGGTCGTGGACCTTGGGTGGCGAAGCCTTTACCCGCGAAACTTATGAGCGCCTGCAGAAGGTGCTGCAGCCTCAGCGCATCATCAACGGCTACGGCCCGACCGAAACCGTGGTGACCCCGCTGATCTGGGAGGCCTATCCCGGCGACAGCTTTGAGGCCGCCTATGCCCCCATCGGCAATCCGGTCGGCCCGCGCAGCCTGTATGTCCTCGACGCTGAGCTGAACCTGCTGCCCATCGGCGTGGCCGGCGAGCTGTATATCGGCGGTGAAGTCGGCCTGGCCCGTGGCTACTTTCAGCGCCCGGAGCTGACTGCCGAGCGCTTCCTGCCCGATCCGTTTGGCGCAGCCGGTGAACGTATGTACCGCACCGGCGACCTAGTGCGCTGGCGTGCAGACGGCACTCTCGATTACCTCGGTCGCGTCGACCATCAGGTGAAAATCCGTGGTTTCCGTATCGAGCTGGGCGAGATCGAGAGCCAGTTGCTGGCTCTGGAGGGCGTGCAGGAAGCGGCGGTGATCGCCCGCGAGACGCCGACCGGCAAGCAGCTGGTCGGCTATGTGGTCGGCAAAGGCGCCACCGACAATGCACAGCTCAAGGCCGAACTGGCCAAGGTGCTGCCGGACTATATGGTGCCAGCGCAGATCATCGCCCTGACCAAACTGCCGCTGACTCCCGCCGGCAAGCTGGACCGCGCCGCGCTGCCCGAGCCAACCTGGCAAAGCCAGAGCTACGAAGCCCCGCAAACCGACAACGAACGCATCCTCGCCGCCATATGGGCCGAAGTGCTCGGTGTGGGGCGGGTAGGGCGCCAGGACCATTTCTTCGAGCTGGGCGGCGACTCCATCGTCGCGCTCAAGGTGGTCAGCCGCATCCGCCAACAGGCTTTGCAGCTGCCGCTCAAGGCGCTGTTCGAGCAAAGCCGGCTGGCCGACTGTGCCGCTGCCCTGCAGCGTGAGTCCGCCGATGCGCCGGTGCTGCGCGCACTGCCGCGTGGCGGCGACCTGCCGCTGTCGCATGCCCAGCAGCGCCTGTGGTTCCTCAACCGTCTCGACCCAAGCAACGGCGCCTACCATATGCCGGCCGGCCTCGATCTGCAGGGGCGCCTGGATCGTCACGCGCTGCAGTCCGCTTTCGACCAGCTGGAGGCGCGCCACGAGGCGTTGCGCACCCGTTTCGTCGAAGTCAACGGCGAAGCGCGCCAGCGCATTCTGCCGGCCCAGGGCCAGCGTATTGACTGGCTCGATCTGCGCGAGCTGCCGGCCAATGCGCGTGAGGCCGAAGCCCGCGACTACGCACAGAAACTGCTCAAGCGTCCGTTTAACCTGGCCAGCGAACCGTTGCTGCGGGTTGCCGTACTGCGCCTGGGTGACCAGGAATACCGCCTGCTGCTGATCCAGCACCACATCGTCTCCGATGGCTGGTCCATGCAGCGCTTTATCGGCGAGTTCTCTGCCGCCTATGCGGCGCTTGCCGAGGGCCGCACGGCGCAATTCGCCGCCTTGCCGTTGCAATACGCCGACTATGCCCAGTGGCAGCGCGACTGGCTGAAGTCCAGCGAGGCCACACGTCAGCTGGACTACTGGAAGGCGCGACTGGGCGAACACCAGCCACTGCTGGAACTGCCTACCGACCATCCGCGCCCAGCCCACGGCAGCCGTCAGGGCCTGCGCTGGCGTTTCGAGCTGTCGCCGCTGCTCACCGCGCAACTGCGCGCCCTGGCTCAGCGCGAAGGCAGCACCTTGTTCAGCCTGCTGCTAAGCGCCTGGCAGAGCCTGCTGCACCGCTACAGCGGTCAGGAAGACATCCGCGTCGGCGTACCGGTGGCCGGGCGCAGCCTGGCCGAGATGGACGGCGTGCTCGGTTGCTTCATCAACACCCTGGTGCTGCGCGGTGAGCCCGCCGGGCTCAAGCCGTTCCGCCAGCTGCTCGGCGAACTGGCCGCGGCCAGCCGCGACGCTCTGGCTAATCAGGAACTGCCGTTCGACCAGCTGGTGGAGGCCCTGCAGCCAAGCCGCAGCCTCAGCCATCACCCGCTGTTCCAGGTGGCGTTCAACCACCAGCAGGTGGACTTCAGTGCTCTCGGCAGCCTGCCGGGCCTGCGCGTGCAACCGCATGACCCGGGTGCCGCCGGCGCGCAGTTCGACCTAGCGCTGGACACCGAAGAGGCCGCTGACGGCAGCCTGAGCGGCTTCGTCAGCTACGCCGGCGAGCTGTTCGAGGTGCGCACCATCGCCCGTCTGGCCCGGCACTTCGTGCGCCTGCTGGAAGGCATCTGCGCCGATCCGACCCAGCCCATCGGCCTGCTGCCGCTGCTGGAGGAGGACGAGCAGGCGCAGCTCGCCGGCTGGAACGACACCACCAAGGACTACGGCCCGCTGGTCAACCTCAGCCAGTGCATCGCCGGGCAGGCCGTGCGCACGCCACAGGCGCCGGCCCTGGTGTTCGGCGAGCAGGTGCTGAATTACGCCGAACTGGACCAGCGTATCAATCAGTTGGCCAACCGCCTGCGCAGCCTCGGCGTGCAGCGTGGCAGCCTCGTCGGTATCAGCCTGGAACGTTCGCTGGAACTGGTGATCGGCCTGCATGCCATCGTCCGTGCTGGCGGCGCCTATGTGCCGCTCGATCCGGAATACCCGCTGGAGCGCCTGGCCTACCTGCTGGAGGACTCCGGCGTCGACCTGCTGCTGTCGCACAGCGCGCTGGTCGAGCGCCTGCCACTGCCGGTCGGCCTCAGGGTGCTGAGCCTGGATTGCGAGGACTGCGGTGGCGAAAGCACCACTGCCCCGGCTGTCAGCCTGCAGGCCGACGACCTGGCCTACGTCATCTACACCTCCGGTTCCACCGGCAAGCCCAAGGGCGCCGGCAACAGCCACCTGGCCCTGGCCAACCGTATCCTGTGGATGCAGGAGGCCTATCAGATCGGCGCTGGCGACGTGGTGCTGCAGAAGACCCCGTTCAGCTTCGATGTCTCGGTGTGGGAGTTCTTCTGGCCGCTGATCACCGGCGCCTGCCTGGCCGTGGCCGCGCCGGGCGATCACCGCGACCCGCAGAAGCTGGTGGAGCTGATCCAGCGCCACAAGGTCAGCACGCTGCACTTCGTGCCTTCCATGCTGAAGGCCTTCCTCCTGCACCCGGATGTGGAGCAGTGCCAGAGCCTGACCCGCGTTATCTGCAGTGGAGAAGCGCTGCCGGCGGAGCTGCAGGTGCGTACCTTCCAGCGTCTGCCGCAGGCTGGTCTGTACAACCTGTACGGCCCGACCGAGGCGGCCATCGACGTCAGCCACTGGACCTGTGTGGAGGAGGGCCGCCATGCCGTGCCGATTGGCCGGCCGATCGCCAACCTGCGCCTGCATATCCTCGATGCCCAACTCAACCCGGTGCCGCAGGGCGTGCCCGGTGAGCTGTACATCGCCGGCATCGGTCTGGCGCGCGGCTACCACCGCCGTCCCGAACTGACCGCCGAGCGCTTCCTGCCCGATCCGCATGGCCCGGCTGGTTCGCGCATGTACCGCACCGGCGACCTGGTGCGCTGGCGCGCCGATGGCGCCATCGACTACCTGGGGCGTATCGACCATCAGGTGAAGATCCGTGGCTTCCGTGTCGAACTGGGCGAGATCGAAGCCCAGCTCGGCGCCCAGCCGGGCGTCGCCGAGGCGGTGGTAGTGGCCCGCGACAGCCAGATCGGCAAGCAGCTGGTCGGTTATCTGGTGGCCGAGCCGCTGCCGACGGATGAAGTCAGCTGGCTCAGTGGGATCAAGACAGCGCTGAAGGTCGAGCTGCCCGAGCACATGGTGCCGTCGATCCTCATGCGCCTCGACCGGATGCCGCTGTCACCCAACGGCAAACTGGAGCGCCGTGCGCTCCCTGAGCCGGTATGGCAGGCACGCAGCTACCGGGCGCCGCAGTCAGTGCTGGAAATCACCCTGGCAGGCATCTGGCAGGAAGTGCTGGAAGTGGCTCAGGTCGGCCTCGACGACAACTTCTTCGAGCTCGGCGGCCACTCGTTGCTGGCCACCCAGGCCGTTGCGCTGCTGCGCCAGCGACTGGGCCTGGAGTTACCACTGCGTGCCTTCTTCGAGGCGCAAGACCTGGCGGCCCTGGCCGCCGCCCTCGATGGCCAGGCTGGCAACGCCGCCGAGGAAGAAGACCAAGACCTGCGCGACATGGCCGCGCTGCTCGACGAACTGGAGGCCCTGTGACCGCGCCCATCGACAAGGCCGCCCTGGCGCGCCGTTTCCTCGCCCTCGGCCCAACCGAGCAGAAGCGCTTCCTCGAGCTGCTGGCGACCAAGGGCATTCGCTTTGACCGCCTGCCGCTGGTGCCGGCGCCGCGCAGCGAGCACCTGCTGGCCTCCCATGCCCAGCAGCGCCTGTGGCTGGTAGCGCAGATGGAGCCGGACAGCAGCGCCTACCACATGGTTGGCGCTTTCGGCCTGGAAGGTGAGCTGGACCGCGGCGCGCTGCTGGCGGCTCTGGAACTGATCGTCGAGCGCCATGAGGCGCTGCGTACGCGCTTCTACGAGCATGCCGGCCAGCTGTGCCAGCGTATCGACCCACCGGGGCCGTTGGCTCTGGAGGAACGCGATCTGCGCGGCGAGGCGCACAGCGTTCAGGCCCTGGCTGACGCGCATGCGGCGCGCACTTTTGACCTGATCGAAGGGCCGCTGCTGCGCGTGCAACTGCTGCGCCTGGACGAGCAGCAATGGCGCTTGCAGATCGTCTGTCATCACATCGTCTCGGACGGCTGGTCGATCGGCGTGTTCGCCGAGGAGCTGGGTCGCGCCTATGCAGCGTTGCGCCTCGGACAGGTGCCGCAGTTGGTCGAGCTGCCGATCCAGTACATCGACTATGCCCAGTGGCAACGCGCCTGGCTGGAAGCCGGCGAGCGCGATCGGCAGCTGGGTTACTGGCGCGAACGCCTGGGTAGCGAGCAGCCGGTACTGGCCTTGCCCTACAAGCTGGATGCTTCCGGGCAACGCCATGCCCAGCGCCAGGCCATCGAGGTGCCGCAGGCCCTGGCCGAACGGCTGCGCCAGCTGGCCCAGAACGAGGGCGCGACCCTGTTCATGCTGCTGTTGGCGGCGTTCCAGTTGATCCTGGCGCGCTACAGCGGCCAGCGCGATATCCGCGTCGGCGTGCCGGTGGCCAACCGCCAGCGTGCCGAGACCGCGCCGCTGGTGGGCTTCTTCGTCAACACTCAGGTGCTGCGTGCCGAGATCGGCGCGGACATGAGCTTCCGCCAGTTGCTGGCCGACGTGCGCCGCCATGCCCTGGATGCCCAGGACCAGCAGGACTTGCCGTTCGACCAGTTGGTAGAAGCCTTGGCGCCTGAGCGCAGCCTGGGCCAGACACCGTTGTTCCAGGTGCTGTTCAACCACCAGAAGCGCGACCTCGGCGTTTTGCAGCTGCCAGGCCTGAGTCTGCAACCGTTGGTCCAGGGCGTTCCGCATGCGCTGTTCGACCTGGCGCTGGATAGCAATGAAGACAGCAGCGGTCGCTTGCGCCTGACCCTGACCTGGGCTCGCGAGCGGCTGGACGATGGGCAGATGCAGAAAATGGCGGCGCATCTCCTGGGACTGCTGGAGCGGGTCAGTGCCGCACCGGATCAACCCTTGGTGGGTCTGGATGTGCTGGATGGGCAGGATCAGGCGCAATTGGCCGACTGGAATACGCCCCGGCAGAGTTTCGACGCTTCGCGCTTGCTGCCCGAACTGATCGCCGAGCAGGCACGTCTGCGCCCCGAGGCCATCGCCCTGGTGCATGGCGACGAGCGCATTGCCTTCGCCGAGCTGGAAGCTCGCGCCAACCGCCTGGCTCATCTGCTGGTTTCCCATGGCGTACAGACGGAGTCGCGCGTCGGCGTATCCGTTGAGCGTGGCAATGCGATGATTGTGGCCATGCTGGCGGTGCTGAAGTCCGGCGGCGCCTTCGTGCCACTGGACCCGGACTACCCACACGAGCGCCTGAGCTACATGGTTGAGGACTCTGGGCTGAAGTGGTTGATCACTTCGTCCAATCTGGCCGAGCGCCTGCCGCTGGGTGAGGACGTCGAGGCGCTGTATCTGGATCAGCTGGATCTGTCCGATTTCGCGGCCTCGGCTCCAGTCGTTCAGCTGCATCCGCTGAATCTGGCCTATCTGATCTACACCTCCGGCTCCACCGGCCAGCCCAAGGGTGTGGCGGTCAACCACCTCGGCCTGACCATGCATGTGCAGACCATCGGCCAGCGCTACGGCATGACCCCGAACGATGTGGAACTGCACTTCGCCTCGATCAGCTTCGACGGCGCCCTGGAGCGCTGGACCGTACCGCTGGCTTTCGGCAGCCGCCTGGTTATCCGCGACCAGGAGCTGTGGAGCGCGGAAAAAACCTGCCAGATCATCGCCGACGAAGGCGTAACTATCTCCTGCCTGCCGCCGAGCTATGCCCAGCAACTGCTGGATTGGGTGGAAAGCCAGAATCTCAAACTGCCAGTTCGCTCTTGGACGTTGGGCGGCGAAGCCTTTACCCGCGAGACCTACGAGCGTCTGCAGAAAGTGCTGCAGCCTCAGCGCATCATCAACGGCTACGGCCCGACCGAAACCGTGGTGACCCCGCTGATCTGGGAGGCCTATCCGGGCGACAGCTTCGAAGCCGCCTATGCGCCGATCGGCAATCCGG
>JBOFCR010000049.1:0-3530 GCA_051646165.1 Pseudomonas sp. | reverse complement strand
TGGTGACCCCGCTGATCTGGGAGGCCTATCCGGGCGACAGCTTCGAAGCCGCCTATGCGCCGATCGGCAATCCGGTCGGCCCGCGCAGCCTGTATGTCCTCGACGCTGAGCTCAATCTGTTGCCCATCGGCGTGGCCGGTGAACTGTATATCGGCGGCGAAGTGGGTCTGGCCCGCGGCTACTTCCAGCGTCCCGAACTGACCGCCGAGCGTTTCCTGCCCGATCCGTTCGGTGCCGCCGGCGAGCGCATGTACCGCACCGGCGACCTGGTGCGTTGGCGCGAGGACGGCACCCTGGACTACCTGGGTCGGGTCGACCATCAGGTGAAGATCCGCGGTTTCCGTATCGAGTTGGGCGAAATCGAGAGCCAGTTGCTGGCCCTGGAAGGCGTGCAGGAAGCAGCGGTGATCGCCCGCGAGACGCCGACCGGCAAGCAGCTGGTGGGCTACGTGGTTGCCCGCGATAACACCGACGCCAATGTCCTGCGCAGCGAGCTGGCCAAGGTGCTGCCGGACTATATGATCCCGGCGCAGATCATTGCCTTGGAAAATCTGCCGCTGACCCCGGCCGGCAAGCTGGATCGCGCCGCGCTGCCGGAACCGACCTGGCAAAGCCAGTCCTACGAAGCCCCGCAGACCGACAACGAACGCATCCTCGCCGCCATCTGGGCCGAAGTGTTGGGCGTGGAGCGGGTAGGGCGCCAGGATCATTTCTTCGAGCTGGGTGGTGACTCCATCGTCGCGCTGCAGGTGGTCAGCCGCATCCGTCAGCAAGGGCTGCAACTGGCCCCGCGCGAGCTGTTCCAGTTCCCGTGCCTGGCCGAACTGGCCAAGATCGCGCGCCAGGCCGGTGCGGAAGAAGTGCAGGAGCCGGTAACAGGCCCGCTGCCACTGGCTCCGATCCAGGCGCATTTCTTCGCCATGGGCCAGGCCGATCCGGCGCACTGGAACCAGGCGCTGAACCTGGAGCTGCTGCGCCCGCTCGATCCGCAGTTGCTGGAGCAGGCACTGCAGGCCCTGGTGGCCCATCACGACGGCCTGCGTCTGCGTTTCAGCCAGGAGCAGGGCAGCTGGTCCCAACGCTACACCGAAGTCGACTCCGACCAGGCGTTGCTGTGGCTGCGCGAGGCCAGTAGCGATGCCGAGGCCGAGCAGCTTTACCAGCAGGCCCAGCAAAGTCTCGACCTGGCCAGCGGCCCGCTGCTGCGGGCGCTCTATCTCAAGCAGGCCGGCCAGCCCGAACGGCTGCTGCTAGCGGTACATCACCTGGTGGTGGACGGCGTGTCCTGGCGCATCCTGCTGGAAGACATCCTCGCCGCCTATCGCCAGCTGGAAGCCGGGCAGGCGCCACGCCTGCAGAGCAAGAGCGTGTCCTACAAGGCCTGGAGCGAAGCGCTGCAAGGCTGGACCAGCAGCGAGTCCGCCCAGCGCGACCTGGATGCCTGGTGCAGCCGCCTGAGCGGCCCGGCCATGCCGTTGCCGCGTGAACTGAATGGTGCCGCAGCCACTCACGGCGACAAGCGCGAAGTGCGCCTGGCCCTGGCTGCCGCCGAGACCAAGCGCCTGCTGCAGGCGCCGGCGCAGCTCGGCGTGCGCATCGACGCGCTGCTGCTCAGCGCGCTGACCCGCGCCCTGTGCCGCTGGAGCGGCCAGCCGGGCCTGCGGGTCAACCTCGAAGGCCACGGCCGCGAGGTGCTGGCCGGCGAGCTGGACCTGTCGCGCACGGTCGGCTGGTTCACCAGCCTGTATCCGCTGCAACTGGCGCAACTGGACGACCCACAGCAACAGCTGCAACGCGTGCAGCAGCAACTGGAGCAGATCGAACACGGCGGCCAGGGCTATGGCGTATTGCGCTGGCTGGGCCCGGTCGAAGCACAGGCGGCCCTGACCGCGTTGCCGGCTGCCGAAGTGACCTTCAACTACCTCGGCCAATACCAGGCCGGCGCGGCGGCGGACTGGTTCCGCCCGGCCGGCGGCGGTGGCGCAGCGGTGGCGGCGGACAACCCGCTGGCCAGTCGCCTGGGGGTCAATGGCCAGGTGTTCGACGGCCAGTTGCAGTTGTCCTGGGAATACGCGGTCACGCAGTACAGCGCGGCGACCATCGAAAACCTCGCCACCGCCTATCGCCAGGAACTGTTGGCGTTGCTGGAACTGGCCCGCGGCCAGGTCGTGCAGGGGCCGTCGCCCATGCTGCGCCTGACTCGCCAGGAAGTGACGGCAGCGCCAGTATTCTGCCCGCACCCGGTCACCGGCCGGGTCACCGGCTACCAGCCGCTGGCCGCGCGCCTGGAGGGCCAGCGCCCGCTGCTCGGCCTGCAGTGCCGCAGCTTCCTCGATCCGGCCTGGCGCGATGCCTCGCTGGGCGAAATGGCCGATGCCTATCTGGCCGCACTGCTCAAACAGCAACCACAGGGGCCCTACCACCTGGTCGGCTGGTCGCTGGGCGGCAGCCTAGCCCTGGAGCTGGCGGCGCGCCTGGAGGCCCGTGGCCATGAAGTGGCCTTTCTCGGCCTGCTCGATTGCTACGTGCCGGGCACCGAGATTGCCGGCGACGACGCCCGTCATCCGCAGGCCCGCGCCAAGCTGGGCCAGCACCTGCAACTGCTGGCCCCGGAGCTGCCACCCAAGGCCTGGGACAGCCTGTTCGAGCGCCTGCTGCAGCTGGAACCGCTGGACTGGCCGCAAGCCTGCAGCACCTGGTTCGCCGGCCAGCCGCTGGACGGTATGACCAGCCAGAGCCTGGAAGAACTGCTGTTCGCCTGGGCGGTGGAGCAGCACATGCGTCGCCTCTGTGCCGGCTACGCGCTGCCCAAGGTCAAGGTGCGTCCGCATTGCTGGTGGGCGGCGCAGCCGGCGGGGCGCGCGGCGCTGCTGGAGTCCGGCATGGAGCGGGTGCTGGGCAGGGCGGCGGCGCATCGGCTGGTGGAGACCGACCACCAGGGCATCGTTCGTCACCCACAGGTGCTGCAGGAGCTGGCAACGCTGCTGCAACCGGCATGAGCGAAATCTTCAGAAATTTCTAAATTTCGCCAACGCTGACTCGTCTAGTAGAAGCACATAGTTTGAATGCGAATTCTTCTGATTTGATTTAATGGGGAGTAGTTGATGGAACAGCAGTCGAAACACCTGGCCCGAGCGCCATTCGCCAAAGCACACCTGTCGCTGGCCATGGCCTGCGCACTGAGCACCCTCAGTGTTGCCGTGCATGCCGAAGAGCAAGTACTGGAGCTGGGTGCGACCAACATCAGCGGCGAGCTGGACAGCCCGGTTGGCGAAGACCAGGGCTACGTGGCAAAGAACAGCCGCAGCGCCACCAAGATCAACACTCCCCTGAGTGAAACCCCGCGGTCGGTGTCGGTGGTGACCCAGGCGCAGATGGACGACCGCAATGTGCAGACCATCAGCGAAGCCCTGCGTTACTCCGGCGGCGTGCAGGCCGGTTTTTACGGTGAAGACAACAAGCAGGACTGGTTCATCATCCGTGGCTTCAAACAGGCCAACAACGGTCTGTTCATGGATGGCTCGCGCATC
>JBOFCR010000033.1:0-11560 GCA_051646165.1 Pseudomonas sp. | reverse complement strand
GCTCGGTCGCTGCAGCGGCCGGCGCTTCCTTCTGCACCGCCACGTCCACCTGCAGGTCACCGGCCTTCTCGAAATGCAGGGTCAGCGGGAAGCGCTTGCCGTCTTCCAGCGGCTGCTTCAGGCCGAACAGCATCAGGTGATAGCCACCGGGCTGCAGCACCAGCTCGCCACCCGCGCTGATCACCACGTCTCCTTCGACCTTGCCCATCTTCATCAGCCCGTTCTGGTGCACATGCTCGTGCAGCTCGGCCTTGCCCGCCACCGGCGTATCGGCGCCGAGCAGGCGCTCGGCCGCCGCACCACGGTTATGCACCACCAGGTACACCGCGCCATTGGGCACCCCGGGCGGCGAAGCCAGCGCCCACGGGTGGTCGATATGCAGCTCGCCGACCTGGTATTCGTGGGCCTGGGCGGCACTCGACAGGGCCAGCAGGGCCGCGCAGGCAAGCAGTATCTGGCGCATGGATGACTCTCCGTTCAGGTTGCAATGATTCATGTTCAATCCAGCACCGGCTGGGCCACCCGCAGGCGCGCCAGCGTCCAGTCCAGCGCGGCAACCAGCAGCAGCGAGGCGCCCACCAGGGGGAACAGTGCGCCCAGCACCAGCATGATCGCCACCCCGCCCTTCCACAGCGGCAGGTCGTGACGCAGCGGCGGTACGCCCAGGCTGCCCTGCGGCCGGCGCTTCCACCAGATCACCAGGCCACTGACCGCGCTGAGCAGGATCAGCAGGCACACGCCGAGCATCAGCAGCTGGTTGGCCAGGCCGAACATCCGCCCTTCGTGCAGCATCGCCCCGGACTCTACCGCACGCGCCACCAGGCCGTAATCGGCCCAGCGGATATCGGCGAGCACCTGGCCGCTGTACTGGTCGAGGTGCAGGGTGGCGTCGTGGCGCGGGTCGGCGGCGAACAGGGCGACGGTGTACACGCCGTCGGCGCCGCTGGGCAGGGTCACGCTGTAGCCGGGGGTAACGCCGCGCTCACGGGCGGCATCGACCACCTGCTGCAGGCCAAACGTGGCGCTGGTGACCGGCGTGGCGGCGGCATGGCCCTGGTGCGCAGCATGCGCGTCGGATACCGGCAGCGGCGTGTTTTCCACTGCCCAGGCCACGGTCTGCGCCGTCGCCGTGTTAAGGCTGCGCGCCTGCTGGTCGGACTTCGGCACCGCATCCCACATGGCCGCCGGGAAGTGGTTCCAGGCCCCGGCGAACTTCTCGCCCCAGAAGCCGGTCCAGGTCATCCCGGTGAGCAGCATGAACAGCAGCAGGGCGCTGCCCCAGAAACCGCTGACCGCATGCAGGTCGCGCCACAGCAGGCGCCCGCGCGCCGACAGACGTGGCCACAACACGCCGGCACCGCCCTGCCCGCGTGGCCACCAGAGGTACAGACCGGACACCACCAGCACCACACCCCAGCCGGCGGCCAGCTCCATCAGGCGGTCGCCGAGGGTGCCGATCATCAGCTCGCCATGCAGCGCGCGGGCGATGGCCTGCAGGTTGCGTTCGGCATCCTGGCTGCCCAGCAGCTGGCCGCTGTAGGGGTCGATAAACAGGTTGAGGCTGCGCCCACCCTGGCTGGCGACGAATTGCGCGCTGCTGCGCTCATCCACCGGTGGCAGGTACTTGCTCACCTGGGCCTGCGGATAGGCCTGCTGCACCCGCTGCAGTTGATCATCGGCCGACAGCAGTGCGCCCTGCGCCTCGACCTGCAGCAGGTGCGGGTACATCAGCGGGTCCAGCTGCGGCTTGAACAGGTAGACGATGCCGGTCAGCGACAGCAGGATCATGAACGGAATGACGAACAGGCCGGCATAGAAGTGCCAGCGCCAGGCCAGGTTGTAGAAGGAAACCTTGCGGGTCATGGATGCACCTTGGGTTGAGCGATCGGGTGCCCGGGCGCATGGCGCGCACAGCAGGCAGAAGGCCACAGCGCGAACGCAGCGGCAGAGTCGTCAGCTCAAGGACAGCGGGGGTGCGCGCGGATGGGCCTTGGAGAAAGGGGCACTCGACTGTGCCGCACGGCTGGCCAGCGCCAGCAATGGCGCCCCGGCGAAGGGCAGCAACGCGGTGGCGGTAGTGGAGGCGGGAGACAGCGCCGGCGAACCCAGCAACAGGGTGCAGTAGCCGCATTTGGCCCAGGGTAGATCGTGCTGCAGCGGCGCCTGGGGCGACTGCGCGGCGTGCTCGCTGCTGCAGCTCAGCTCGTTGAGCCAGGTGGGCAGGCCGGCCTGGTCGACCTGCCCATTCGCCACCAGCCCCTGCGACAGCAACGGCATGACGAGCAGCAGCCACATGGCCAACAGGCCAAGTCGTGCGCCGAACTGCGAGTGTCTGCTATGGGTCAAAAAGCGGCCCCGGCCGTGGATGAAAAGGCTGCGCATGCTAAACCAGCGGCATGGCGTGCAAAAGCATAGCCGCTGCTGCCAATCGCCGCAGGGCGATCATGCCAGACGAGTGGCCTCGAACTTCACCCGTGGGTGGGCGAGGCGATCCTGGGCGCGGATCAGCTGCAGCTCGTAGCTGGCGCAGGCCTGGGTCTCCAGCAGCACCTCATGCACGGCGGCGGCGGTGAACTCGAAGGCGTCGCGCAGGTTGTCGCCCAGCAACAGGCGGCAGAGGAACAGCCCGGAGGTCAGGTCGCCCACCCCCACCGGCTGGCGCGGAAAGGCCAGCAGCGGGCGGCGCAGGTGCCAGCTCTCGCTGGCGCTGACCAGCAGCATCTCGAAGCAGTCGCTTGGCTTGCCCGGGTAGTCCAGGTGCTTCACCAGCACCGCCCTGGGCCCGCGCGCCAGCAGGGCACGGGCCATGCCCAGGCAGTCCTGCAGGGATTCGGGGCGACGGCCGGCAAAGCTGTCCAGCTCCAGCTGGTTGGGGCACAGGTAATCGGCCACGCTGGCCGCCTCCTCGAGGAGGAATTCGCTGACCTCGGGGGCGACGCTGCAGCCCTTTTCCGGCTGGCCCATCACCGGGTCGCACAGGTAGATCAGGCGCGGGTTGGCCTGGCGGATGTGCGTCACCGCGGCGAGGATCGCCCGGCCCTGCTCGGCGCTGCCCAGGTAGCCGGACAGCACCGCATCGCAATTGCCCAGTTCGCCGATGCCGTCAATGCCGCCGACCAGTGCCGGGATCTGCTGCGCCGCCAGCGCCTCACCGGCCCACTGGCCGTACTGGGTGTGGTTGGAAAACTGCACTGTGTGCAGCGGCCAGACATTCACCCCGAGGCGCTGCATGGGGAATACCGCCGCGCTGTTGCCGGCATGGCCGAACACCACGTGGGACTGGATGCTGAGCAGGTGCGGGGTACGCTTCATCGGGCGCTCCTTGGCGACAGGGCTACGGCGCTCACAAACGCACGCAGCGCCCCCCTTCGTTGGCGGGTAACGGGCCATGGAAACACAGGCGTTGCTGCTCATCCAGGTAAGGCGGTTGCCGGGCTACATAGGGGTTGTCGGCGCCTGCAGCCAGGGCCAGCTGCCCCACCTGCGCACCGTCCACCAAGCCGGGAGCCAAACGCAGGCTCAGTGCCGCCAGGCGGATCTTGCCGTCGAGGTCTTGTACCTGGCCGGCCCACTCGACAAAGTCGTTGCCGGTCATATCCAGCAGGCTGTTGCCGATGCGGTTGCGCAACCCGGTATAGGACTCGGGGCGCCGCGCCAGCCGCGCCTGGAACTGGGCCGGCGCCATCTCGGACAGCAGGATGGCAAAGCGGTACTGCTCGAAGCGGGCATTGATGGTGGTCTGCGGTTTGTATTCGAAGAACAGGGAAGCTTCCTCGAGCAGGATAGGTATGTCCTGCTCGCGCAGATTGCGTAGAGCCGCAGCATTGCTGGCGAACTCATGCTGCAGCGGCTGGCGCAGCGAGCGCTCGAGCGGACTCAGGGGCTGCAGCGTCATCCGGGCCGGCAGCAGACCCGCGCGGTGCAAGTGCACCAGCCATTCCAGGTTGCGGTTAAGGAGCAACGCCAGGTTCATCTTCAACCCGATCTGGTCGGCCCGCACCAGATGCTGGCGGATGCCCAGCTGATCTTCCTGCAACAACGCCAAAGCGCCCTGACCATCACCAGCCAGGGCCAGTTGCAGCGCGTGCAGGCTCAGCAACTGCTGCCCGCGCGTCAGGTACTGCAATGGCAAACGCGGTTCGGCAGGGCCCGCCTCGGCACTGCTGCGATAATCCTGCAGGCTCAGGAAGTAGCGGTAGCGACCGAGCAGGGCGGCTTGTTCGGCCAGTAGCACCGGCAGCTGTGCCTGCCCCTGCAGCAGGCTGTCGAAACAACGCGCCGACTCGATCGGGCAGAAGGCCGCCCCCTCCGGTAACGACAGACGCGGCTCAGCGCTGCTAGCAAAGACCGGCGGTGCAGTCTCCGGGCTGGCCAGCCAGCTCTGGTATGCCTGCAGGCGGCTTGCCCCCAGCGCCAGGGGCGATGTGCGTGGCGCAGCATCCAGGCCGACGAGAAACAGATAGGCCCGACTGGGTACGGTGCGCTCCTGCACCTTGCTCAGCCAGACCTGCGCCTGTGGCTTGAGCGGCTCGTCACGCAGCCAGAAAAATACGCCGAGCGCCATGGCCGACAGTGGCAGCCCCCAGGCCAGCAGCCTGATCAGACGCATGGCATGGCCTCGGTATAAAGACGGGTAATGACGAAATGGCGTATTGCAAGATCCATCCTGGCAAGGCTCGACATGCTGATTTCCTATGCACCGTTGGCTCTGCCGACGCTAGCCAAGATCGACGGCGACCACAAGCATCGCAGCAAGAACATCGGTTAAGCTGAGCAGGCTGTTTGTGGAGTCCTCATGCTGAGCCTTGCCGATCTCACCCTGCTGTTATTGTTCGCCGCCGTCGCTGCCTGGCTGTGGCGCGGCCATGGCATTCGCGAGCGTGCCCTGCAGCTGGCCAAGCAGCACTGCACCAGGCTGGATATCGAGCTGCTCGACGGCAACGTCGCCCTGCGCGGCCTGGCCATCCAGCGCGATGCCCGCGGCCAGCGACGGCTGGCACGCCTCTATGCTTTCGAGTTCACCGTCACCGGCGAGCAGCGCCTGGCAGGCAGCATCAGCATGTTCGGCCAGCAGCTCGGGCGCATCGAGCTGGACGCCTACCCCATCGCCACTCCGGACGAGCCGCCCGTAGCCACCCAGCAGCCGGCCGGCAAGGTCATCCAGTTGCAGGACTGGAAGCGCCGCCACGACCGTCTCGATCTGTAATCACTGCTCCAGCAAGGTCAGGACTCGCTGCCACTCGGCCATGCAGGCATAGGTCATCGGCCGCCGTAGCAGGCGGCATTTGCATCGGTGCCAACGGCCGCGCTGCTGATTGCGCCGGCAGCCGGCAAACAGCCATGACTCGTCGAAACCGTCCCAGACGCCAGCCACGCTCCAGTGGTTGAGCCACACCACCGGCGCCACCTCGTAGAGCATGATGTCCTGCAGCTCGGCATGGCCCAGCCCGCCGGCCCGCAACTGCCGGGCGATGCGCTGCAGGCCGGGCTCGTCCAGCTGGGTGTCCAGCCACAGCTCGGACAGCGTCAACCAGACCTCTTCGCGGCTGGCGGCCATGTCAGTCACGCAGGAACGCCAGCACCTGCTCGGCGCTCGCTTGCGGGTGTTCCTGCATGAAGCAGTGCCCGCCCTGCACTTGCAGCACCCGCACCTGCGGGTTGAGCGCCGCCAGGCGCACCGCCGACTGGCCGACGAAGGGGTAGGTCTTGTTGCCGTGGATCAGCAGGGTCGGCGTGCGCACCTTGCCCAGCGACGGCCACAGGCGCTTGGGGAAACTGCTGAAGATATCCACTTCGCGGCTGGGCCGGCATTTCAGTTCGACACCACCGTCGCTGGCGTCCTTCATCCCATGCTCGATATAGGCTTGCAGCGCCGCATCGTCCCAGCCACGGAAGATCCCGCGCCCCTGCAGCAGGGAAAACGCCGTGGCACGATCCGCCCAGTGGGTGCGGCGCGCCGCCGACTTCTTCGCCATGACATTGCGCCGGTGCAGGCCGAGCAGCTCGGACAGCGCCATCACGCCGATCATCGGCCGGCTGAACAGCACCGGGTCGAGCAGCACGGCGCGGCGGAACAGCTGAGGATGGCGCGCCAGGATCAGGCTGGTCAGCACCCCGCCGAAACTGTGGCCGAGGGCATAGCGCGGCACATCGCCGAAGATCCCGCGCCCGGCGTCGAAGGCCTCGGTCGCCAGTTCCGCGCTGCGGTTCCAGCCATGGAAGCGCCCGCCATGCTCGCTGTCGCCATGCCCCTGGGCATCGCACAACCACAGGTCGAAATACTCGGCCAGGCGCGCCAGCATGGGTTCGTAGGTGCGCCCGCAGAAGCCATTGCCATGCAGGAAATGCAGCAGCGGCTTGCCCGAAGGCTGGGAGTGCCAGCCGGTCAGGGTGAAGCCGGCGGAAGTCGGGTGGGACCAGGGCAGCAGAGTCATGGGACGGCTCTCATTGGACAGGCCCGCAGTTTAACCTTGTCCGGCTCGCGAGATTAACCAAGCGCTTGCTAAGCTGTGCCGCCCTATTCGCTACATGGATGTATCGCATGCGTACGACTCTGTTTGCCCTCGGCGGTGGCCTGGCCGGCGCCGCCCTGGTGGCCGCCTGGCTGGTGCCGCAATTGCCCGATCGCGATCCACCACTGGTGCGCGGAGCCGAAAGCTTTGCCAGCGGGTCGGCTCCCGGACTGGACTGCCAGGCCCTGCAACAACAAGCCTGGCAGGCACCGGCTCTCGAACTGGGCGTGGAAGACCGCACCTATCAGGAAATTTCCGCCTTTGTCAGCCGCGCGGCGTCCGAGCCAGACCAGGCGCTGCAACTGTTCGGTGTTTACGCTGGCCTGCCACGCATCGAGCTGGGCAGCGACCAGCAGGCGCAAAACCTGCTCCTGACCAGCTACGACAAAACCCTGTGGTCGATCGAGCTGGCTGCCGATGCCGATATCCGCCGTATCTTCGTCAGTGACACGGTCGCCGAAGTACGCCTCAGCCAGCGTGCCGATGCCAGCTGGCTCGGCAAGTTCAAGCGCGCCGCGGGGCTGAGCCAGTCACTGGCCTCGATCCAGCTGGTTCGCCTGAACCGCGAGCAGGGTTGCGGCCTGTATGGCTATGACTGGCATGACGACAGCAAGGCCCAGATGCGCGCCCTGCTGGCCAGCGTGGAGCAGCTGACCGGCCTGCAGGTACAAAGCTTTCAGGGCAGCTACTCGCCACAACCCAACAATGCGCCGTTCAGAGGCCCGCTGCCCCCTGCCAGCCAACGCACACCGCCCGCACCGAGCCAACCCGAAACCAGCAGGGCGGACGCCACACCCTGGATCCAGTCCGTGCAGGAGCTGCGCGAGCAGGTGCGCCTGCTGATCGAACGCGGCGTACTGCCGGAGCGCGTCGGCGGCATGGACATGACGAACGGTGGCGAACTCATGCAGTTGCAGGCCATCGACCTCAGCCAGCATCCGAGCATCCAGCCAGACGCCAACGGCAACCTCGCCTGCCCGGGGCATGAGGACAGCGCCCTGGAAGGCGACGAACGCGCCAACATCGCCGAGTGCGGCTTCGGCAATACCCACTTCTATGGCGGCGATGGCAAGGACCTGCTGGACGACGCCTGGGGCAACGACATTCTCTATGGCGGCGCCGGCAACGACAGCCTGGACGCCGGCTGGGGCAGCGACCTCCTGCTGTTCGGCCGGGGCTGGGGCCAGGACACCCTCGACAAGACCTGCCACAACGCCCGCTTCGACGCGGCCCGCACCCCCGGCAGCGTTGGCCTCGACTACCGCTGGAGCTACAACAACTTCATCATCTTCGGCCCGGGCATTGCCCCCAGCGACCTGCACTGGGAAGGCAAACGCCTGCTGCACCAGGATGGCGACAGCCTGAATTTCGACGGCGGCAATATCTGCTTCAACTTCGTCTTCGCCGACGACCCCACGGCCAGCCTGGCACCGCCTAACCCGTAACGGCCTGCGCAGCGATGAATTCGTCCAACAGGCGATTCAGCTGCTCCGGCTGGTCCAGCGGGGTGGCATGCCCGGAGTCCTCGATCACTTCCAGGCGGGCGTTGCGCAGCTGCGCCACGTAGGCGCGCTTATAGGCCAGCGGGGTGTAGTCGCGGTCGCCTGCCACCACCAGCAACGGGGTATCGACCCGTGTCACCGCCGGCAGGCTCGACCAGCCGGGAATGGCGCGCATGGCATGCAGGTAGGAGGTGCGGTCATTGCCGGCGATACGCTGCGCCACCAGTTCGCGCAGCGCCTGTTGCTCCGGCTTGGGAAACAGCTTGCCGGCCAGCATGCGCGCTATCCCCGGCAGGCCGAACAGGCGCAGCAGGGTCAGGCGCAACCAGACCTGGCTGCGGGTCTGCCAGGAGTCCACCAGAAAGCTCGGCGCACTGTTGATCACCACCGCCGCGCGCACCAGCTGCGGCTGCTCGGCGAGCAGCTGGAAGGTCAGCATGCCGCCCATGGAGATCCCCACCAGGATGCACGGCTCGATATCCATGGCCTGGATGAAATCCGCCACGTCACCGGCCAGCGCGCTCATGCTCGACGGCGCACGCAGCGGCTCGCTCTGACCATGGCCGCGTACGTCCAATGCCAGCACTCGGCAATACTGTGCCAGGTGCTCGATCTGCGGTTGCCAGTCGAGCAGCGAAGAACCCAACCCGTGCAATAACAGCACCGGTGTTCCGCGGCCCTGATCGATATAGGCGAAACGCCCGCTGGGTAAATGCAGATAGTCCATCATTAGTTAATCCCTTGATTATTCAAAGACAATAAAAGAGCCCTATCCGAATACTTCGAATATTCACGAAAGTTTTTCTACTGGATAACTTTATGAGCGCCGATTTATTTAATATCCGACAATTTGCCTTGCTCTGTTAAACCCCCTAGAATCGGCGTGCGCCGGCTCGAGAAATACTCATGTACAGCATTGCCAGTCCCACCCAGGCCCGCAGCAAGAAAGCCCTTGAGCGTTTTCTCAACGTGGCCGCCGAGCTGCTGGCCAACAACCAGTTCGAAGAAACCGGCATCTCCCAGGTTGCCCTACTCGCCGAGTCCTCGGTGGGCACTTTCTACCGCCTGCTCGGCGACAAGGACGTACTGCTGTATGCCGTGCACGAGCGCTTCGTCGAACAGAGCCGCCTGGCCGTAGACGGCCTGGTGGCTGAGCTGGAGGGCAGCGACCTGGCGTTGGCGCAGCAAATCGAGAACTTCATCGCCGGCATGATCGAGTTGTTCCGTGGCAGCGAAGGCCTGCTCCGCGCCCTGATCCGCCGCAGCTCCAACGACCTGCAATTCCGCCAGCGCTTCCACCAGCTCAACGCCTACACCGGCCAGGCCTTCTGCCGCATCGCCCTGGCCCGGCGGCAGGAGCTGGGCCATCCGCATCCGGAACAGGCCGCCGACCTCGGCGCCCACCTGCTGCTCGCCGGAATGAACTACTTCACCATGGTCGGCAGCTTCGGCGTGACACCCCGGGAAGTTATTCCCGGGGAACTTTCCCGGCTGATCTGCAACTACCTGCAAGTTCCGCAACATTAACGCCCGTTACTTACCGGCGACTGTCACGGCGTAGTTGTGCCGGGGTGAAGTCGGTGGGTTTCAGGGCAATATCGAACTGATCCGCCGGTTCTTCATTGGACAATATGCCGATGACATAACGGCCGCCGATCAGGTCATATACCGCATCACCTTTGGTCCATAGCAACGGCTGGTCATACATGTTGATGGTGTAGGACTCGCCAAGGCGCCACAGGTTGTCGCGGTTGTCGTAATGGTCGACCACCAGGATCTGGTAGCTGTCTTCGTCGAAGTAGAAATCGCGGCGCTTGTACTGGTGGCGCTGGCCGGCCTTGAGCGTGGCGCGCACGTGCCACACGCGGTGCAGCTCGTAGCGCAGCAGGTCCGGGTTGACGTGACCGGGTTTGACGATGTCCTTGTACTTGGTGGTCTTGGCGGCAAAACGGTAGCTGTTGTAGGGCACGTACAGCTCTTCCTTGCCCACCAGCTGCCAGTCGTACTTGTCCGGCGCACCGGAGAACATGTCGAAGTTGTCGGTGGTGCGCATGCCTTCGGAGGCGGTGCCGGGCGAGTCGTAGGCCACGTTCGGCGTACGCCGCACACGGCGCTGGCCGGCAGCGTAGAGCCAGGCCAGGCGCGGTTCCTTGACCTGGTTGACGGTCTCGTGGACCAGCAGTTCGGTACCGGCCAGACGCGCCGGCGCCAGCACCGACTGGCGGAAGTAGAACAGCACGTTGCCGTTGTCCTTGGCAGCGTCGCCGGCATCCTGGTTGAACAGGAACAGGTCCTCGATCTGGGTCATGAAGTAGTCGCCGCTGGCATGCGGCACCGCCTGGGCGTAGTAGCGCTTGACGCTATCACCGCGGTAACGCACCAGGTGGTTCCACAGCACTTCCAGAGCCGATTGCGGGATGGGGAATGGCGTGGCGGTGTGGAAATCGGCGATGCCGTTACCCTTCTCGATCAGCTTGGCCGTGGTCGCGTTGCCTTTGATCGCCGCGTACACCTTCTCCGGGTAGGAGGCCGAGCGGCGGCTCGGGTAGACGTTGAGCTTCCAGCTTTCGGAGTAGCGTTCGAGCATCGCCACCTGGCCCGGGCTGAGATGATCGCGGTACTGCGCAAGGTTGGCGCGGCTGATGCTGAACAGCGGCTGGTCGGCAGCGTAGGGGTCCTTGTAGCCAGCCACCGGATCGAAAGCATTGGCATCGCGGGGCAGGCCGCCATCCCAGGCCGGAATGGTGCCGGCGGCATTGCCGGCCTTTTCCGCGCCCAGCGGGGTGAGGTCGCGGCCCAGGCGCGCGGCCTGTTCGGCGTCGACCTGGGCCTGCAGCAGCGGGGTGAACAGCAGGCTGCCGGCCAGCAGGCCGAGGTGAATCATCACTGATTTGTACATGACCTTCCTTCCCCTCTCAGAAACTGTATTTGACGTTGAAGCTGAGGTAGTCGCGATCGCTGCGCTTGTTCGACAACCCTCCGCCGCTGTAGCCGACATACTTGGTACCGACCGTCAGGGATTCCTTGTAGATCGCATCGAGACCCACGGAATAGCTCTGCGCTTCCTCGTCGAGGCCGTTGGTGAGTTGGGGCGCCACGCCGTTGATGCTGTACTGGTAGCTGACGTTGGGCACCAGGTTGAACAGGTTGAGCACGTTGCTGTAGGTCAGGCTCATGCTGGCCTGGGCCCCGTAAGCGCTGCTGGTGGCTTCGTAGTAGTCGACGTCGGATTCCAGGCCTTGCACCCGGCTGGCCACCAGCTCGGAGAACAGAGTGGCGGAGTCCGAACCGAGGAAGCCGTTGAAGTTGTAGATGGCCGCCAGCGAAGCCTGGAACATGTCCTTCTCGCGGTAGCCATCCAGGTGCGTGCCCACCGGCAGATTGTCGGGATTGAGCAGGGCAATCGGCAGGTACTCGTTGAGCCCCAGGGCGATCGGCGTATCCGGGCGGTAGCTCAGCTCGCCAGCCAGGGACAGGCCGTTGAAGATGCTCTCGCCGCCGACCGAGGTGTTGAAGCTGATGCCGAACAGGTCGCGCTTCTCCAGG
>JBOFCR010000029.1:0-8554 GCA_051646165.1 Pseudomonas sp. | reverse complement strand
GCCGCCGAAGGCAATCTGGTGATCATCGACTCCTGGCCGGGCCAGGCACGTACCCTGTTCGGTGACCACGACCGTTTCGTCGATACCTACTTCAAGACGTTCAAGGGCATGTACTTTACCGGTGACGGTGCCCGTCGCGACGAAGACGGCTACTACTGGATCACCGGTCGCGTCGACGACGTGCTCAACGTCTCCGGCCACCGCATGGGCACCGCCGAGATCGAGAGTGCCATGGTCGCCCACCCGCAAGTCGCGGAAGCGGCGGTGGTGGGGGTGCCACACGACATCAAGGGGCAGGGCATCTACGTCTATGTGACCCTCAATGGCGGCGTGGAGGCTTCCGAGCAGCTGCGTCTGGAATTGAAGAATTGGGTGCGCAAGGAGATCGGCCCGATCGCCTCGCCGGATGTCATCCAATGGGCGCCCGGGCTGCCGAAAACCCGTTCGGGCAAGATCATGCGGCGCATCCTGCGCAAGATCGCCGTCGCCGAATACGATGCCCTCGGCGACATCTCCACGCTGGCCGATCCTGGCGTGGTGCAGCACCTCATCGACACCCATCGCACCATGCAGGCCGCCTGACCCGGCTGCTCCCGCTGACGTGCAGAACCCCGGCCACAAGCCGGGGTTTGTTTTTTCAGGCGATGAATATCGGTATTGCTGCCCCGCGTAACACTGCGCTGGTAACACCAGGCACCGTTTCGGGGTGGTGCGCCACGTTGCGCCCCGATGCGGGGCGAGAAAGCCCGCGCGGAAAACCTGGCGGGTCGCTGTGGGCCTAGTGGCGTGCAGGGTGCGGCAAGAGTGGCGTGGTTATTGCCTTGATACCAGGTTGCCGCTTTCTGTCTCGCTGGTCATGTTCCGGTCGAGCTGTCAAGGTCCGCCTCCGGGCTGTACGACCCTTCTGTAATTTGTTGTCGCTTTGAAGAAATATCGACCTTCCCCCTCTCGCTAGAATGCCGCCCACCTGGCCGGCCCTCTTTTCAGCCCTTCGCGGGCGGCAAAGATGGTGACACTTCCTACAATTCACCCAGGCCCTGGCGAACACACTCTGCCAAACGCAGCACTCTATCGAAGGAGTCACAAGATGAAGAAGATCGTACTTCTCGGCGCCCTGGCGCTCTCTGTATTCGGCGGCCTGGTTCAGGCTGATGAAAAGCCTCTGCGCATTGGTATCGAGGCGGCCTACCCGCCGTTCGCCTTCAAGCAGCCCGACGGCAGCATCACCGGCTTCGACTACGACATCGGCAACGCCCTGTGCGCAGAGATGAAGGTCAAGTGCCAGTGGATCGAGCAGGAATTCGACGGCCTGATCCCGGCCCTGAAAGTGCGCAAGTTCGACGCCGTGCTGTCGTCCATGTCGATCACCGAAGAGCGCCTGAAGTCGGTCGACTTCACCGGCAAGTACTACCACACCCCGGCCAAGCTGGCGATGAAGGCCGGTACCGTGCTCAACGATCCGCTGGTCGACCTCAAAGGCAAGAAAGTCGGCGTACAGCGCGCTTCCATCTATGACCGCTACGCCACCGAAGTCTTCGCCCCGGCCGGCGTGGAAGTGGTGCGCTACAGCTCGCAGAACGAAATCTTCCTGGACATGACTTCCGGCCGCCTGGACGCCACCCTGGCGGACGTGGTCAACATCGACGACGGCTTCCTCAAGACCGACGCTGGCAAGGGCTTCGCCCTGGTAGGCCCGGACTACACCGAGGAGAAATACTTCGGTAATGGTGCCGGCATCGCCGTACGCAAGGGCGACAAGGCCCTGGCCGACAAGATCAGTGCCGCCATCCTGGCCATCCGCGCCAACGGCAAGTACAAGGAAGTGCAGGACAAGTACTTCCAGTTCAACGTCTACGGCGAGTAATTCGCCTTCGAACAAGAGTGGCGCAAACTTCCCTCCTGTGCGGTTTGCGCCACTTTTTCGTTGTAGCGGACGCTGCCCCGCGTAACGCCTGAGGAATACCGATCATGCTCAACGGCTACGGCTCAACCATTCTCGACGGTGCCTGGCTCACCTTGCTGCTGGCGCTGTGCTCCATGGCCATGGCGGTAGTGCTGGGGCTGTTCGGCGCGGCCTGTCGCCTGTCGCCGGTCCGTGGGCTGGCGCTGCTGGGCGAGACCTATGCCACGGTGATTCGCGGCATTCCCGATCTGGTGCTGATCCTGCTGATCTTCTACGGCGGCCAGGACATGCTCAACCGAGTGGCGCCGATGCTGGGCTACGAGGACTATATCGACCTCAACCCGTTCGCCGCCGGTGTCGGCACCCTGGGCTTCATCTATGGCGCCTACCTGTCGGAGACCTTCCGCGGTGCCTTCATGGCCATCCCCAAGGGCCAGGGCGAGGCGGGCGCGGCCTACGGCATGGGCGGGCTGCAGGTGTTCTTCCGCATCCTGGTTCCGCAGATGATCCGCCTGGCGATTCCCGGCTTCACCAACAACTGGCTGGTGATGACCAAGGCCACCGCGCTGATTTCCGTGGTCGGTCTGCAGGACATGATGTTCAAGGCCAAGAGCGCCGCCGATGCGACGCGTGAGCCGTTCACTTTCTACCTCGCTGTGGCCGGGCTGTACCTGGTGCTGACCACGGTGTCGCTGCTGGCGTTGCGCTTCCTTGAGAAACGCTATTCGCTTGGCGTGAAAGCTGCGGACATTTGAGAGTTCGAATATGGAATTTTTCAATCGTGTTTTGCTTGAGATTGCATCGCTAGTCGGGATAGTTCTCGGTTGGATACAAGGTCTTTTCAATTACGAAATTGTTTGGGACAGCCTGCCACTGTATTTCGGTGGTGTGCTGGTGACCCTCAAGCTGCTGGCCATTTCCCTGGCCCTGGGCTTGGTGGCGGCGGTGCCGCTGGCGCTGATGCGCGTGTCCAAGCAGGCAGCGATCAACTTCCCGGCCTGGCTGTACACCTATGTGATCCGCGGCACGCCGATGCTGGTGCAGCTGTTCCTGATCTACTACGGCCTGGCCCAGTTCGAGGCGGTGCGCAACAGCGCGCTGTGGCCGCTGCTGTCTGATGCGACCTTCTGTGCCTGCCTGGCCTTTGCGGTCAATACCAGCGCCTACACCGCAGAGATCCTTGCCGGCAGCATCAAGGCCACGCCGTATGGCGAGATCGAGGCGGCCAAGGCCATCGGCATGTCGCGCTACAAACTGTACTACCGCATCCTGCTGCCATCGGCCCTGCGCCGCGCGCTGCCGCAGTACAGCAACGAAGTGATCATGATGCTGCACACCACCAGCCTGGCGTCCATCGTCACCCTGATCGACATCACCGGCGCGGCCAAGACCGTCAACTCGCAGTTCTACCTGCCGTTCGAGGCCTATATCACTGCCGGCCTGTTCTACCTGTGCCTGACCTTCATCCTGGTGCGCCTGTTCAAGCGCGCCGAGCGCCGCTGGCTGGTTTACCTGGCCCCGCGCAAGGCCTGATTGTCCTTACCGAATTCGCATACGAGAGCCGAGACCATGTACAAGCTTGAAGTCCAGGATCTGCACAAACGCTACGGCGACCACGAAGTGCTCAAGGGCGTGTCGCTGGCGGCCAAGGCCGGCGATGTGATCAGCATCATCGGTTCCAGCGGCTCGGGCAAGAGTACTTTCCTGCGCTGCATCAACATGCTCGAGCAGCCCTGGAGCGGCAAGATCCTGCTCAATGGCGAAGAGCTGCGCCTGGTGAAGAACAAGGACGGTGCGCTCAAGGCTGCCGACCCCAAGCAGCTGCAGCGCATGCGCTCGCGCCTGGCCATGGTGTTCCAGCACTTCAACCTGTGGTCGCACATGAGCGCCCTGGAAAACGTCATCGAAGCCCCGGTGCATGTGCTCGGCGTGCCGAAGAAGGAAGCCATCGAGAAGGCCGAGTACTACCTGGCCAAGGTTGGTGTGGCCCATCGCAAGGGCGCCTACCCGGCGCACATGAGTGGCGGCGAGCAGCAGCGTGTGGCCATTGCCCGTGCCCTGGCGGTGGAGCCGGAAGTCATGCTGTTCGACGAGCCGACTTCGGCGCTTGACCCCGAGCTGGTCGGTGAAGTGCTCAAGGTCATGAAGGACCTGGCCCAGGAAGGTCGCACCATGGTGGTGGTCACCCACGAGATGGGCTTTGCCCGCGAGGTGTCCAACCAGTTGGTGTTCCTGCACAAGGGGCTGGTGGAGGAGACTGGCTGCCCGAAAGAGGTGCTGGCCAATCCGCAGTCCGAGCGTCTGCAGCAGTTCCTTTCCGGCAGTTTGAAGTAGGTGCTAGGGTCTGTTGACGTTTCGGCGCAACCGCGACGGCGCCAGTTTTTGCGCGGAGCTAGGCAGCGCCCGCTCCCGGCGGGCTTGCTGCATTCACCACATCCATGTGGATCGCGCGAGACGCGAAGTTTGGTCGTCCAAATGAGCCGTCGAGTAACGACGTTCCGCGCAAAAACTGGCCCGTCCCTTCGGGTTGCGTGCGAAATCGCGCCATGCGGCGTTGCGGGGCTTGGCAAGGGATCGCCATTCCCTGCGTCCCGCGCCTTGCCTGGCGCGATTTTGCCCAGCAACGCGGCGTGCGCCGAAACGTCAACAGACCCTAGGTTCCCAGCATGACAGCCACCGCGCACTGCATCGGTTTCCTGATCTGGCCGAACACCAGGCCCACGACTTTGGCCCTGGCCGAGGAAGCCCTGCGCGTGGCGCAGCGCGTACACCCGGAGGTGCATTACGAGCTGCGCTTCCTGCAGGCCGAGGCTCCGATCGAGGACGCCTGGCGCCTGCCCGGCGAGCCCTGGGCCGGGCGGCTGGAAGGTTGCCAGAAGCTGTTCCTGCTGGCTGACGAGCCGCCAACCACCGTGGCGCCAGCGCTTGGCTCGGCACTCAAGCAACTGGTTCGTTCCGGTTGCCCGGTTGGCGGGCTGTCTGCCGGGGTCTACCCGCTGGCTCTGCTCGGGTTGCTCGACGGCTACCGCGCCGCCGTGCACTGGCGCTGGCAGGACGACTTCGCTGAGCGTTTCCCCAAGGTCATCGCCACCAGTCACCTGTTCGACTGGGATCGTGATCGCCTGACCGCCTGTGGCGGCCTGGCCGTGCTCGACCTGCTGCTGGCGGTGCTGGCGCGTGACCACGGCGCTGAGCTGGCCGGGGCGGTGAGCGAGGAGTTGGTGGTCGAGCGCATCCGCGAGGGTGGCGAGCGCCAGCGCATTCCGCTGCAGAACCGCATTGGCTCCAGCCATCCCAAGCTGACCCAGGCCGTGCTGCTGATGGAGGCCAATATCGAAGAGCCGCTGACCACCGACGAGATCGCCACCCATGTGTGCGTGTCGCGTCGCCAGCTGGAGCGCATCTTCAAGCAGTACCTCAATCGTGTACCCAGCCAGTACTACCTGGAACTGCGCCTGAACAAGGCGCGTCAGCTGCTGATGCAGACCAGCAAGTCGATCATCCAGATCGGCCTGTCCTGCGGCTTCTCCTCCGGCCCGCACTTCTCCAGCGCCTACCGCAACTTCTTCGGCGCCACCCCGCGCGAAGACCGCAACCAGCGGCGCAGCGCCAGCCCCTTCGAAATCGCGCCAAGCACGTCCGAGCGCGGCTGAGTTTATTTTGCAGGAGCCAGCTTGCTGGCGATCCATTCCTTCAGGTCGCGCGGTGGTTCGGTAGGGCGGATGAAACCCGCGTCGCTGGCTGCCGATGGTTCCCACGCTCTGCGTGGGAACCCATCCCGTGGCGCTCCGCGTCACATACCTTCCGGCTCGCGCAAAACAACGGATGGACGCAGGAGCGTCAACGGCTGCATTCCCATGCAGAGCGTGGGAACGATCAGAGTCGCCCCGGGCGCGTTCGGGCGCTCCTGGCTCTATGTAGGAGCCAGCTTGCTGGCGATCCGTTCTGTCAGGCCACGCAGCCCTTCGGTGGGATGGCCCGGTAGGGCGGGTGAAACCCACGTTACCGGCAACGCGGGTTTCACCCGCCCTACGTGCTTGAGCGCCGCGCTAAATTCTCTGCAGCCACCCCGAACCTGGCGCGCAGCGTTTAAACTGCGCAATTCCGGTGCTTTCTGTCGCTTTGCCGAAAGCCTAGGAAATTCGCGGGTTGCCGCTGTAAGAAGTTGTCGCATGGCGACAATGCGACCCCGCCAGCAGTCCCTACAATCCTTCCATCACCTGCCATTTTGTGCGGTGTGCCTTTTTCAGGAGAGCCTCGATGTCCGTTCAGCACGATCCGGTGCAACGCGCCGATTTCGACCAGGTCATGGTCCCCAACTACGCTCCAGCGGCCTTCGTGCCGGTGCGCGGTCAGGGTTCGCGAGTCTGGGATCAGAGCGGTCGTGAGCTGCTCGACTTCGCCGGCGGCATTGCGGTCAACTCTCTCGGCCATTGCCATCCGGCACTGGTGGCGGCGTTGACCGAGCAGGCCAATACCCTGTGGCACATCTCCAACGTGTTCACCAACGAGCCGACCCTGCGTCTGGCGCACAAACTGGTGGACGCGACCTTTGCCGAGCGCGTGTTCTTCTGCAACTCCGGCGCCGAAGCCAACGAGGCCGCCTTCAAGCTGGCCCGGCGGGTTGCCCACGACAAGTTCGGCCCGGACAAGTGCGAGATCATCGCCACCACCAACAGCTTCCACGGCCGCACCCTGTTTACCGTCAGTGTCGGTGGCCAGCCCAAGTACTCCGACGGCTTCGGTCCGAAGATCCAGGGCATCAGCCATGTGCCGTACAACGACATCGAAGCGCTGAAAGCGGCGGTATCGGACAAGACCTGTGCCGTGGTGCTGGAGCCGATTCAGGGCGAAGGCGGCGTGCTGCCGGCTGACCTGGCTTACCTGCAAGCGGCCCGTGAACTGTGCGACAAGCACAACGCGGTGCTGATCTTCGACGAAGTGCAAACCGGCATGGGCCGTACCGGCGAGCTGTTCGCCTACATGCACTACGGCGTGACCCCGGACATCCTCTCCAGCGCCAAGAGCCTGGGCGGCGGTTTCCCGATTGGCGCCATGCTCACCACCACCGAGCTGGCCAAGCACCTGGTCGCCGGTACCCACGGCACCACCTACGGCGGCAACCCGCTGGGTTGTGCAGTGGCCGAGGCGGTGATCGATGTGGTCAACACCCCTGAAGTGCTGAATGGCGTCAAGGCCAAGAGCGAGCAGTTCAAGATGCGTCTGCGCGCCATTGGCGAGCAGTACGGCGTGTTCAGCGAAGTCCGTGGTCTGGGCCTGCTGATCGGTTGCGTACTGTCCGATGCCTGGCTGGGCAAGGCCAAGACCATTCTCGATGCCGCTGCCGTTGAAGGCGTGATGGTGCTGCAGGCCA
Source organism: Pseudomonas sp. (assembly GCA_051646165.1). GTDB lineage: Bacteria > Pseudomonadota > Gammaproteobacteria > Pseudomonadales > Pseudomonadaceae > Aquipseudomonas. The sequence continues at coordinate 1,277 of JBOFCR010000029.1, read as the reverse complement.
GCCCGGATGTGGTGCGCTTCGCCCCGAGCCTGGTGGTCGAGGATGCCGATATCGAAGAGGGCCTGGCCCGTTTCGAGCGCGCGGTGGCCAAGCTGGTCAACGCCTGAGGCACTGAACAAGACGGCGGCGCAGGGCAGCGTCGCCGGGTTTTCTCAGGATGAGCGATTCCATGCGTGATCGGGCTGCGGCCCGGTCTTTCTCCAGAGGGCCGACTGCGCCTTTTGGAGCTTTTATTCGACAGACGCCTTGCGATCAGGGCGTTTTCCAAAGGAGTAACGCCATGCTGGTTATGCGTCCCGCGCAAATGTCCGACCTTGCCGAAGTGCAGCGTCTGGCCGCGGACAGCCCGGTTGGCGTCACTTCGCTGCCGGACGATCTTGGCCGCCTGGGCGACAAGATCCAGGCCTCCGAAGCCTCGTTTGCCGCCGAAGTCAGCTTCAACGGCGAGGAAAGCTATTTCTTCGTGCTCGAAGACAGCAGCAGCGGGCGTCTGGTCGGCTGCTCCGGCGTGGTCGCCTCGGCCGGTTACTCCGAACCCTTCTACAGCTTCCGCAACGAGACCTTCGTGCACGCCTCGCGGTCGCTGTCGATCCACAACAAGATCCACGTCCTCTCGCTGTGCCACGACCTCACTGGCAACAGCCTGCTGGCGAGCTTCTATGTGCAGCCGGATCTGGTCGACAGCGTCTACGCCGAACTCAATTCGCGGGCCCGCCTGCTGTTCGTCGCCAGCCACCCGGAGCGTTTCGCCGATGCGGTGGTGGTGGAGATCGTCGGCTACAGCGACGAGCACGGCGACTCGCCGTTCTGGGACGCGGTCGGGCGCAACTTCTTCGACATGAGCTACACCGAGGCCGAGCGCCTGTGCGGCCTGAAGAGCCGCACCTTCCTCGCCGAGCTGATGCCACATTACCCGATCTACGTGCCACTGCTGCCGGATGCCGCGCAGGAGGCCATGGGCCAGGTCTACAGCCGTGCCCAGGTGACCTTCGACATCCTGATGCGCGAAGGCTTCGAGACCGACCACTACATCGACATCTTCGACGGTGGCCCGACCCTGCATGCGCGCACTTCGGGCATTCGTTCCATCGCCCAGAGTCGCGTGGTGCCGGTGCGCATTGGTGAGCCCGGCAAAGGCGGGCGCCCGTACCTGGTGAGCAATGGCCAGCTGCAGGACTTCCGCGCGGTGGTTGCCGAGCTGGACTGGGTGCCGGGCAAGCCCGTGACCCTCAGTTTGGATGCGGCCGAGGCCCTGGGTGTGGGTGAGGGCGCCAGCG
>JBOFCR010000013.1:0-20924 GCA_051646165.1 Pseudomonas sp. | reverse complement strand
GCAACAGGGCCAGCTGCTGCAACAGGCCATCGCCACGCTGCCGCCATCGACCCCGGCCATCGAGCTGTACAGCCTGACCCTGGCTGGCGACGGCAACCAGAGCGTGTTCCTGCGCGAGGCCGACTACGTGGCCAAGCTGCTCGGCGAACGCTTCGGCGCGCGCGGCAACATCACCCTGAGCAACCACCGCGACCACCTTGCCGACCGCCCGCTGGCCACCCGCGAAAGCCTGACCCGCGCCGTGCGCGCCCTGGCCGAGCGCAGCGGCCCGGAAGACCTGGTGTTCATCTACCTGACCAGCCACGGCTCGCGCGACCACCAGCTGAGCCTTGAGCAGCCGCGCCTGCAGCTGGACAACCTGCCGGCCGCCGACCTGGCCAGCCTGCTACAACCACTCAAGTCGCGCTACAAGGTGCTGGTGATCTCAGCCTGCTACTCCGGCGGCTTCATCCCGCCGCTGCAGGACGACAAGACCCTGGTGATGACCGCCGCGCGCGCCGACCGGGTGTCCTTCGGCTGCTCCGAGGAGAACGACTTCACCTACTTTGGCCGCGCCCTGTTCGCCGAGGCCCTCAGCGAAACCGACGACCTGCAGCGCGCCTTCGAACTGGCCAAGGCGACAGTTGCCGAACGCGAGAAGGCCGAAGATTTCCAGCCCTCCGAGCCGCAACTGTGGGCGCCCAAGGCGGTCCTCCTGCACTGGCGCCAGCTGCGCGAAAGCCAGGCGCGCCAGGCCCTGACAGCGGCGGCCAGCCGCGACGAAAAAACGCCATGAATGCGACCCGCTTCAGGCTGCAACGACCAATCCGATCTAAGCTGGCTGTATCAGCGGAGAGACACTCATGTACCTGACGCCCCAGCACATCCTGCTCGCAGGCGCCACCGGCCTTACCGGCGAGCACCTGCTCGATCGCCTGCTCAGCGAACCGACCATCAGCCGCGTGCTGGCCCCCAGCCGCCGGCCCCTGGCCGAGCACCCGCACCTGGACAACCCGGTCGGCGAACTGGCCGACCTGCTGCCGCAACTGCAGGGCCAGATCGACAACGCCTTCTGCTGCCTGGGCAGCACCATCAAACAGGCCGGCTCGCAGGAAGCCTTCCGCGCCATCGACCATGACCTGGTCCTGGCCTTCGCCCGCCGTGCCCGCGAACTGGGCGCGCGCCACCTGCTGGTGATCAGTGCCTTGGGCGCCGACGCCAACTCCTCGGTGTTCTACAACCGGGTCAAGGGTGACATGGAGCAGGCGCTGCGGGCCCAGGACTGGCCGCAGCTGACCCTAGTCCGGCCATCACTGCTGCTCGGCTCGCGCCGCGAGTTCCGCATCGGCGAACAGCTGGCCGCGCCCTTCATGCGCTGGCTGCCGGGCAAATACCGCGGCATTGAGGCCGCCGTGCTGGCTCGCGCCCTGTGGCGCCTGGCCCTGGAAGAAAGCGACGGCGTGCGCGTGGTCGAGTCGGACGAACTGCGCCGCCTGGGGCGCTGATGAAGTTCTACGACGAGAAAATCCTGCCGCACCTGATCGATTTCGCCTGCGGCATGGGCCATGTGATGAAGACTCGCTCGAAGGTGGTGCCCCAGGCCGAAGGCCGGGTGCTGGAAATCGGCATCGGCACCGGCCTCAACCTGAGCTTCTACGATGCGCAAAAAGTCAGCGCCATAGTCGGCATCGACCCCGCCGCGCAGATGCAGAACCTGGCTCGTGAGCGCGCCGCACAGATCAGTGTTCCGGTGGAAATGATCGCCCTCGAACTGGGGCAGATCCAGGCCGCCGATGCCAGCTTCGACAGCATCGTCTGCACCTTCACCCTGTGCACCATCCCCGACCCGCTGGCCGCCCTGGTGGAAATGCGCCGGGTGCTCAAGCCCGGTGGCAAACTGCTGTTCAGCGAACACGGGCGCGCGCCGGATGCCAAGGTGCGCCTGTGGCAGGACCGCCTGACGCCGATCTGGAAGCCCCTGGCCGGCGGCTGCCACCTCAACCGCGACATTCCCGGCTTGCTGCAGGCCGGCGGGTTCCAGATCAGGGACCTGCACAGCGGCTACCTGCCGGGACCACGGCCGATGACCTGGGTCTGGTACGGCTGGGCTGAATAGCCGCTGGCAATCCAACCCGCGCCATAAGGCCCGCGTTCAGTTACCGCCGCGAATGCCCAGCCCCACACCCAGCTCGGCGGCGACGGACAGCGGCAGCAACAGGGTATCCAGCAAGGCGCTGGCCGGCAGATCGAGAGCGGCATACTTCGGCGCCTCGGCACCAAAGCGATCCTGCGGACAGCAGCCGCCATTCAGCGTGTACCAGTCCAGCCGCGTGCCGGAATAGATGACCGGCGCACCGGGTTTGGCCGCATCCAGAGTGCGCACGCTGGCGCAGCCGGACAGCAGCATGCCAAACAGCACCAGCACAACAGAACATGGACGCATTGGGTTTCTACTCGCGCCCACTTCTGATCTGCACCAGCTCACCATCAATAAAGCGCAAATAGCGATACATGCCACGATCCGGGCCGTAGACCCACAACTCCACGGTTGCGCCACCCTTCGACGTAACCGTCGGGCTGTAGATCTCGCGTTTGACCGGCTCGCCGCACTTTCTCGCGACCTCCACACTGATATCGCCTTCGGCAATCAGCCCTTTGTCGCAACGCATGCTCGCTTGCACCGCAACACTGGTCAGCGTCAGCAACACGGCGGCCCACAGGCGGGCAAATGGAGAGTTCAACATGGAGAAAATCCCTTTCGATAGTAAATAGTGAGTCCAGGCAGCGTCGGCCGGCCCCAGTCACACATTTCAGTCGTCGCCGCTGATCAGGTGATGCTCGCCCCAGCGCGGCAGCATGTCCTGGGGGATACCCAGGCAGTTGAGGATGCGCGCGACGACGAAGTCGACCAGGTCATCCAGGGTCTGCGGCTGGTGATAGAAGCCGGGCGACGCCGGCAGGATGGTCACGCCGAGATTGGATAGCTTGAGCATGTTCTCCAGGTGAATGCTGGAATACGGCGCCTCGCGCGGTACCAGGATCAGCTGGCGGCGCTCCTTGAGCACCACGTCGGCAGCGCGCTCGATCAGGTTGTTGCAGGCGCCCGTGGCGATGGCCGACAGGGTGCCGGTGCTGCACGGCACCACCACCATGGCGCTCGGCGCGCCGGAGCCGGAAGCCGGCGGCGCCATCCAGTCTTCCTTGCCGTACACGCGGATCTGCCCAAGGGCGGCGCCGGTGTATTCGCTGAGGAAAGCCTGCATGGCCTGCGGCTTGGCGGGCAGGGTCACGTCGGTCTCGGTGGCCATCACCAGTTGCGCGGCCTTGGAGATCAGGAAGTGCACCTCGCGCTCCTCCTGCACCAGGCAATCGAGCAGGCGCAGGCCGTACTGGGCGCCGGAAGCGCCGGTCATGGCCAGGGTAATGCGTTCGGGACCGTTCATGGAGACTCCTCGGAATGCGTGTTTCCCCTCTCCCCCTAGGAGAGGGACCAGGGGTGAGGGATGCCCAGGCAACTCCGAGCCGCCCACAGCCCCTCACCCCAACCCTCTCCCGGAGGGAGAGGGAGCTATCTGCCGCAGCTATTGCGCCAGAGCCGCCGCCAGCTTGCCGTGCAAGCCGCCGAAACCGCCGTTGCTCATGATCACCACCTGGGTGCCAGGCGCGGCGTGGGCCTTGACCCCGGCGATGATGGCCTCCAGCGAATCGCAGACCTCGGTCGGCACCGTCGAGCCGGCCACGGTGGCGGCCAGGTCCCAGCCCAGGTTGGCCGGGGCGTACCAGTACACCCGATCGGCCTGCACCACGGAAGCCGGCAGGCCGTCACGGTGGGCGCCAAGCTTCATCGAATTGGAGCGCGGCTCGACCACGGCGATCACCGGCGCGCTGCCGACGCGCTTGCGCAGGCCGTCCAGGGTGGTGGCGATGGCAGTCGGGTGGTGGGCGAAGTCGTCATAGATGGTCACGCCCTTGACCTCGGCGACCTTCTCCATACGCCGCTTGACGCTCTTGAAGCTGGACAGGCCAGCGATACCCAGTTCCGGTACCACGCCGACATGCCGTGCGGCCGCCAGGGTGGCCAGAGCGTTGGCCACGTTGTGTTGGCCGGTCAGGTCCCACTCCACCGTGCCTTCGACTTTACCGTCGAAGACCACCTCGAAGCGTGAGCCGTCTTCACTGAGCAGGCGCGCCTGCCACTGGCCGCCGTCACCGGTGGTCTGCACCGGCGTCCAACACCCCATCTTGATCACACGGCCCAGGGCCTCTTCGGCCTGCGGATGAATGATCAGGCCCTCACCCGGCACCGTACGCACCAGGTGGTGGAACTGCCGCTCGATGGCGGCCAGGTCCGGGAAGATATCCGCGTGGTCGAATTCCAGGTTGTTGAGGATCGCCGTGCGCGGACGGTAGTGGACGAACTTGCTGCGCTTGTCGAAGAAAGCGCTGTCGTACTCGTCGGCCTCGACCACGAAGAACGGCGTGCCGCCCAAGCGTGCGGACACCCCGAAGTTTTGCGGTACGCCGCCGATCAAAAAGCCCGGGCTCATACCGGCATGTTCCAGCACCCAGGCCAGCATGCTGGTGGTAGTGGTCTTGCCGTGGGTACCGGCCACACCGAGCACCCAGCGGCCCTGCAGCACATGGTCAGCCAGCCACTGCGGGCCGCTGACATAGGGCAGGCCCTGGTTGAGCACGTATTCCACCGCCGGGTTGCCGCGACTGAGGGCGTTGCCGACCACCACCAGATCGGGTGCCGGTTGCAGATGGGCCGGCTCGTAGCCCTGCATCAGCTCGATGCCCTGGGCCTCGAGCTGAGTGCTCATGGGCGGGTAGACGTTGGCGTCGGAACCGGTGACGCGATGGCCGAGCTCTTTCGCCAGCACCGCCAGGGAGCCCATGAAAGTGCCGCAGATACCGAGAATATGGATGTGCATCGATGACCTCGAAACGGGCCGGGAGGCCCCGGCAGAACTGGCCGCAGGGTAGCACAGGGCGGTGCCTGACAGGCTGCCGCACCACCTCGCGTTTTCTCGACTAGAGTGTCAGGAGTCTCGGAACACCGAGACGGCATGAGGTTCCTCGTCGTCCATGCCCGCAAGCTGTCAGCGACCGGATGTCCGTCTGCGCTTCGATCTCGCCGGGAAACTTTCCCGGCATCCGGGGGATGCAACACCTCGCCATGCCCGGCATGGCCCTCCTCCGTGCATCCTCCCGCTGTCAGCCGCTGTGCTCCATCCCGTTTCAAGCAAGGCCGCAATTCCTACAAGAACCCGAGCCAACGCGAAATGCAGGAGAGGAACATGAAACAGCAGCAATCGGGAGTCAGTTACACCACAGTTGATAAGAGTTACTTCGAGCAACGCGGCCTGCGCCGCTACGCCGGGGTCTGGTCACTCTGGGCGCTGGGCGTCGGCGCGGTAATCTCCGGGCATTTTTCCGGATGGAACTTTGGCCTGGCCAATGGCTGGGGCAGCATGTTCATCGCCGCCATCATCATCGCCATCATGTACCTGGGCCTGACCTTTTCCCTCGCGGAAATGTCCCCGGCCCTACCCCACACCGGCGCCGCCTACTCCTTCGCCCGCAGCGCCATGGGCCCCTGGGGCGGCTTCCTCACCGGCCTGGCGGAGAACGTCGAGTACGTGCTCACCCCGGCGGTGATCGTGTTCTTTATCGGCAGTTACATGGGCAGCATCTTCGGCACGCCGAGCGAGTACCAGCCGCTCTGGTGGATCGGCTTCTACCTGGCCTTCGTCTGGCTCAACGTGATCGGCGTCGAACTGTCGTTCAAGGTCACCCTGGTGGTCACCCTGCTGGCCCTGGCCTGCCTGGTGATCTTCTGGGTCAGCGCCCTGCCGCACATCGACTTCGCCCGCTACGCGATGAACGTCGGCGCCGATGGCGCCGAACTGCCTGAAGGCGGCGGGCCATTCCTGCCCAAAGGCGTGGTCGGCATACTGGCCTCGCTGCCGTTCGCCGTCTGGCTGTTCCTCGCCATCGAGCAGCTGCCACTGGCCGCCGAAGAATCGGTCGACCCCAAGCGCGACATGCCCAAGGGCATCATCGCCGGCATGTTCACCCTGATCGTCTCGGCGTTCATGATCCTCTGGCTCAACCCGGCCACCAGCGGCGTCGGCTCCTTCGCCCTGGGCACCTCGGGCGAGCCGCTGCTGGATGGCTTCAAGGCAATCTACGGCGACAACATCGCCAAGCTGCTGGCCCTGGTGGCGGTGCTCGGCCTGGTGGCCAGCTTCCACACCATCATCTTCGCCATGGGCCGCCAGGTGTACTCGCTGAGCCGCGCCGGCTACTTCCTGCCCTGGCTGTCGGTGACCCACGGCCAGCGCAAGACTCCGCACGTGGCCATGATCGGCGGCAGCCTGCTGGCGCTGGCAGTGATGATGGCGCTGTGGTTCATCTTCGGTGAGGAAAAGGGCGGCGCGGTGATCGGCGGCACCCTGCTCAACATGGCGGTGTTCGGCGCCATGTTCTCCTACTTCATGCAGGCGCTGTCGTTCATCCTGCTGCGCAAGAACCTGCCCAATATCGAGCGCCCCTACCGCAGCCCGCTGGGCGTGCCGGGCGCACTGCTGACCATGCTGATAGCCGCCGTGACCCTGTACTACCAGCTCACCGGTGACCCGGCCTACACCGTCGGGGTGTTCTGGGTGGCGGCATTCTTCGCCCTCGGCATCCTCTACTTCGCCGTCATCGGCCGCCATCGCCTGATCCTCTCGCCAGAAGAGGAATTCGCCATGGAGCAACGCGAGAAAGACAAGAACAACTAAGCCCTAGACCTGTACCGGGGCTCGCGAGCTAGCGCGAGACAAGGCAGGAACAGGCGTGGAAGCGCAGTTTACGACTGGTAAATGAGCACTCCGCGCCTGTTCCTGACGCCGTATCGCTGACGCGCAGCCGCCCCGGATTTTCCGGAGTGATTACGGATGACTGCCCACCTCACCCTCACCGGCCTGCGCGAACTCGCCGTGGCCGGCAAAATCGACACCGTCCTGGCCTGCATGGTCGACATGCAAGGCCGCCTGATCGGCAAGCGCTTCCAGGTCGAGTTCTTCCTCGACAGCGCCTATGAAGAAACCCACGGCTGCGACTACCTGCTGGCCGACGACATCGACATGGAACCGGTACCCGGCTACGCCGCCGCCAGCTGGAAGCAGGGCTACGGCGACTTCGTATTCAAGCCCGACCTGTCCACCCTGCGCGTGGTGCCCTGGCTGGAGGGCACCGCGCTGGTGCTGTGCGATGTGCAGGACCATCACCACCACGACCTGCCACACAGCCCGCGCGGCATGCTCAAGCGGCAGATCGCCCGGCTCACCGAACGCGGCTACCAGGGCATGTTCGCCTCGGAGCTGGAGTTCTACCTGTTCGACCAGAGCTACGAGGCCATCCACGGCCAGCACTACCAGAACCCCAAGACCGCCGGTTACTACATCGAGGACTACAGCATCCTGCAAACCATCCGCGAGGAGCCGGTGATGCGGGCCATCCGCAAGCACCTGCAGGCCGCCGGCATCCCGGTGGAGAACTCCAAGGGCGAATGGGGGCCGGGCCAGGAAGAAATCAACGTGCGCTACGCCGAAGCCCTGGTGATGGCCGACCGGCACAGCATCATCAAGCACGCCTGCAAAGAGATCGCCCTGCTGCAGGGCAAGGCCGTGACTTTTATGGCCAAGTGGAACTACAACCTGGCCGGCTCCAGCAGCCATATCCACAACTCGCTGTTCAGCCTCGACGGCAGCCAGGCGCTGTTCTACGACCCTGACGCCGAGCACGGCATGTCCAAACTGATGCGCCAGTGGGTGGCCGGCCAGCTCAAGTACGCCAGCGACATCACTTACTTCCTCGCGCCCTACATCAACTCCTACAAGCGCTTCCAGGCCGGTACCTTTGCCCCGACCCGCGCGGTGTGGAGCAACGACAACCGCACCGCCGGCTTCCGCCTGTGCGGCGGCAACAGCAAAGGCATCCGCATCGAATGCCGGATCGGCGGCGCCGACCTCAACCCCTACCTGGCCTATGCCGCCCTGATCGCCGCCGGCCTGGCCGGGATCGACGAGCAGCTGGAGCTGCCGGCGCCCTTCTCTGGCGATGCCTACGAGCACGAGGAGCTGCCGGAAGTGGCCAAGACCCTGCGCGACGCTGCGAGCGCCCTCGACCGTTCGACGCTGCTGCGCAACGCCCTGGGCGACGAGGTGGTCGAACACTACCTGCACACCGCGCGCTGGGAACAATCGGAGTATGACCGCCGGGTGACCGACTGGGAGCTGCGCCGCGGCTTCGAGCGCTACTAGAAACGCCGCCCCAATAAGAAGAAAGGAGGCTCGATGAATACCATTCGCCTGATTTCCCCGGTGGACGGCAGCCTGTACGCCGAACGCCCCTGCGCCAGCTCCAGCCAGCTCGAGCGCGCCCTCAACGAGGCCCAGCAGGCCCAGCGCGCCTGGCGCGAGCTGAGCATCGAACAACGCGCCAGCTATTGCCTGAAGGCAGTCGATGCCATGCTGGCGATGGGCGCGGAAATCGCCCCAGAGCTGGCCTGGCAGATGGGCCGCCCGCTGCGCTATGGCGCTGGCGAGCTGCGCGGTTTCGAGGAACGCGCGCGCTACATGGTCGGCATCGCCGCCCGCGCCCTGGCCGACGTGGTGCCACCGCCGAAAGATGGCTTCCGCCGCTATATCCGCCGCGAGCCGCTGGGCACCGTGCTGGTCATCGCGCCATGGAACTACCCCTACCTGACCGCAGTGAACGCTATCATCCCGGCGCTGATGGCCGGCAACGCCGTGCTGCTCAAGCATGCCAGCCAGACCCTGTTGGTCGGCGAGCGCTTCGCCCTGGCCTTCGAACGCGCCGGCCTGCCGCACGGGCTGTTCCACAATCTGGTGCTGGACCATGGCCAGACCGCCACCCTGATCGCCTCAGGCCAGGTGCAGCAGGTCAACTTCACCGGCTCGGTGGCCGGCGGCCGGCTAATCGAAAGCGCCGCCGCCGGGCACTTCATCGGTGTCGGCCTGGAGCTGGGTGGCAAGGACCCGGCCTACGTGCGCGGCGACGCCAACCTGGCCCACGCCGTGGAAAACCTGGTGGACGGCAGCTTCTTCAACTCCGGGCAGAGCTGCTGCGGCATCGAGCGCATCTATGTGGACAAGGCGCTCTACCCGGCCTTTGTCGACGGCTTCGTCGAGCTGACCAAACAGTACGCGCTGGGCAACCCGCTGGAAGAAGCCACCACCCTCGGCCCACTGGTGCGCAGCAGCGCTGCCGACTTCGTCCGCGGGCAGATCGCCGAGGCCAAGGGCAAGGGCGCCAAGGCGCTGATCGACCCGGCGCTGTTCGCCGCCGATGCCCCCGGCACGGCCTATATGGCGCCGCAGGTACTGGTGCAGGTGAACCACCAGATGGCGGTGATGCGCGAAGAAAGCTTCGGCCCGGTGGTCGGCATCATGCCGGTGGATGGCGACGCCCAGGCCATCGCCTTGATGAACGACAGCCCCTACGGCCTCAGCGCGGCGATCTGGAGCGAGGACCTGGACGCCACCGAGCGCCTCGGCCAGCAGCTCGACACCGGCACCGTATTCATGAACCGCTGCGACTACCTCGACCCGGCTCTGGCCTGGACCGGGGTCAAGCACACTGGACGCGGCGCCAGCCTGTCCAGCCTCGGCTACGAGCACCTGACCCGACCCAAGTCCTTCCACCTGCGCCATCAGCTCTGACAAGGAGTCCGCCATGAGCAAGACTGCCAACTGGAACTACCCGACTTCCGTGCGCTTCGGCGCCGGGCGGATCAAGGAGCTGCCCGAGCTGTGCCAGAGCCTCGGCATGCAGCGCCCGCTGCTGGTCACCGACCGCGGCCTGGGTAGCGCGCCGATCACCCTCGCCGCCCTCGACTCGCTGAAGGACGCCGGCCTTGGCGCCGCGCTGTTCTGCGAGCTCAAACCCAACCCGGTGGAAAGCAACCTGACCGCCGGTCTCACCGCCTACCATGCCGGCAAGCACGACGGCGTGGTCGCCTTCGGCGGCGGCAGCGGCCTGGACATGGGCAAGCTGATCGCCTTCATGAGTGGGCAGGCCCGACCGGTGTGGGACTTCGAAGATATCGGCGACTGGTGGACCCGCGCCGACCCGCGCGGCATCGCCCCGGTGATCGCCGTGCCGACCACCGCCGGCACCGGCTCGGAAGTCGGCCGCGCCGGCATCCTCACCGACGAGCGCAGCCACACCAAGCGCATCATCTTTCACCCGCTGATGATGCCGAAGATCGTCATCAGCGACCCGGCACTAAGCGTCGGCATGCCGGCCTTCATCACCGCAGGCACCGGCATGGACGCCTTCTCCCACTGCCTGGAGGCCTACTGCGCACCGGGCTTCCACCCGCTGGCCGATGGCGTTGCGGTGGAGGGCATGCGGCTGGTGCAAGGCGCCCTGGTGCGCGCCGTGCGCCAGCCAGACGACCTCGACGCCCGCGCCGACATGCTCGCCGCCGCCGCCATGGGCGCCACCGCGTTCCAGAAGGGCCTTGGCGGCATGCACGCCCTGGCCCACCCGATCGGCGCGCTGTACGACACCCACCACGGCATGACCAACGCCACGCTGATGCCCTACGTACTCAAGTTCAACCGCAGCGTGATCGAGGAGCGCATCACCCGCCTGGCCGCCTACCTGGGCCTGGCCAATCCCGGTTTCGACAGTTTCCTCGCCCTGGTCATGCAGCTGCGCGCCGACACCGGCGTGCCGCACAGCCTGGCCGAACTGGGCGTGGACGACAGCAATACCGCGCTGATCGCGCAGATGGCGGTGGTCGACCCGTCCGCCGGCGGCAATCCGCGCCCGCTGACCGAGGCCGATGTCACCCAGATCTTCACCGCAGCTTTGCACGGCAAGCTCTGAGAGACGCTGCCGCGAGCCCGCGTAGAGCGGGTGCAACCCGCGATGCTGCCACGCAGGTTGCACCCGCCCTACGACTAAAACCGCTCTAGCTCAGGCCATTCCAGACAACCGATTACCTCAGTGCAAAATCAAACGCTTGCTTGGATTGCGCTTTCCAGCGGCTTTGGGCAGCATCGGGGCTGACCGCTGGCACAGCATCTGCAAGCCAGTCATGCCACTCCACAGACTTCGAGGCCCGCCATGCGCATCGTCCAAGCCACCCTGGAGCATCTGGACCTGCTGACCCCGCTGTTCATCAAATACCGCGAGTTCTACGGCGAACTGCCGCTGCCGGACTCATCGCGCAAGTTTCTCGAGACCCGCCTCAAGCGCAAGGAGTCGGTGATCTACCTGGCCCTGGCCGATGACGAGGACAAGGCGCTCGGCTACTGCCAGCTGTTCCCCAGCTTCTCGTCGCTGTCGCTCAAGCGCGTATGGATTCTCAACGACATCTTCGTCGCCGAGGACGCCCGCCGCATGCTGGTCGCCGACCGCCTGCTGCAAACCGCCAAGCAGATGGCCAAGAGCACCAATGCGGTGCGCATGCGCGTCGCCTCCAGCATCAACTTCGAGACCGCGCACAAGACCTACGAATCGATCGGCTTCCGCGAAGACACCGAGTTCAAGAACTTCGTCCTGCCGCTCGACGACGAGTGAATGCGTTGACGCTCGCCCTAGTCAGCTAGGGCGAGGCTGGCCGCCGCCCAGCGGCCTGGCGTTATACTGCGCGCCCGGAACCCAGCCTGGTGTGCAATGGAACTCAACCCGCTCGACCTGATCCTGCATCTCGATACCTACCTGAACCTGCTCGTCAGCCAGTACGGTACCTGGATCTACGCCATCCTGTTCCTGGTGATCTTCTGCGAAACCGGCCTGGTGGTAACGCCCTTCCTGCCCGGCGACTCGCTGCTGTTCATCGCCGGCGCCATGTGCGCCAGCGGCAGCATGGACCCCTTCCTACTGGCCGGCCTGCTGATAGTCGCGGCGATCAGCGGCGACAGCCTCAATTACCTGGTCGGCCGCACCAGCGGCGAGAAGCTGTTCCGCAACCCGGACTCGAAGGTCTTCCGCCGCGACTACCTGCAGCGCACCCATGACTTCTACGAGCGCCACGGTGGCAAGACCGTGACCCTGGCGCGCTTCCTGCCGATCCTGCGCACCTTCGCCCCCTTCGTCGCCGGCATGGCCAAGATGCCCTACCCGCGCTTCCTTGCCTTCAGCGTGGCCGGCACCCTGGTCTGGGTCGGCGGCCTGGTCAGCCTCGGCTACTTCTTCGGCAACGTGCCCTTCATCAAGCAGAACCTGACGCTGATGATCGTCGCCATCATCCTGCTGTCGCTGCTGCCGATGCTGATCGGCATGCTGCGCCACCGCCTCGCCGGGCAGCGCGCGGCCAGGCAGGCGCACTGACGGCATGTGGTCGTTCCGTGCCTGGCGCCGGCGGCGCATCCTCGCCCGCGCGCCCTACAGCACCCTGCACTGGAATGTAGTGCGCCAGCGCCTGCCGATTCTCGACGGCCTCAGCGAGGCCGAGGAACAGCGCCTGTTCCAGCGCGCCGTGCTGTTCCTGCACCACAAGCACCTGAGCCCGTTGCCCGGCGTCGAACTGAGCCTGGAAGACTGCCTGAGCCTGGCCGCCCTGGCCGAATTGCCGTTGCTGCACCTGGCCGACCTCGACTGGTACCAGGGCTTCCATGAGATAGTCCTGTACCCGGACGACTTCCTGAGCCCACAGCGCCACCGCGACGCCAGCGGCGTGGAACACGAGTGGGACGCCGAGCACAGCGGCGAGGCCTGGTTGCGGGGCCCGGTGATCCTGGCCTGGCCGGGCGTGCAGAGCAGCGGCGGCTGGGATGCCTACAACCTGGTGATCCACGAGCTGGCGCACAAGCTGGACATGCTCAACGGCGACGCCAACGGCCTGCCGCCGCTGCACCGCAGCATGCGCGTCGAAGACTGGGCCAGTGCCATGCAGAGCGCCTACGACCAGCTGAACGCCGTGCTCGACGCCGATCCCGAGGCGCAAACCGCCATCGACCCCTATGCGGCGGAAAACCCCGCGGAGTTCTTCGCGGTGACCAGCGAATACTTCTTCAGCGCCCCGGATCTGCTGGCCGAGGCCTTCCCGGCCGTCTACGCGCAGCTGCAGGCCTTCTACCGCCAGGATCCGCTGGCGCGCCTGCGCGGCCTGCAGGCCGAGCACGCCGACTATCGGAACCACCCCGGCGCGGCGCACGACACGACCAAAGGCTGAGCAAGCGGGCGTAGTAACGGCCGCCGAATGTGCCTATAATCCGCCCACTTTTTTTGGCCCAACCCTGGGGTGTCCACCATGAGCTACAGCAAAGTCCCGGCCGGCAAAGACGTGCCGAACGACATCTACGTCGCCATCGAGATTCCGGCCAACCACGCGCCGATCAAATACGAAATCGATCACGACACCGACTGCCTGTTCGTCGATCGTTTCATGGCCACCCCGATGTTCTACCCGGCCAACTACGGTTTCATCCCGCACACCCTGGCCGACGACGGCGACCCCCTCGACGTGCTGGTCGTGACCCCGTATCCGGTCGCCCCGGGCTCGGTCATCCGCTGCCGTCCGGTTGGCGTGCTGAACATGACCGACGAAGCCGGCGGTGACGCCAAGCTGATCGCCGTACCGCACGACAAGCTGAGCGTGATCTACAAAGACGTCCAGGAATACACCGACCTGCCTCCGCTGCTGATCGAGCAGATCAAGCACTTCTTCGAGAACTACAAGGATCTCGAGAAGGGCAAATGGGTCAAGGTCGAAGGCTGGGGCAACGCAGACGAAGCCCGCCAAGCAATTCTGAAGGCGGTTGCGGCTTACCAAAAATAAGCCAATACCACCCCCTGAAGGCCGGCCACAAGCCGGCCTTTTTATTGCCCGGAGAAAAGCCCACCCGGCCATCAATCTCGCCCAAGCTTACGTGGCATGCCTCACTGGCAGAGGTAATCGACCTGCGCAGCACTGTGCCGGAACGGGGCGGTCAGGTCGTCGCTGTAGTTGCCGAGCAACAGTCGCTGCTTGGGTAGCAGGTGCGCGCGGAAGAAACGACTGAAGGTCGCCAGATGCTCGCCCTTGGGCGTCAGGCGAACACAGCCATTGTCGATGCGAATGGTGCCCGACTGCAGCTGTTCGGTCAGGCGCACGTCGACCAGCCGATGCTCCTTGAGGTACTCCTGGGTGAATACTTCGGCGAAGCGGCTTTGCTGTATCCCGCCACCGCGCTGCTGCAGCTTCTCGAGGATATAGAAGGACAGCGACCGGTCGACCACGGTCGGCACCGAGATGGCGAGGATATAGGCCGTCAGCAGCCAGATCAGCACCATCTGCAGTTTCTCGAAGGGCCCGAAGACGGCGAAGGCGCGCATGCGCCAAATGACCATGCCGGTGATTACGGCAGCGAGAGCACCATCGAGAATCGCGCTGTAAAAGACCACGTCAACCCGGAAGAAGGTGATATGGATCCAGTAGATCAGACAGGCCATGGCCAGGAAGAACAGGGACGCAGCGAGGAATCGTCCGCTCTTCATGCTGTTCTGAACACCAATAACTTGTTGCCCAGGTAGCTCAGCACGGCCTGCATCAGCGCGGCCAGGACGAGACCCACGGTGTAGTCCCGCTGCAATTGATCCGTCCAGATGTAGAGCAAAAGCCCGTGCAGGCAGGCAATCGCGGCATAGGACGCGAGAAAGCGCATGGCCTGTCGCGCCAGCGGCGCCTCTTGGTTCCGGAAGACGAAGAAACGGCTACCGATAAAAGACGCCGCAATGCCACACCAGGCCGCGAAAAAATTGGCCAGACCTGCCGACGGAATTTCGAGCACCCGGAGATTGAAAATCAGGGCGGCGTAATGCACCGCCGTGGCAAACAGGCCGTTGATGACGAAACGCCCGACCTCCGCGGCGTGCGAATCCAGACTCATTGGTTGGCGGAGCTGCATGGCGGCGACAGGTCGCTGTGTTCGACACGGTCGATGAGCTGCGCATAAGGCGCATGCGCAAGCGCACCAGACTTTCCGACACCGGTGAGCATAAGGCTGATCAGCGCCAAGGAGCCGGTCTGCAGGAAGACCAGCAACAGGATGCCCAGCGCTACCGAGAACCAGCCTGGCGTCGCGAAACCCGACACTTTGAGAACAATGGTTGCCAGGCCCGCGACCACCGCCAGCGCACCGATCAGCGCCGAGGCGATCACCACGCGCACCAGCATGTCTTCGGCGAACACCATCACCGCGCGGAACCCATGCAGTGCGAGGCCGGCGAAGTTCATCTTGCTCTGGCCGGCGTAGCGGGGACCGCGATCGAGTGCGCAAGTACGAATCCGCAGTCGCGAACCCAGCACGCAACTGGCGACGTGAATCCAGAGTTCCTGCATGGCGGCAAGCCGCCTGACCGCAGCGGGCTTGAGCGCCATGAAGTTGCCGAAACTGATCTGGCGCCCGGTCAAGACCTTGAACAGCCGCTTGTAGAGGAAATAGAAAGCCTTGAAGCGCAGCGTCTCGACGCGCGTTTTACGCTGCGCGACGACCAGATCCACATCAGGCGTGTTCAGTGCCGCCAGCAGCTCCGGAATCGAACCGGGCAGATCCTCTCCGTCAGAATCCATGACCACGACCTGCGCCGTGCCCATATGCTCCGCCACGTAGCCGATGCCGACCGCAATGGCGCGCTGGTGGCCGACGTTGCGCCGTAGCCGGATAACCGTGCCGCGAAGTCCGAGCGCACTCATCTTCGCGAGATCGACCGGCTGGCACACCGAGCCGTCATCGACTGCCACCACGTGTACCTGCTGACCGAAAGCCGCAAACAACTCCTCGAACAGGCGGGCAGAGGCCTCGGCATCTTCGAAGACCGGGGTGACTACGACAAAGCTGGGGGAAGTGGCGCTCATTGGTTCAGAAGTGTTGAGGGCTCAAAATATGCGACATGAAAGTCGATGGCCGGGAAGCCAATGGGGCTAGCTCACCCAGTCAAACAAGACTGATCCGATCAGCATGCTGCCAATGAGGGCATACAGCACTCTATAGCATTTCTGGTACTGAAGCAGACTCTCGAAACTGAGACCGGCACGCACGGTTCGCCAGGAGGCATGCAGATGCACCGGATAGAGCAAAGCGGTGAGCACGAGCAGGCGCGGCAACAGACCGAGCAGGGCAAGGGCGATCAACAACGCATAGGCCGCAGTGAACAGGATCATGCCCGCCACGAAGCTGCGTGCCCGGCCAAAAGCGACTGCGTTGGTGCGGATGCCGTTGAGCCGATCCCCCGCATAGCCACGGGTTTCATGCATGAGGTGACCGGCGGCGAAGATCAGCCCGAAAAAGCAGCCAATGACGATGCTGTGCGCGTCGACGGCGGAAAAGGTCGCGTAGCCGAGCAGGAAGTGCAGCGTGCCACCCACCAGGTGAAGAATGCTGCTCAGAACCGGGCGCCCCTTCATATGGATCGAAGGGGCGGAATAGAGCGTGCTCAGCCCCAGGATCGCAATCGCGAGGGCGAGCGAAACCGGCCCCAGCAGCGCGAACAGGAGCAACGTCAGGCCCAGGAGCACGACAGCAAGCAATCCGACAGCGGTGCGGCTCACGCCCTTCGCTGCAAATGTTCGGTCGGCACGGTGCGGATCCCGGAGATCGCCATCGATGCCCGCCCAATCGTTCATCACGAACACATGCCCCACCAGGCACAGGCTGCCGGCACCGAAGATGGCAGCCCTGACCCAGTCGCTCCCAGCCAAAGCACCGAGCGCCAGGATCGCCCCTATAACCGGCGTCCCTTGCAGCACCAGGACCTCGTCGAAACGGATCGAGGACAGCAGGCGCAACCACTGCCGCAGCGACTGCGGACGGAAATTCGTCGTGGCGGCGTCGCTCATCTGGCCCGGCCTCTCTCGGGCTCTTGCCCGCCGTCTCCGTCATGCTGCGAGGTTGTAGATTGTGCGCGCGCGTTCTCGTAATAGAGCCGCAGCCAGAGGGCATAGCCAAACGCCTCGGACCAGTAGTAGCGGCTCACGCTCGCACTCAGGTCATTGTGATAGAGCAGCGGTGGATTGCCTTTGAGGGGGGCGAAGTTGTCGGCGGCCAGCTTGCCCAGCAACTGCGCTACGGCCTGCGAACGCTCTGCGGAGAGATCGCCCGCCGTCTCGAAATGGCGCAGATGACCGAGCAGTTCGAGCCATATGCCCTGCCCCGCAACCGTGGTTTGCAAGCGGGCCGCAGGCAGCTGCAACGGACAGCCGACCTCGCTCACCTCGTTCAGGCGCAAGAGGACGATAGGCGGCGCCAGGCGGTAGTAGACCCACAGCGACTCGTCGGACGCGCGCTGCTGCAAGGCGCTGCAGAGCTCGCGAGCCGCAGGCGGATCCGCCTGCACCAGCCACAGGTAGACATGCAGCTGGATACCGATGTCGGGCGGATTCGGATTCTTGCCAGGGTCGATGCACCTGAAGCGATCCCTTGGCGCGAGCCAGGTCTGATAGAGCCCGTCCGGCCTGCGGAACTGCTTGAGCGTAGACAGTGCCAGCGGCTTCAGCTCCGAGCGAGCGCTCGGCGCAATACGCCACGCGAGAGCCGTGTCATCGGCATCGGGGGTGATAACGCAGCCCAGCACGCCCATAGTCGTCAGGTCGGGGCGGCCGTGGTAGCGCACCAGGCCGCTATCTTCGATCTGGTTGCTCAAAAACTGGCGCGCCCGCTCCATGCTGTCGGAAAGACCACTCTGCGGCGCAATCGGTGCAACCACATCGATCAAAGCGGCGTTGGTGAATATGTTCAGCTCCTGCCCCTGCAACACGAACTGCGTTGACCTGGAAAACTCGCTGAGCCAATAACCCAGGCGATCCTGGCGCTCGGCGAGGATCGCAGCTGCACGTCGGGCGGCCTGCACAAGAGCGGGATCGCTCTGCGTGAGCGTAAATTCGCGCGCGCCCAGCATGCGTTGCGGGCCGCCAGGCTGGGCGCGCACCTGAGCGGTCACCACATGAGTCCCAGGCGTCAGGGCGTCGGCGGGAACCGTCACTTGCCACCCGCTTGGGGCTGATTCGCCGAGTTTTTGCACAACATCGGGACGTTCGAAGAAAACCTCAGTACTGCCCACGACCTGGCCATCAACAAGCACCGCAACGTCCGATGGCGTGCGGCCGTCCATAAGCGCCCAGCCAATGATCACCCTGCGCCGGGCATCGCTTTCATCAGGCGATCCAGCAGCATCGATCTGACCGCGAAGTACAGCGAGAGCGGGGTCTAGCTCCTCTACTGTAAAGCTGCGCGCCTCCAGCATGCGTTGCTGGCCATCCAGATTACCGCGCACCAGCGCCGTCACCACATGCTCCCCAGGTGTCAGGGTGTCAGCGGGAAACGTCACGCTCCAACCGCTTGGAGCAGACTCGCCGAGCGCACTCACAACGTCGGAACGCTCGAAGAAGATCTCGGTACCGCCAACCACAACCCGGCCATCCACCATCAGTGCAACACCCGACGGCGTGCGGCCGTCCATGAGCGCCCAGCCGGTAACCACCAGGCGCCGGCCATCACGCTCGTCACGTGCTCCGGCCACGTCGATATGACCACGAAGCTCGCCGAAGTCGGAAGCAACTCGGCCATGCTTCAGTTCAGTGATAAAGGGCGTGTTGCCGAGGTCCCAGACCAACTCCTTCCATCTGGCGAGTGTCACCTTCGGCCCCTTGGCGACCATCGCCGCACCAAAGTCCTTGCCCGTGTAGTAGAAGGCGCCCACGCCCTGGATGGCCACCGCGACAACGCATGCCAGGCCAAAGAGGACACGGCCGATCGTGCGCAAGCGCTCGAAGATCGGCGACAGCATCCACACCAGGATGGGGGCCGACTCGGTCAGGTAGCGAGGGCCCCAGCTCAGGCCCTGCTCCCAATGCGCCGCGCCGTAGAAAACCACCTGCAACACCAGAGCGCCGCCAATCGTCAGGGTGAGCCCACGCGAATTCGGCTCGCGCAGTACCGTCATCAGGAAGATCGGCACAAACAGCAGGAACGGCGAAAATACGAAAAGTCCGTAGACCGGGCTGAACAGCAGCACGCCGATGCCGAAGAGCGCGCCCTCGCCAAATTGCCCGACCCCCTTGCTCAGGGCCGGCATCAGGCCATAGCCGCCGGCAATATGACCTACCACCAGCAGGTTGTAGGCCAGCAACAGCCCGACCGGTACCAGGGCCGCGCCGAAAAACCAGGGGAAGCGCCACCCCGCCCAACGAATCGCGTAGAGCGCGAAGCCTGCAGCCAGGATGGTGTCAGGCTGGCGATTACAGGCCAGGAGCGCACAAAAAAGACCGGCCCCCATGGCACGCAGCGGCGTGCAGGGCCCGGTGAGCAGGTACAGCAACGCGACCACCAGCAGTCCGGCGAGCCCATGCATCCACAAGGCCTGGCTACTGATCACCCAGGTCGTCGTTCCCAGCGCGTAGGCGATCGTAAGCAGCACTGCGGTCGCCGGCGCACTGCGCCGGCGCAGCAACAGGTAGAGCAGCATCGCCGACAACGATGCCATAAGCGACGCGCAGAGCTTCTCCATAAGCCGCGCGACATGATCGACTCGCGGCAGCTCCCAACCCTTGGCATCGATATAGGCGACCGCCGGCAGATACAGCGGCGCGACAACCACGGGAGTGACGATGGGGTATAGCGAGACAACGCTGCCCTTGGGGCTCTTTGTCATCCAGAACGCGGTAGTCGACTTGCCTGGCTTGGTCGGCACCTCCCGCCCCTGCGCCACAAGCGCTGCAATCGGGTCCAGCGTCAGGCTGTGGTGCTTCAGGATCGACAGCGGCAGGTAACGCGCCGGATAGGTATCGGCGGCGCCGATGGACCTCAGGTTGGCGTTGTAGATCAGAAAGAACGCAAGCCCGAGCAGCAGGCAGACCGCAAGGTCCCAGCGCCACGGATCACGCAAGGCGCTCGATGAAGCTCCCGAACCGGAAAAACCTGCCCTCCACTGCCCATGGGCGACCTTACTGGCCTGCATACGACTCCGAAGCACTGGCTATAAAAAGGTAGATTGTCGCGCCCTCTCGCGGGTCGACGGGGCAATGAATGGTTCAGCTCTATAGTGTTGGCGCACAGTGTCGAGAAGATCGCCTGCCCCGACGCTCAACACGCCGGCGAGTATAACTGCGATGCTGCGAACGAGTCTTGGCCTTAGGCGCGCGGGGTCGGCCCCTCACATGCCCTTATTCATGCCCGGTTTCGGCAAGAGCTACAAGGATCCGGAGAATCAAGGTCGAAGGCTGGGGCAACGCAGACGAAGCCCGCCCGGCAATTCTGAAAGCGGTTGCGGCTTACCAAAAATAAGCCAATACCACCCCCTGAAGGCCGGCCACAAGCCGGCCTTTTTATTGCCTGCGAAAAAGTACGCCGCAGCCTAGATCGCCAGCGTCAGCGTCTCTTCCAGCGGCGTCACCGTCACCCGCACCTCTGGATCGTGACTGCCACCGCCGAGGATCACTCCGCGCAGCGGCGAGACGTCGGCGAAGTCGCGGCCCCAGCCGAGGGTGATGTGCTCCAGCGCCGGCAGCAGGTTGTTGGTCGGGTCGAAGTCGACCCAGCCCTGGCGCGGGCAGTACACCGCGACCCAGGCATGCGAGGCGTCAGCGCCGATCAGGCGGGGCTGGCCGGGTGGCGGCTGGGTCAGCAGGTAGCCGCTGACGTAGCGCGCCGCCAGGCCGCGCGAACGCAGGCAGGCGAGCATCAGGTGGGCGAAGTCCTGGCACACCCCGCGGCGCTCCTCCAGCACTTGCAGCAACGGGGTCGCCACCTGGGTGGCGGCGGCGTCGAAGGTGAATTCGTCGAAGATCTTCTGCATCAGCGCACGCACCGCCAGCAGCAGCGGTCGACCGGGACTGAAGCACTCGGCACCAAAAGCCACGAAGGCCTGCTTGAGGTACACATAGGGCGACTGGAAGCGGTAGCGGGTCGCCTCCAGCAGTTCGGCCGTCACTGCCTGACCGC
>JBOFCR010000007.1:0-11387 GCA_051646165.1 Pseudomonas sp. | reverse complement strand
CGCTTCGGTACGGTCGAGGGTCGCGGCGTCCGGCAGTTGGGCGAAGGCCACCAGGTACTGCTTGTCCTGCGGCGGCACGAAACCGGTCGGCGTGGTGGCGAAGCCCAAGTAAGTCAGGCCCATCAGGCTGGCATAGACGAACAGGGCGATGCCGCTGCCACGCAGCACACGTTTGACGGTGCCGACATAGCCATGGCTGGCGCGGTCGAACACGCGGTTGAACGGATTAAACAGCCAGCCGCCGAAGAGTTTTTCCAGCACGCGGGAGAAACGGTCTTTCGGTGCGTGGTGATCACGCAGCAGCACGGCGGCCAGAGCCGGCGACAGGGTCAGCGAGTTGAAGGCGGAGATCACCGTGGAGATGGCGATGGTCAACGCGAACTGCTGGTAGAACTGCCCGGTAAGGCCGGAGATAAAGGCGGTCGGTACGAATACGGCGCACAGCACCAGTGCCGTGGCGACGATGGGGCCGGTCACTTCCTTCATCGCCTGTTTGGTGGCGTCCACCGGCGACTTGCCCAGACCGATATTACGCTCGACGTTCTCCACCACAACGATGGCGTCATCGACCACGATGCCGATGGCCAGTACCAGGCCGAACAGCGACAGCGCGTTGAGCGAGAAACCGAACATGTGCATCACGGCGAAGGTGCCGATCAGCGACACCGGTACGGCCGCCAGCGGGATGATCGAGGCGCGCCAGGTTTGCAGGAACAGGATCACCACCAGTACCACCAGCACGATAGCTTCGAGCAGGGTGTGCACCACCGCCTCGATGGAGCCACGCACGAAGATGGTCGGGTCGTAGACGATTTCGTAATCCACGCCCTGCGGGAAGTTTTTCTTCAGTTCAGCCATGCGTGCCCGCACGGCATCGGAAATCTCGATGGCGTTGGAGCCGGGGCGCTGGAATACCGGGATGGCGACCGCCGGCTTGTTGTTCAGCAGAGAACGCAGGGCGTACTGGCTGGAACCCAGCTCGATCCGTGCGATGTCCTTCAGGCGGGTGATTTCGCCATCGTCACCGGCACGGATGATGATGTTCTCGAACTCTTCCTCGCTGACCAGGCGGCCCTGGGTGTTGATCGACAGCTGGAAGCTGTTGCCCGCATCCGAGGGCGGCGCACCGAGGGAACCGGCGGCGACCTGGCGGTTCTGCTCGCGGATGGCGTTGACCACGTCGCTGGCGGTGAGGTTGCGCGAGGCCACCTTGTTCGGGTCGAGCCATACGCGCAGCGAATAGTTGCCGAGGCCGAACAGCTGCACATCACCCACGCCATCCAGGCGCGCCAGCTCGTCTTTGACGTTGAGCGCGGCGTAGTTGGACAGGTAGAGCATGTCGTAGCGGTCGTCCGGCGAGGTCAGGTGCACGACCATGGTCAGGTCGGGCGAGGCTTTGTCGACGGTCACACCGAGGCGCTGTACTTCGGTGGGCAGGGTCGGCATGGTCCGCGTCACGCGGTTCTGCACCTGCACCTGGGCGTTGTCCAGATCAGTACCCAGAGCGAAGGTGATGGTCAGGGTCAGCTTGCCGTCGGCAGTGCCCTGGGAAGACATGTAGAGCATGCCCTCGACACCGGTGATCGCCTGTTCCAGCGGCGAGGCGACGGTTTCGCCGATCACCTTGGGGTTGGCGCCGGGGAAGTTGGCGCGCACCACCACGGTCGGCGGCACCACTTCCGGGTATTCGCTGATCGGCAGCTGGAACAGCGAGATGGCCCCGCCGATCAGGATCAGCAGCGACAGCACGGCGGCAAAGATCGGCCGCTGGATGAAGAATTGTGAGAAGTTCATGGCAATCCTCGGGCTTTGGCGCGTCAGGCGCACCAGGCTTGCGTCATTCGTATGGCGGGTAAACCCGCTTATTGCGTGAGGCGCGGGCTTCGCCCGCCCTGCGCTTGGTTCAGCTGCGCGGCGCGCGGCTCGGGCTGGCGTTCTTTTCCGCTACGCGCGGAGCCGCGCGGCCGTCCACGGACTGGCGCAGGCTGGCGAGCTGGGCGAGGGTGGCCTCGTCGGCCATCGGCACGGCCTGCGGGTCGACAGTGGCGCCGGGCAGCGCACGCTGCAGGCCGTTGACCACGATCTGCTCACCCTTGGCCAGGCCGTTGCGCACGATGCGCAGGCCCTCGACCTTCGGCCCGAGTTCGATGGCGCGGTACTGCACGGTGTTGTCCTTACCCAGCACCAGGACGAACTTCTTGCCCAGGTCAGTGCCCACTGCCGCATCCTGAATCAGGGCGGCGTCGTAGGTGCCGCTGCCGACCAGCTTCAGACGGGCATACAGACCAGGAGTGAACTGGCCGTCACGGTTATCGAATACGGCGCGGCCACGGATGGTGCCGGTCTTCGGGTTGACCTGGTTGTCGAGGAAATCCAGCTGGCCGAGGTGCGGGTTGCCGTCTTCGCTGGACAGGCCGAGATAAACCGGGCTGGCGTCGCGGGTTTGTACGCCGGCTTTGCGTGCCAACTCGACATACTTGAGGAACACGCGCTCATCGGCATCGAAGTAGGCGTAAACCTTGTCGGTGGACACCACGGTGGTCAGCAGCGACTGGCCGGCGCCCACCAGGTTGCCTTCGGTGATTTCGGCGCGGCTGACGCGACCGTCTATGGGTGCGGTGATACGGGTGAAGCTGAGGTTGAGTTTGGCACTCTCCAGTTCCGCCTGGCTTGCCGCCACATTCGCTTGGGCTGCGGCAGCCGCACTGCTGCGGGCATCGGCCAGTTCGGCGGAGATTGCGTTGCTCTGGCGCAGGCGCTCGCCGCGGCGGGCTTCGTTGTCGGTGCGGGTCTGGTTGGCGCGGGCCTGCTGCACTTGTGCCTGCAGGCGCTTGACCTCGGCCTCGAACGGGCGCGGGTCGATCTGGAACAGCAGGTCGCCTTTCTTCACCAGGCTGCCTTCGCGGAAGGCCACGCGGTCGATGTAGCCGGAGACGCGCGGGCGGACTTCTACCGACTCCGGAGCCTCCAGGCGACCGGTGAACTCGTCCCATTCGTTGATCGGTTGCTGAATTACTTCAGCCACGCTGACTTTGGCGGCGGGGTGCTGGGCAGCGCTTTCCGGGGCCTTGCCGCAGGCGCTGAGCACCAGGATCGCGGCGAGGGCCAGGGGGTAGCGCAAGAGGGGGGTAGGGAACCGGTCCATGTGAGAACTCCGCCAGATTGGATTTACGAATGGGCGGAGTCTGCTGGCGGGTCTATCTAGGCGCTAATTGATCGACAGCATGTTGATTATCACGCGGACTGATAAAAGCCTTTACTGATTAGGTAAAAGCACGTCGCGGAAAAATAGCGGAATGGCGCGAGATAGAGCGGCGCGTCTGTTTCTAGGGAAAACCTGGGTTATTCCAGGCTGTCCGGGTCGCCGCAGAACATCTGGATGCGCGAACGCAGCCAGCGCTCGGCTGGGTCGTTGTCCTGGGCGCCGCGCCAGACCATGTGCAATTCGAAGCTCTGGGCCGGCAGCGGGAGTTCCTCCGAGCGCAAGCCACCGGCGGCGGTGAGGGTGGCGGCGGTGTAGTCGGGCACGGTGGCGACGATATCGGTGCCGGCGAGCAGGGTGCCGAGACCGTTGAACTGCGGCACGGCAAGTACCACGCTGCGCTTGCGCTCGAGTTTCTCCAGGGCTTCGTCGATAAAGCCGCTGAGGTCGCCGGCAAACGACACCAGCGCATGGGGGCGGGCGCAATAGTCGTCCAGGCTGAGGCTGCCCGGCACACTGTCGGCGCGCAGCAGCTTGGGCTTGCTACGGCGCAGCACCTTGCGCTTGGCGTTGGCCGGCAGCTCCTCGGTGTAGCCGACCCCCACGGAAATCTCGCCGGAGGCCAGCAAACCGGGCATCAGCAGGTAGTTGGCGCGGCGAATCACCAGCACCACCCCGGGCGCCTCGCCACGCAGGCGGCGCAGCAGCGGCGGCAGCAGGGCGAACTCGACATCGTCGGACAAGCCGATGCGAAAGACCGCCTTGCTGGTGGCCGGGTCGAAGTCGGTGGCGCGGCTGACGGCGGTGGAGATGGAGTCCAACGCAGGGGAGAGCAGGGCGAAGATCTCGCCGGCGCGAGTGGTCGGCTCCATGCTGCGACCGGTGCGCACGAACAGCGGGTCGTCGAACAGACTGCGCAGGCGGGCCAGCGCCGCACTGATCGCCGGCTGGCCGAGGAACAGTTTTTCCGCCGCACGGGTGACACTGCGCTCGTGCATCAGCGTTTCAAAAACGATCAGCAAATTGAGGTCAACACGACGCAGGTCGTTGCGGTTCATGGCCGTCTTCCATGTGGAGTGTGTGAAAGGTGCGGCTATGGCAAGCTGCCGTCAAGCGTGCAACCTGATGCCCTCCATCAGGTCTGAATAAATGCCCCTCCGGATCATCCGCATTTATGGTGACTATCAACCGGCGCGGGTGGTTTTGCTGGGAAAGCCCGTATAGAGTCCGTGGCCATAGAGAGTCTATGGCGAGGTGTGTGATGTCCCGCATGATCCGTTTCCACCAGTTCGGCGATGCCAGCGTTCTGCGCCTGGAGGAAGTGCCGACCCCGAAACCCGGCCACGGCGAAGTGCTGATTCGTACTCAAGCACTCGGTGTGGGCTGGCGCGATGTGCTGTGGCGGCAGAATCTGGCGCCCGACCAGGCGGCTCAGCTGCCGTCCGGTGTTGGCGTCGAGCTGTCCGGCGTGGTCGAGGCTGTCGGCCCTGGCGTCGATGACCTGGCACCAGGCGTAGCCGTCGCCAGTTTCCCTGCATTCAGCCCCAACCAGTACCCGGCCTGGGGCGATCTGGTGCTGATGCCGCGTAGCGCACTGACCCGTTATCCCGATGCGCTCACCCCGGCCGAAGCCGCAGTGCACTACACGCCTTATATGCTGGCGTACTTTGCCTTGGTCGAACTGGCCGATGTGCAACCCGGTCAGCGTGTATTGATCACCGAGGCGGCGCATTGCCTGGCACCTCAAGCCGTGCAGATGGCCAAGGCGCTTGGTGCCGTGGTGATCGCGGCCACCAGCGAAGGTGCCACGCGTGCCTATCTGCGTGAACTGGGCGCCGACAAGGTGATCGATACCGAGGAGCAGGATCTGGTTCTTGAGGTCGAGCGTTTCACTGACGGGAAAGGCGTGGAGGTAGTGCTGGACCAGTGCGCAGGCCCGCAGATGAAACTGCTCGGCGACGTGGCGGCGACCCGCGGCAAGCTGATCATTTATGGCGTGAACGGCGGCAACGATGCGTCTTTCCCGGCCTGTGCGGCGTTCAAGAAGCACCTGCAGTTCTTCCGCCATTGCGTGCTGGACTTCACCGGTCAGCCCGATCTGGGCCTGCAGCGCAACGAAGAGGCGGTGCAGAGTGCCTTGCAGCGCATCAACCAGCTGACTGCGGATCGCCTGCTCAAGCCGACCATCGCCAAGTCCTTCACCTTCGAGGACTTCGTCGCGGCCAACCAGTTCATGGAAACCTGTCCGGCCGGTGGCCGGGTGGTGATGACCATCACCGAGTAATGCTCCTTCCGCGCCGCCCGTTCTGGGCGGCGCTACGTTTCAGCCTCCCGAATACACCCGAGAAACCCTGCTTTTTACCGGCATTGCCGATTGCCATCATTGAAATGATAAGAATTATCATTAAGATGCGCATCACTGTGCAGCCGGGGATGGGCGATGGGAAGGTTATTCATACTGAAGGATCAGGACGCAGTAGCGGCATCGCTACCTGACAAGACTTCGGATCAGGCGCTGGAACAGCTCTATCACGGCAGTCGCCGCACGCTGGTGGATGCCGCTCAGGCTCTGCTGGGATGCCGCGCACGGGCCGAGGACGTGGTCCAGGATGCCTTTCTCAAACTCTGGGAAAGTGGCGACCAGCACGCCATCCAGGAGCCCATTCGCTACCTGTTCCGCATGGTGCGCAACCTGGCCATCGACCGCTTGCGCCGCCTGGCGCTGGAAGGTCGCTATCGCTTCGACGAGGAGCCGCTGGACGAGCTGCCGGCACCGCAATCCACCCCTGAACAGGCCGCTATCGGCGAACTGGAGTGGCAGCGCATGCACCAGGCCATCGGCGAGCTGCCCGAGCGCACCCGCACCGTTTTCACCATGAGCCAGCTGGAAGGTTACAGCCAGCGCGAAGTGGCCACCCACCTGAATGCCTCGCCAACCCTGGTGCATTTCCTTCTGCGCGATGCCCTGACCCATTGCCGCAGCCGCCTCGGTTTCGAGGCGGCGTGACGCTCACCGTCCAGCACTCTGGAAACGATTCGATGAAACTGCTCAATCTGTTGTTCCGCGACAACCGCCTGCCGTTCGCCGGCATCATCGTGCTGAGCCTGTGCAGCGCCTTGCTCAGTATTGGTGTGATTGCCTTCGTCAACTGGCGCCTGATCGGCTTGCAAGGCGATCTCGGCAGTGCCCTGGCAACTTTCCTCGGCCTGCTGGTGGCCTTGCTGGTCTGCGCAGCAGCCGGGCAGATCGCCTTGCATCGCCTGGGGCACGCCTTCGTCTATCGCCTGCGCCGCAGTTTGGTCGGACGGGTGATGAACACCGACATCGAGCGCCTGGAGCGCATCGGCGGGGCGCGCATCCTGGCCAGCCTGGCCAGCGATATCCGCAACATCACCATCGCCTTCGTCCACTTGCCCGAGCTGGTCTACGGCCTGATCCTCAGCCTGGCCGCCTTTACCTTCCTGGCCTGGCTGTCACCCTCGCTGTTCGGCATCACCATTGC
The DNA here is from genome assembly GCA_051646165.1 of Pseudomonas sp. GTDB lineage: Bacteria > Pseudomonadota > Gammaproteobacteria > Pseudomonadales > Pseudomonadaceae > Aquipseudomonas. The sequence goes on along the minus strand of JBOFCR010000007.1, from coordinate 4,682 downwards.
CTGGCTGGGCCTGACCCTGGCCGTGGGCTGGGTGCTGGTGGGTAAGGTCAACCGCCATATCCGTTTGCTGCGCGAAGCCGAAGACAACCTCTATCAGGACTACCAGGCGATCATCGACGGGCGTAAGGAACTGGCGCTGAACCGCGACCGTGCACGCTTGCTGTTCGACGAGGAATTCGACCGCGATGCCCGCGCTTACCGCGACCACGTCACCCAGGCCGACACCTACAACGGCCTGGCCGGCAACTGGGCCAACTGCATGGTGCTGGGCAGCATCGGTCTGGTGTTCTTCTGCGCCAATGGTCTCGGTTGGGCCAGCACGTCAGTGGGTGCGACCTTCGCCCTGACCGTGCTGTTTTTGCGCGCACCGCTGGTGGCCAGCGTTGCAGCATTGCCGGCGCTGCTCGCTGCGCGTATCTCGCTGGACAAGCTGGAAGCGCTGGAACTGGCGCCCGAACACTCCACCGAGCGGGTCAGCCCGCTGGGCGATTGGCAGCTACTGCAGCTGTCCGGCCTGGAATACCGTTATCCGGGGGAGGGTGGTGATGCCGGTTTCGATGTCGGACCCGTCGACCTGCAACTGCGCCGTGGCGAGCTGGTGTTCCTGGTCGGCGGCAACGGCAGTGGCAAGTCCACCTTCGCCCGCCTGCTGACCGGCCTGCACCGCCCGCTCGCTGGCGAAATCAGCCTCGACGGTCAAGCCCTCACCGCTGAGCAATGGCCGGCCTACCGCCAGCTGTTCGGCAGCGTGTTCACCGACTTCCACCTGTTCGCCCGTCTGCTCGGCCCGCAGGGCGGCGAAGTGGAAGAGTCGCTGGTCGGTCAGTGGCTGGATCGCCTGCGCCTGGCGCACAAGGTGCGCTTCGGCAGTGGCCGCCTGGCCGACACACGCTTCTCCCAGGGTCAGCGCAAGCGCCTGGCGCTGTTGCTGGCGGTGCTGGAAGGCCGCGACATCCTGGTGCTGGACGAGTGGGCCGCCGACCAGGACCCGCTGTTCCGCCGCCTGTTCTACCGCGAGCTGTTGCCGCAACTGAAAGCTGCCGGCAAGACCATTATCGCCATTACCCACGACGACCATTACTTCGACCAGGCCGACCGCCTGCTGAAGATGGATGGCGGTCGCCTGTACGAGCTGAGCGGCCAGGACCGCGAGCGCGCCACCCGCGACGCGGTGCTGGAAATTGGCGGCAGCGCCAGGACCAAAGTCCTCGGCGAACCCGTTTGAACTGAGGCCCTGAAGCCCGCAGCACCTGCGGGCGTGGGCTTCGTCCGTCTGCAATTTGCGTTTAAATGAAAATTATTCGCAACGGTATGCGTCTTTAAAGCGAGCCGTTTCGATCGGCATCTGCGAGGTACTGAGAATGAGCCTGGACAATCCGCAAACCACCTTCCTGGTGGTCGTCAATGAAGAACAGCAATACGCCATCTGGCCGGCCTACAAAGCTGTACCCGCCGGCTGGCAGGACGTGGGCGTGCGCGGCGACAAGCCGACCTGTCTGGCGCACATCTCCAGCGTCTGGACCGACATGCGTCCGCGCAGCCTGCGCGAGGCGATGGACGCCTGATGCAGCTGTTCTGCCTGGCTCATGCCGGTGCCAGCGCCATGGCCTATGCGCGCTGGCGTCGTCGCCTGCCGCGCTGGCTGGACGTCTGTCCGCTGGAGCTGCCAGGCCGTGGTGCGCGTCAGCAGGAACCGCTGTGTCAGGACTTGCCGGCGATGCTCGCTGACCTCACCGCCTCCTGGCGTCGCGAGTGCAATGGCCCTTACCTGCTGTGGGGCCACAGCCTCGGCGGCTTGCTCGCCTACGAGCTGGCCCATGCGCTGATAGCCACGGGGCAGAGCGCACCACTGGCGTTGTTCGCCTCCGCCTCGCGGGCCCCGTCATTGCGCGCCCAGGCACCGCGCCTGGCACAGCGCAGCGATGGCGAGCTGCTGTCGCGTCTGGCCGGCTTTGCCCGGCTGCCGCGTGAACTGCTGGCCGACCCGCTGTTTCGCAGCGAAATGCTGCCGGTGTTGCGCAGCGATTTCGCCCTGGCTGAAGACTATCGCTACCAGCGCCGTGCGCCGCTGCCCTGTGCCCTGCATGTGCTGGGCGCACGCCACGACAGCCTGAGCGAAGAAGACCTGCGCGCCTGGCGGCGTGAAACCCGCAGTGCTTTCACCCTGGAGTGGCTGGAAGGCGATCACGCCTACCTGCGCCCCAAGGAAGACGAGTTGCTGTCCCTGATCGAATTCCATGCCTTGCGCCTGTTGCGGCGCGAGGCGGCCGGTGCGCCCCTGAGCGCCTAGGCCAATGCCTGCGAGGTAGTGTTGATGAACGCGCAAACCGAGTGCCAGCCCGTTGCCGACCTGCAATGGGCGCCGCTGTCCTTTGCCCAGCAACGGCTGTGGTTCTTCAGCCGCCTGGAAAGCGGCAGCACCGCCTACAACATCGGCGGCGTGCTGCGTTTCGACGGGGAGCTGGACATGGACAGCCTGCGCCATGGTCTGGATCAGGTGTATTCGCGCCACGCGGCGCTGCGCACCGTGTTCCGCGAACACGACGGCCTGGCCCAGCAGGCGGTGCTGCAGGCTGGTGCGATGCCGCTGGAAATCATCGACCTGGAAGACGGTGCCGAACAGGTCGAAGCCCTGGCCCGCGACTTTATCGAGGCCGACTACGACCTGACCCGTGGCCCGCTGGTGCGCTGCGCCCTCTATCGCCTGGGCGAGAACCGCCATGCCTTGGCCGTGGGCATGCATCACATCATCTCCGACGCCTGGTCGGTGCGCGTGCTGGTGGAGGAAATGGCCGAGTTCTATCGCGCCCGCCTGCAGAACCGCCAGCCGCTCATGACCCCGCAGCCGGTGCAATACAGCGAGTACGCCATTGGCCAGCGCGAGTGGCTGGGCAGCGAAGCCGGCCTCAGGCAGATGGAGTTCTGGCGCGAGCGTCTGGGGGGCGAACAGCCGCCGCTGAGCCTGACGCCCGACTACCCGAATAACGCTCAGGCGGCGCGCCGTGCGGCCTATCGCGCACTCAAGGTCGAGCCAGGCCTGGTCGCGCGTCTCAGCAATCTGGCCAAGGCCAACGGCGCCACCTTGTTCACCGTACTGCTGGCGGCTCTGCAACTGCAGCTGGCACGTCTGTCCGGCCAGCGCGAAGTGCGTATCGGCGTACCGGTGGCCGGCCGCGCTAAGGGTTTCGAGCGCCTGGTCGGTTTCTTCGTCAATACCGTGGTGCTCAAGGCTGAACCGCGTCCTGAACAATCGGTAGCGGACTGGCTGAGCCAGGCCCGTGTCGGCCTGAAACAGGCCCAGGCCAACCAGGAAATGCCCTTCGAACGACTGGTGGAAGAGCTGGCGCCGAGCCGCAGCCTGGGCCAGCAGCCGCTGTTCCAGGTGGCGTTCAACTACCGCCGCCAGCACCCGCTGGCAGCCAACTGGCTGCCAGGCATCGAGACCCAGCTGGCAGAGCTGCCTTCCAGCCAGATTCCCTTCGACCTGGCTCTGGATGCCGTGCGCGACAGGGGCGACGAGCTGCTGATCAACTTCGCCTATGCAGCCGACCTGTACGCCGAAAGCAGCATCGAGCGCCTGATTGCCGGCTTCCTCGAAGTGCTCGATGGTTTTGCCAGTGCACCGCAGGCGGCGCTGGGCGAAGTGGAGCTGGTTACTGCAACCGAGCTGGCACAGCTGGGCGAGTGGAACACGCCTCGGCAGGACTTCGATGGCTCGCGCCTGCTGCCCGAACTGATCGCCGAGCAGGCGCGTCTGCGTCCGCAGGCCATCGCCCTGGTGCATGGCGGCGAGCGCATCAGCTTCGCCGAGCTGGAGGACCGCGCCAATCGCCTGGCCAATCTGCTGGTTTCTCATGGAATACAGCCGGAGTCCCGTGTCGGCGTATCCCTTGAACGCGGTAACGCCATGATCGTGGCCATGCTGGCGGTACTGAAGTCCGGTGGGGCATTCGTGCCGCTCGACCCGGATTACCCGCGCGAGCGCCTGAGCTACATGGTCGAGGACTCGGGGCTGAAGTGGCTGATCACTTCGTCCGATCTGGCCGAGCGCCTGCCACTGGGCGAGGGCGTTAAGCCGCTGTATCAGGATCAGCTTGATCTGAGCGCCTTCGAAGGATCGGCGCCGGCGGTACAACTGCATCCGCTGAATCTGGCCTATCTGATCTACACCTCCGGTTCCACCGGCCAGCCCAAGGGCGTGGCGGTCAATCACTTGGGTCTGAGCATGCATGTGCAGACCATCGGCCAGCGCTACGGCATGACCCCGGACGATGTCGAGCTGCACTTTGCCTCGATCAGTTTCGACGGCGCGCTGGAGCGCTGGACCGTGCCGCTGGCCTTTGGCAGCCGCCTGGTGATCCGTGATCAGGAGCTGTGGAGCGCGGAAAAGACCTGCCAGGTCATCGCCGACGAAGGCGTGACCATTTCCTGCTTGCCACCGAGCTATGCCCAGCAGCTGCTGGACTGGGTGGAAAGCCAGAACCTCAAACTGCCGGTTCGCTCCTGGACCCTGGGCGGTGAAGCCTTTACCCGCGAGACCTATGAGCGTCTGCAGAAAGTGCTGCAGCCTCAGCGCATCATCAACGGCTACGGCCCGACCGAAACCGTGGTGACCCCGCTGATCTGGGAGGCCTATCCGGGCGACAGCTTCGAAGCCGCCTATGCGCCGATCGGCAATCCGG
>JBOFCR010000196.1:0-62786 GCA_051646165.1 Pseudomonas sp. | reverse complement strand
ACGGTCGTTTTTTTTTGCCCGCGATTTGACCCGCCGGCTAAATATCTTCTCGGCACCTCATAGCGGCTGAACTAATCCGCGTTCTGCGGTTCCTACAGTGCCGTAGCCAGTGCTTGGCGCAGACTGCTAAGCTCGCGCTCTCTCTCCGGCCCCTCGCGGCTATAACAAGGATCAAGCATGAAACAACATCGTCTTGCGGCTGCGGTTGCTCTGGTAAGCCTGGTACTGGCTGGTTGCGACTCGCAGACCAGCAGCGTGGAACTCAAGACTCCGGCGCAGAAGGCTTCCTACGGCATCGGCCTGAACATGGGCAAGAGCCTGTCCCGCGAAGGCATGGACGATCTCGATCCGAAAGCCGTGGCGCTGGGTATCGAAGATGCCATGGCCAAGAAAGATCCGCAGATCAAGGACGAAGAGCTGGCTGAGGCGTTTGCCTTCCTGCAGAAGCGTTCCGAAGAGCGTATGACCAAGCTCAACGAGGAGTCGGCCCAGGCTGGCAAGAAGTTCCTCGAGGAGAACGGCAAGAAAGAGGGCGTGGTCACCACCAAGTCCGGCCTGCAGTATGAAGTCGTGAAGAAAGCCGACGGCGCCCAGCCGAAAGCCACCGACGTGGTGACCGTTCACTACGAAGGCAAGCTGACCGATGGCACCGTGTTCGACAGCTCCGTCGAGCGTGGCAGCCCGATCGATCTGCCGGTCGGCGGTGTGATCCCGGGTTGGGTCGAAGGCCTGCAACTGATGCACGTCGGCGAGAAGTACAAGCTGTACATCCCGAGCGAGCTGGCCTACGGCGCGCAGAGCCCGAGCCCGACCATTCCGGCCAACTCGGTTCTGGTGTTCGACCTGGAGCTGATCGCCATCAAGGACCAGGCCGCCGCTGCTCAATAAGCGCCAGCCGCCTTGCCAGCAACGCCCCGCATCGTCGGGGCGTTGTCGTTTCTGCGGGCTGAACCCGGGTGCGACCAGGCAGTCTGAATAGGGCGTGTGGTGGAACTGGTGTTACGGTTATGCACATTGCCCAGGTTACCCGCTTCGTCGCGACTGTTACAGTTTTCCTGAGCAATGCTCGGTCAGTAACTGGCTGATTTATAACGAATTTTGTTCTTGAGCAAAAAATGCCCGATCTGTGCTGGGGCCACGTGGCGTGGGCGTTTGCCCGGGTTGTCACAGTTCTGTGCACAGGGTTATCCACAGCATTGGTGGATAACCATGACGGGCCCAGCAGGCATGCGGCATGGCGGAGAATCCTCATGGCAATTCCCGAGAATCTGACGCGTTACCTCGCCCTCGCCCAGCGCCTGTTGGCGCGCGGGCGGCTGCCTTCGCTGCTGCTGGCGGTGTCGCGCAAGATGCGTTTGCAGCAAGGCCAGGTTGGCCGGTTGCGCGGCGATATCGGCCTGCTGCTGGGACTTTGTCTGGCCTGGTGGCGCGGTGAGTATCGAGCGCTGGGGTCGCAGGCCTTGCTGAGCATCGTCGCCGGCCTGCTGTATTTCCTTATACCGCTGGATGCCGTACCGGATTGGTTGCCGGGCGTGGGCCTGCTCGACGATCTGGCCGTGTTGGCCTGGGTACTGCGTACCTGGGATGCCGAGTTGCAGGCCTACCGCGTATGGCGCGAGCAGCGGGGCGAACAGGCGCTAGCGCAGATCGAACGACTGCCCGGCAAAGAGGAAATGGGTTCGCGCTAACCGGCATTGCAAGGCTGCGCAGCGGTCGTGTCCCATCTGTGGAACAGGCTGTTAAGATGGCAGCTTGCAAGGGAGAACGCCGTACCCATCGGCGCTGCTGTCCACGGAGAGTTGTATGAGCGTGCAAGTGATCATGCGCGATGGCCAGGCGGAATACGCCGTGCTGCCCTGGGCCGATTACCAGGCCCTGCTGCAGGCCGCCGGTCGCGCACCCGCTACCCCTGAAGTTGCTCCTGCGGCGAAGAGCGGCCTACCGTCTCTGAGCGAACTGGCTCGGCTGCGCGAAGCGCGCGGCATGGCCCAGGCCGACCTGGCCCGCACCGTGGGCATCAGCCCGCACTACCTGAACCTGATCGAGACGGGCGAACGCGAGCCGGATGGGGCGATCCGTCGTTCCCTGGCGTTCACCCTCGGTATCCAAGGCTGGGAGCAGGACTCTTGAGCGTGCGCATCCATCGCCAGCACTGGCAGGCCCTGCTGGTCGAGCTGGAGGATGCCCGCCGGCAACGTCATCTGCTGACCTACCGGGCTCTGGTCGAACGTCTGCAGTTGCCGACCCCGGCCATGCAGACCCTGACCGCCGCCCTGGAACACCTGGCTGCCCTGGATGCCAAGGCCGAACGGCCGCTGCGCAGTGCGCTGGTGATCAGTCAGGGTGCCAGCCGTCTGCCGCGCACCGGCTTCTTCGAGTGTGTCGCCCTGCTCGGGCGCTTTTCCGGCCCATCCGATGGGATTGCCGCAGCCTCCTGGCATGCGGCGGAAGTGGCGCGGGTCTTCGAGTTCAGTTACCCCGAGGAAAGCTGAGTGTTTTGGCCGCTGCGCGCACGCCTGGGCTACTGGCTGGCCCGGCGCCTGTTCCACTGGCGCTGGCTGCTGCAGCAACCGCGTGCCTGGGCCTGGATGCAGGGGCAATACGCGCGCATGGCGGCGCTTGGCGATGTGCCGGCGCAGAGCTTCTACGGGCATATCCTGCTGTTTCGCGGCCAGGGCTTCGGCGCCCGCGAGGAAGGTGTGCGCCTGCTGCGCCAGGCTGCTACGGGTGGCGAGGGCAAGGCTGCTTACCAGCTGGGTGTGCTTAGCCTGAAAGGCGATACGCGCCAGGCGCCCGATGCGCTGGAGGCGGCGCGCTGGTGGAGCCTGGGTGCCGATGCCGGCCACCCCTTGGCGGCGCAGCGCCTGGCCCAGCTCTATCGCGATGGTGGCCCTGGCCTCGCTTCGGACGCAGTGCTGGCTGAGCAGTTTGCCCAGCGCGCCGAGGCGCTGGGGCTCAAGCGGAAAGACTGAGCGTATCGAGGATATGCAGGCTGTAGCCGGGCACCGCCTTGGCGTGGCGCTTGGCCTCCGAGGCCAGGCCGGCCAACTGGCTGGCATCCAGTTGCGCACAGCTCTGCGGATGCAGGTGCACCACGCCGAGCGACAGTGACAGCAACGGAAACTCCTCGCGCTTGCCCTGGCGGTTGTGCGCGATGAAGCAGCCCGCCTGCAGGTGTTCCTCGCGGTAGAAGCGCCGGCACTGGCCCTGGAAGTCTTCCAGCAGGTGGTTGAGGCGCTTGCGCCAGTCCACCGAGCCCAGCACCAGGAGAAAGTCGTCGCCGCCGATATGGCCGACGAAGTCGCGGTTGGGGTCGACCCGCTCGTTCAGGCATTGCGCCAGGCATAGCAGGATCTCGTCGCCCTTGGCGTAGCCGTAGAGGTCGTTGAACGGCTTGAAGCTGTCGATATCCACGTAGCACACCATCGCCTCGCGACCTTGCTGTAGCAGGCGGGTCAGGCACTGCTGGATCGGCACGTTGCCGGGCAGCAGGGTCAGCGGATTGGCATGGCGGGCCTGCTGGATCTTCAGCTCGGTAATCAGCTTGAGCACGTCGATCACCCGCCCCAGGCCGCGGTAGCGGCCCTGCAGGGTGATGATGAAGTCCTCTTCCATGCGCTGGCGGGCGCGGCTGGTGAGCAGGCGGCTGACCTGCTGCAGCGACTGGCCGATATCCACGGCGAGGAAGTCGCTGCTCATCAGCCGGCTGATCGGCTTGCGCGCGAACAGGTCGGTGGCGAAAGGCTTGAGCAGGGCATCCGACAGCGAATTGCGGTGGACGATGCCGACCGGCTGGCCCTGGCCATCGAGCACGGCCAGGGAGTTGAGGTTGGCCTGGGCGCGAAAGGCCTCCAGCACTTCGGCGGTGGCGGTGTCCTGGCTGACTGCGGCTTGCTCGTTGAGCAGGGCGCTGAGATCGGCGCTGTCTTCGCTGAGCAGGGTGGTGGCGCTTTCCAGGGTCGGCAGCAGCTTGCGTGCGTCGCGCGGTGGCTGTTCCTGCGGGCGGCTGATCAGGTAGCCCTGAACCAGGTCGACGCCCATCTCGGTGAGCACGGCCAGCTCCTCCGCCAGTTCGATGCCTTCGGCAATCACCTGGGCGCGCGAGGCCTTGGCCATCTTCAGGATGGAGCCGACGAACTCGCGCTTGACCGCATCCAGGTGGATGCCGTCGATAAAGTGGCGGTCGATCTTCACGTAGTCCGGGCGCAGCTCCGACCACAGGCGCAGGCTGGAGTAGCCGGCGCCGAGGTCGTCGAGGGCAATGGAGAAGCCCATGGCGCGGTAGTGGTGCAGGGCGGTGTCGAGCAGGCTGAAGTCGTCGATCGGTGCCTGTTCGGTCAGCTCAATCACCACCTGATCCGGCGAGATGCCGAGATCCTGCAGCAGTTTCAGTGTACGCCCCGGTTGGTGGCTGGGTTCCAGCAGCGACTCCGGTGAGACGTTGAGGAACAGCTTGCCGCCCAGTTGCTGCTCGCGGAAACGCCGGCAGGCGCTCTTGCGCGCAGCTTGCTCCAGCTCGCTGAGGCGTCCGGCGTTGCGCGCCACGCTGAACAGCGCGATGGGAGCGTGCAGTGGGCTGTTGGAGGGGCCGCGGGTCAGCGCCTCGTAGCCGAGGATGCGCCGCTCGGAGAGCGAGACGATGGGCTGGAACAGGCTATGCAGGTCGCCGTGAGCGAGGATCAGGTCCAGTGCGCTCAACTGCTCGGTGACGGTCATGGTGGCTCTCGCTAAAAACAAAGGGCCGGTATTGCTACCGGCCCTTTATTTCACGACAACGCCATGACGCTTTGATGACGTTCGGGTTGGCTTCTGCCTGCGCCCGGGTCAAACCTCAGTGTTTGGCCACCGAGGTATGCAGGCCGAGGAAATCGAGCAGGATATGGCCGCTCTCGGTCAGGTAGGCATCGTCCTCCGGCTTGGTCTTCTCCGGCTCCTTCGGGACCTCGTCGTCGCTTTCCGGCTTGAGTTCCTTGAGCGGCTCCTGGCCCTTGGCGGTGCGGTTGGCGTTTTCCAGGGCCAGCTGGCGGGCTTCGATCGCGGCATGCTGGGCACGGCGCTTCTGCTCGTTGAGGCTGACGGTGGTTTCCTTCATCAGCTCCTGGGCCAGGACCAGGCGCTCGCGGGTCAGGACGAAGTCCGGGTCGCTCTCGGTGCGCGCATCGTGACGCTTGGTCAGCTCGGCCAGGAACGGCTTGTACGGATTGTTCTCCGGGCGAATGGCTGGCTTGATGCTGTCCCAGGGCATGGCTTCGGGCAGGGCGCTCTCGCCGATTTCCTGGGTGTCGACGGTGTTCGGGTAGGCGATGTCCGGCAGCACGCCCTGGTGCTGGGTGCTCTGCCCGGAAACCCGGTAGAACTTGGCCAGGGTCAGCTTAAGCTCGCCATGGTTGAGCGGCTGGATGGTCTGCACCGTGCCCTTGCCGAAGGTCTGGCCACCGAGGATCAGCGCGCGGTGGTAGTCCTGCATGGCGCCGGCGAAGATTTCCGAGGCGGAGGCGGACAGGCGATCGACCAGCACGGCCATCGGGCCGGCATAGAACACGCCGGGCTCTTCGTCGGCCAGCACGTCGACTTCGCCGTCGCTGTTGCGAACCAGCACGGTCGGGCCCTGGTCGATGAACAGGCCGGTCAGCTCGGTGGCTTCCTGCAGGGAGCCGCCGCCGTTGTCGCGCAGGTCGATGACCACGCCGTCGACCTTCTCTTTCTTCAGTTCGCCGAGCAGGCGCTTCACGTCGCGGGTGGTGCTCTTGTAGTTCGGGTCCTGGGCGCGGTACGCCTTGAAGTCCAGGTAGAAGGCCGGCACCTTGATGATGCCGAGCTTGTAGTCGCGGCCTTCGTGTTTGAGCTTGAGTACCGACTTCTGCGCGGCCTGTTCTTCCAGCTTGACCGCTTCGCGGATGATGCTGACTTCCTTGCTGGTCTGGTCGCTCGGCGCATTGCTGGCCGGGATCACCTCCAGGCGCACCTTGGAGCCTTTCGGTCCGCGGATCAGCTTGACCACTTCATCCAGGCGCCAGCCGATCACGTCGACCATTTCGCCGTCGCCCTGGGCCACGCCGATGATCTTGTCTGCCGGGGCCACCAGCTTGCTCTTTTCCGCCGGGCCGGCCGGTACCAGGCGCACCACCTGCACGTATTCGTTGGCGTTCTGCAACACGGCGCCGATGCCTTCCAGCGACAGGCTCATGTTGATGTCGAAGTTCTCCGCGCTGTCCGGGGAGAGGTAGTTGGTGTGCGGGTCGTAGGTCTGCGCGAAGGCGTTGATGTAGGCCTGGAACACGTCCTCGCCGCTGGTCTGGTCGAGGCGCGAGCGCTGGTTCTTGTAGCGCTTGGTCAGCAGCTCCTGAATCGCTTTGGGTTCCTTGCCGGCGATCTTCAGGCGCAGCACTTCGTCTTTCACGCGCTTGCGCCAGAGGTCATCCAACTCGGCGTTGTCCTTGGCCCAGGCGGCTTTCTCGCGGTCCACCAGCAGGTCTTCGTCGACGCTGAAGTCGAACTGCTCGACGCCCTTGTCGAGCAGGCCGATGGAGTAGTCGAGGCGTTCCTGGGCGCGTTGCAGGTAGCGCCGGTAGATGGTGTAGCCGGGCTCCAGGTCGCCACCCTTGAGGAAGTCGTCGAACTTCTTCTGCCAGCGTTCGAATTCGGCGATGTCGGCAGCGGTGAAATAGCTGCGCGCCGGGTCGAGCATCTTCAGGTAGCCGTCATACATTTTCACCGAGCGGGCATCGTCCAGCGGCGGCTTGTTGTAGTGATGGCGCTTGAGCAGCTCGACCACATTGAGGCTGGCGATCACCTGCTCACGATCGGGTTGCAAGTATTCCCAGCTCTCCGGGCCGGTCTTGGCCACGGACGGCAAGGCCTGGAAGCCGATGAGGAAAGCGAGAGCGGTGCTGGGGAAAAGACGCTGCATGGTGATTCGACGCGATGGCAGTTGATAACGCATATTAGGCCGTATGTTCGGGCGCCGGTTCCATTCGAGCCTGGCGGCGCTAATGCAGAAGCCCGGCGGGCCAGAGAACTCTGGGAAGATGGCAGCAGTGCGGCGCGGGAGGGGCAAGTGGCCCTGCTCCCTGCGTGGCAAATCCTGGCGCGGCAGTCTTCCCCGGGCCTTGGCGTGCCGGGGGCTCAACTCACTATGGAGGCAGCATGAAGGCATTGCAAGGCGTTGAAGGGCACTTGGAGTGGGGCAATAGACCCAGTCCTGCTTGCGATGTGGGGCAAGTCCGCATTCGCGTGGCCGCGGCCGGGCTCAATCGGGCCGATCTGCTGCAACGCAGTGGTCTGTATCCGCCGCCGCCGGGGGCCAGCGATATCCTCGGCCTGGAGTGCTCCGGGGTGATCAGCGAGGTCGGTGCGGGCAGTGCCTGGCAGGTCGGCGACCGGGTTTGCAGCCTGCTTGCCGGTGGTGGCATGGCGCAGGAAGTGGTGGTCGATGCCAGCCATGTGCTGCCGGTGCCCGAGGGCCTGTCTCTGGCCGAAGCGGCGGCGCTGCCCGAGGTCTATGCCACCGCCTGGCTCAACCTGTATCAACTGGCGGCGCTCAAGCCCGGCGAGAAGGTGTTGCTGCATGCCGGTGCCAGTGGCGTCGGCTCGGCGGCCATCCAGTTGTGCAAGGCCTTCGGCAATCCGTGCTGGGTCAGCGTCGGTTCGGCCGAGCGCCTGGCCTATTGCGAGGCGCTCGGTGCGTTGGGCGGTGCGCTGCGCGGCGAGAGCCTGGAAAGCCTGCGTGACCTCGGGCCCTTCGATGTGATCCTCGACCCGGTCGGCGCCAGTTACGCCGAGCTCAACCTGCAGTTGCTGGCGCGTGACGGACGCTGGGTGAATATCGGCCTGATGGGCGGCAGCAAGGCGCAGCTGGACATGGCGCTGCTGCTGGGCAAGCGCATCCAGCTGATTGGCTCGACCCTGCGTAACCGCGACGAGCAGTTCAAGGCCGAGCTGCTGGCCGATCTGCAGCGCCAGGTGTGGCCGCTGTTTGCCGAGGGACGCTTGAAACCGCAGCTGGAACAGACCTTTGCCGCCGCCGATGCGGAGGCGGCCTTTGCCGCGCTGGCGAGTAACCAAGTGTCGGGCAAGCTGGTGTTGCTGATCGACGAAAGCCTGGCGTAGCCGGCGCTGCAATGCACAAGGCCCGCTTTTGCGGGCCTTGTGCATTATGTGGCGCTTATTTCCAGGCGAGGATTTCCCAGCCGGCCTGTAAGGCATGCGCCTTGAGCACCGGATCCGGGTTGACCGCGTGGGGGTGGTCGACCAGCGACAGCAGCGGCAGGTCGTTGCGCGAGTCGGAGTAGAAGTGCGCGCCGGCCAAGCTTTCGTTTTTGCTGGCCAGCCAGTCGTGCAGGCGCTGCACCTTGCCTTCGCGGTAGGTCAGTACGCCCGAGGTCTGGCCGCTGTAACAGCCGTGCTTTTGTTCCAGGTCGATGGCCAGCACTTCCTCTACCCCCAGGCGCTCGGCGATGGCGCTGACCAGGAAGTGTGCCGAGGCGGAGATCACCAGCAAGCGGTCGCCGGCCGCGCGATGCCGGGCCAGGCAGCGCATGGCGTCGCTGTAGATGATCGGCTCGATGACATCCTCGACGAAGGGGCCGACGACGAACTCGACTTCCTCCTCGGTGCGCCCCACCAGCGGCGACAGGGTGTAGGCCATGTAGTCTTCCATGGCCAGCTTGCCTTCGGCATACAGGGCCATCAGTTCCTGTTCGCGGGTCAGAAAGGACTCGCGGTCGACCCACTGCAGGTCGGCCATATGCTTGCTCCACAGGCTGGCACAGTCGCCGTGGATCAGGGTTTCATCTAGATCGAATATCGCCAGGGGCATTACGCCACCTCCCGGATTGCGCTGCTGTCGATGCTCAGGCCGATGCGTTGGCCCTTGCCGTGCAGATTGTCGCCGCAGCGGTTGAGCACATCCACCACCAGTTCCACGCCATTGGCCTGCACGCGGTAGCGGATGACGTTGCCGAGCAGGCTGTGGCCGCGCACTTCGGCCTCGATGCCGTCGCTCACCAGCTGGATGGCTTCCGGACGGATGGCAATGCGGCTTTGCACCGGGCGTTGCAGCAGGCGGCTGGCGGCATCGGCGTCGAGCAGGTTGTAGTTGCCGATAAAACCGGCGGCGAAGGCATCCACCGGCGCGGTGTAGAGGGTCTCGGCATCGCCGCTCTGGACGATCCGCCCGGCGTTCATCAGGAAGATGCGGTCGCTCATGGTCAGCGCCTCTTCCTGGTCGTGGGTGACGAAGACGGTGGTCAGGCCGAGGGTCTGCTGAATGTCGCGGATCTGCTCGCGCAGGTGCTTGCGGATGCGCGCATCCAGCGCCGACAGCGGTTCGTCGAGCAGCAGCAGGCGCGGGCGGGTAACCAGCGAGCGGGCCAGGGCCACGCGCTGGCACTGGCCGCCGGACAGCTGGTGCGGATAGCGCGCGGCAAAGTCGCCGAGCTCGACCATGGCCAGGGCATCCTGTACGCGCTGGGCATTCTCGTCCTTGTCGACCTTCTGCATGCGCAGGCCGAAGGCAACGTTCTGCGCCGCGGTCATGTTGGGGAACAGCGCGTAGCTCTGGAACACCATACCGATGTCGCGCTTCTGCGGCGACAGCGGCACCAGGTCCTGGCCGTCGAGGAGGATCTGCCCGCCACCGACCTCGGTGAGCCCGGCGATGCAGCGCAGCAGGGTGGATTTGCCGCAGCCAGAAGGGCCGAGCAGGGTGACGAACTCGCCCTTGGCGATCTCGCAGTTGATGTCGCTGAAGATTGCTGTGTCGCCGTAGCTTTTGTGCAGGCCACGGATGCTCAGGTAACTCATGGATTGTCCTTGTTCAGGCGGCTGGCTGCCCAGGTGAAGATCAGCACGAAGAAGAAGTAGGAGATCACCAGCGCGCTGTTGAAGTGGCCGCTGCTGTTTTTCATGTTGTTCAGGTACACCTGCAGGGTCTCGTAACGGGTGCCGACCAGCAGGTTGGCGAAGACGAACTCGCCGAACAGGAAGCTGAAAGAGAGAAACAGCGAGACCATCAGGCCCTTGCGCAGGTTGGGCAGCACCACCAGGAAAGCCGCCTGCCAGGTGCTGGCGCCGAGCAGGTGGGCGGCGTCCATCAGGTCGCGCAGGTTGATCGCCTGCAGGTTGTTGGTGATCGCCCGGTACATAAACGGCAGGGCCACGGTGAAGTAGCAGCCGATCAGGATCCACGGCGTGCCGACCATCGCCAGCGGCCCCGAGCCGTAGACCTGCAGCAGGCCGACCGAGGACACCACCGGTGGCACGGCGAACGGCAGCAGGATGAGGATGTTCATCAGTCCGTCCAGGCGCGGGAAGTGGTAATGCACCACGAACAGCAGCGGCAGGATCAGCACGCTGGCCAGCAGCAGGGCACCGAAGCACACCAGCAGCGACTGGCCGAAGGCGGCGAGGAAGCGTGCGTCGCTCCACAGCGCCAGGTACCACTTGAAGGTCAGGCCGGCCGGCAGGATGGTCGCCGACCAGCTGGTGGACAGTGAGTAGAGCAGGGTACCGGCCAGCGGCAGCAGCAGGATCAGGAACAGCAGCCAGACCACCACGCGGTGATACAGGGCGCCCGGCTTGGCGTCAGTGCGCGACATGGTAGCTCCTCTTCAGCAGCCACTGGTGCACGACGGTGATCACCACCATCAGGCCGACCAGGATCATCGCCAGGGCGCTGGCCATGTCCGGGTTGAGGCTGATGTCGCCGGCGACCATGGCGGCGATACGGATCGGCAGCACGTTGAAGTTGCCGGTGGTCAGCGCATACACCGTGGCGTAGGCGCCCAACGCATTGGCCAGCAGGATGACGAAGGTGCCGAGCAGCGCCGGGGTCAGCACCGGCAGGCCGATATGCCGCCAGAAGTCCCAGGTGCCGGCGCCGAGCAGCGCGGCAGACTCGCGCCAGTCTTCGCGCAGGGCGTCGAAGGCCGGGTAGAGCAGCAGCACGCCGAGGGGGATCTGGAAGTAGGTGTAGAGCACGATCAGCCCGGCTTTGGAGTACAGGTTGAAGTCCTCGATCAGCCCGGCCTGCTTGAGCAGCAGGGTCAGCGCGCCGTTGAAGCCGAGGATGATGATGAAGGCGAAGGCCAGCGGCACCCCGGCGAAGTTGCTGGTCATGTTGGAGAAGGCCATGACGAAGTCGCGCAGCTTCGAATCCACCTGGCGCAGCGAGTAGCTGCCGAGCACGGCGATGAGGATGCCGAACAGACTCGACCAGAAGGCGATCTGCAGGCTGTGTTCGATGGCCTGCAGGTAGAACCTGGAGCCGAAGGCCTTGGCGAAATTGCCCAGGCCCCAGCTGTCGCCGACGCGCAGGCTGTGCACGGCGACCCACACCAGCGGGGCGATCTGGAAGGCGATGAAGAAAACAGCGAACGGCAGCAGGCACAGCAGGGCCAGCCATTTGCCGCGCAGCACGGCGGATTTTCCTGCTGTCACGTGAGCAGTTCCTTGCACCAGGGTTTGTCATGGGCCGCGCCGAGCAGGGCGCAGACGGTGCCGCACAGCTCGGTCTGCCGCGGCAGGGCGGCGGGGTTGAGGCTGAAGGCGCTGCCGATGACGAACAGCGGTACTTCGCGCTCCTCGGGCAGCAGGCCGTTGTGCGAACGGTCGTTGTTCATGCCGTGGTCGGCGGTGACCAGTACCTGGTAGCCGGCATCCAGCCAGCGCTGCAGGTATTCGGCCAGCAACAGGTCGGCGGCGCGTGCGCTGTTGCGGTACTGCGGCGAGTCGAGGCCGTGCTTGTGCCCGGCGTCGTCGATGTTCATCGGGTGCACCAGGAGAAAGTCCGGGTTATGCCGCTGGCGCAGGTGCTCCGCGTCGGCGAACAGGTGCGAGTCCGG
Source organism: Pseudomonas sp. (assembly GCA_051646165.1). GTDB lineage: Bacteria > Pseudomonadota > Gammaproteobacteria > Pseudomonadales > Pseudomonadaceae > Aquipseudomonas. The sequence goes on along the minus strand of JBOFCR010000196.1, from coordinate 50,943 downwards.
ATAGTGGTCGGCGTAGTAGAAGTGACCATGCTGGATCGGCAGGGTCGGGTTGCTGGTGTGGCGGTCGCGGGCGGCATCGAAGGGCGCGTGGTTATACAGCTCGCTCATCCAGTGATAGGCCGCGGCAGCGGTGCTCAGGCCAGCCGTGCGGGCGTAGTGGAAGATGCTGTGCTGGTTGGACAGGCGCACCACGTCGTTATGCACGATGCCGCTGTCGATCGGCGTCACGCCGGTCATGATGCATTCGTAGAGCGGTCTCGACAGGGCCGGCAGCTCGCAGTCGAGCTGGTACAGCGCGGCGCGTCCGGCTCCGCAGTAGGCCTGCAGATGGCCGAGGGCGTGCCGGGCCACCTGATAGTTGAGGCCGTCGAGCACCACCAGGATGACTTTGTGCTTCATCGCGTGAGTTCCTGAATGAAGAATGCGGGGCCCGGCCATGACCGGGCCCCGCAGGGTCGATCACTGCATCTCGATGATCACGTTTTCCTGCCACAGCTGCGGCAGCGCTTTCGAGGTGGCTTCCCAGGCGGCGGCATCCTTGATCGGCTGCACCTTGGCGTACTGCTCGTTAGGCAGCAGCTTGGCCTGTACTTCGGCCGGCAGGGTCAGGTGCTCGGCGCGGATCGGACGGGCGTTGCCCTTGGCCAGGTTGATCTGCCCGGCGTCGCTGAGGATGTACTCGCGGGCCAGCTTGGCGGCGTTGGGGTTCTTGGCGTACTTGTTGATCACCGTGGTGTAGCCGGAGATCACCGAACCATCGGACGGGATCAGCACCTCGAAGCGGCTCGGGTCGATCTGGTCGCGGTAGCTCAGGCCGTTGAAGTCCCATACCACGCCGACTTCCACTTCGCCTTTTTCCAGGGTCTGGATGGTTGGGTTGGACAGGCCCAGGCGGCCCTGCTTGGCGATCTCGGCGAAGAAGTCCAGGCCCGGCTGGATGTTCTTCTCGTCACCGCCGTTGGCGATGGCGGCGGCCAGCACGCCGTTGACCGCCTGGGCGGCGGCGCTGACGTCACCGATGGCGACCTTGTACTTGCCCTTCTTCAGGTCGGCCCAGGAGTGCGGGATGTCCTTGACCAACTGCTTGTTGACGATAAAGGCGATGGAGCCGGTGTAGGCCAGCATCCAGTGGCCGTCCTGGTCCTTGGCCCAGGCCGGGATCTGCTCCCAGGTGGTCGGTTTGTAAGGCTGGGTCACGCCTTGCTGCACGGCGATGGGGCCGAAGGCGGCGCCGACGTCACCGATATCGGCGGTGGCGTTGTCTTTCTCGGCGGCGAACTTGGCGATTTCCTGTGCCGAGCTCATGTCGGTGTCCATGTGCTTGAGGCCGTAGAGCTTGCCCAGGTCGACCCAGGTGTCCTTCCAGTTGGCCCAGCTGTCCGGCATGCCGACGCTGTTGACGGCGCCTTCCTTGCGAGCGGCTTGTTCCAGGCTCTTAACATCCTCGTTAGCCATGGCCTGGGTACCCAGGGCAATGGCCGATCCCATCAGTGAAGCCAGCAGCAGGCGTTTCATGTGAAGCTCCTTAGCGTGGTTAGAGATTGGTCTAGATCAGCAAGACCCAGGCCAAATCTAGAGGCTTTGTATGACGCTTTTATGGCGAGGCTGCGGCCGGTTGCACGAGGCCGCTCCGCGTCTGCAAGCGTAGACCATGGCTAAGTGGCTGATTTGTCTGGTATGTCGAAAGCCTTGTGGCATGCGGTATGCAGGCTTGCTGGTAGGCGTCGTGGCTGTCATCGCGCAGTCATCTAGGCTGCCTAGCATGGCCGCAGCGCCGAGCTAACTTGCACCCTGTTGGTGCTGGTCTAGGCCAGATTGGAGAAAAGCATGCGCGATGAAGCGCCCCGCACCGTTACGGCCATCTGCCGCGCCCTGCTCGAGCAGATCGAGCACGGCCTGCTGCCCCAGGGCGGCAAGCTGCCGGCCGAGCGCAAACTCAGCGAGCTGTTCGAGACCACTCGCATCACCCTGCGCGAGGCGCTGGGCCAGCTGGAGGCCGAAGGGCTGATCTACCGCGAGGAGCGCCGTGGCTGGTTCGTCTCGCCGCTACGGCTGAATTACAACCCGCTGGTGCGCAGCCACTTCCACGCCATGGTGCGCGAGCAGGGCCGCCAGCCGTCCACCGAGGTGCTGAGCGCGCGGCTGATGCCGGCGGCGCCACAGATCTGCGAGAAGCTGGAACTGCCGGCGCTGTCGGCGGTGCTGCAGATCAGGCGGGCGCGGCGCATCGATGGGCGCCTGGTGCTGTATGTCGAGCATTACCTGAACCCTGCGTATTTTCCGGGCCTGCTGGACTTCGACCTGACCGCTTCGCTGACCGAGCTGTATGCCAGCGAATATGGCATCCATTACGGCCGGGTCGGTTTCGACATCCTGCCCACCGCATTGCCGACGGAAGCGGCGCTGAGCCTCAAGGCCGCGCCGGGCAGCCCGGCGCTGTGCATCACCCGGGTCAACCGCGACCAGCACGGGCGGATCATCGACTGCGATCTGGAATACTGGCGCCACGACGCCGTGCGAGTCAGCGTCGAAGTGCCGGATTGAGCAGGATGCCCGGGCATTCGCCCGGGGTGCCGGGGGTTACGCCAGCTCGGGGCTGGCGTAGAAGGCGCTGAGCACTTTGACCAGGTGGGCCAGGTCATGGCTGCCGGCCAGTTCGCGGATCGAGTGCATGGCGAAGGTCGGCAGGCCGATATCCACAGTGCGCACGCCGAGCTGGCTGGCGGTGATCGGGCCGATGGTCGAGCCGCAGCCCATGTCGCTGCGCACCACGAAGCTCTGCACCGGTACTTCCTCGGCCAGACACAGGTGGCGGAAGAAGCCGGCGGTTTCGCTGTTGGTGGCGTAGCGCTGGTTGCTGTTGACCTTGATCACCGGGCCGGCGTTGAGCTTGGGGCCGTGGTTGGCGTCGTGCTTGTCGGCGTAGTTGGGGTGCACGCCGTGGGCGTTGTCGGCCGATACCAGCAGGGATTTCTGGATGGTCCGCACGAATGCGTCGCCGTCCGGCAGCACGCGGCGCAGCACCTGCTCGAGGAACGGGCCGTCGGCGCCGCAGGCCGAGCAGGAGCCGATTTCCTCGTGGTCGGTGCACACCAGCACGCAGCTTTCGTCGCCGTCGGAGCCGAGCAGGGCCTGCAGGCCGGCGTAGCAGGACAGCAGGTTGTCCAGGCGCGCACCGGCGATGAAGTCCTGGTTGAGGCCGATCACTGCGGCGCTCTGGGTGTCGTAGAAGCTCAGCTCGTAGTCCAGTACCGCGTCGGCAGCGATGCCGTGTTCGCTGGCCAGACGGTCGGCGAGCAGGGCGCGGAAGTCTGCGCGTTCTTCGCCGGAAAGCTGGGCGAGGATCGGCGGCAGCTCGTTCTGCTGGTTGATCGGCCAGCCCTGGTTGGCCTCGCGGTTGAGGTGGATGGCCAGGTTGGGAACGATGGCAATCGGCAGCTCGAAGTCGATCAGCTGGCTCTGCACCTTGCCGCCTTCGCGGAAGGTCACGCGGCCGGCCAGCGACAGGTCGCGATCGAACCAGGGCGCGAGCAGGGCGCCGCCGTAGACTTCCACGCCGAGCTGGAAGAAGCCCTGGCGCTGCAGTTCCGGCTGCGGTTTGACGCGCAGGCAGGGGCTGTCGGTGTGTGCACCGACCAAGCGCAGGCCGCCGTCCAGTGGTGCGCGATGACCGAGGCGAAAGGCGATGATCGAGGAGTCGTTGCGCGTGACGTAATAGCGCCCGCCCGGCTCGGTGTGCCAGGGCTCGCGCTCGTCCAGCGCCTTGTAGCCGGCGGCGTGCAGGCGCTGGGCCAGGCTGCGGGTGGCATGGAAGGGGGTAGGCGAGGCCTTGAGGAACTCGATCAGACCTTGATTCAGCTCGGCGCGCATAACGGACTCCAGACAGCGATAGCCGAGTTTATCGGATTCCGCTGGCGGATTGGCAGGTGCCGTGTCAGAACGGCGCCGGGCACTCGAAACGCAGGCGCTCGCCAGTCTGCGGGTGGGTCAGGCTGAGCATGCTGGCATGCAGGCACAGGCGCGGCCAGGCGGCCAGGGCCTGTTCGTGGGCGTACAGGCCGTCGCCGAGCAGCGGATGGCCGATGGACAGCATGTGCACGCGCAGCTGGTGCGAACGGCCGGTGATCGGCGTCAGTTCCACGCGGGCCCAGTCGCCGCAACGTTCCAGCACTTTCCAGAAGGTCAGGGCGTGCTTGCCCTGTTCGTGGTCGACCACGTGACGCGGCTTGGTCGGCGGGTCGTAGCGCAGCGGCAGGTCGATGCTGCCGCTGTCCAGTTCCGGCTGGCCCCAGCACAGGGCGGTGTAGGCTTTCTCGGTCTCGCGGTCGTGAAACTGGCGGGACAGCTCGCGGTGGCTGTCGGCGTCGCGGGCGAGGACGATGATGCCCGAGGTTTCCCAGTCCAGGCGGTGAACGATGCGCGCTTCCGGGTAGCCGTTTTCCTGCAGGCGGGTCACCAGGCAGTCGCGGTTGTCCTCGGCACGGCCGGGCACCGAGAGCAGCAGGGTGGGCTTGTTGATCACCAGCAGGGCAGCGTCCTGGTGGAGAATTTCGACATTCGACAGCGGCATGGCTTTTCCACAAATAGAAACGGCGGCCTTGGCCGCCGTTGCTTACCCTGGGCGAATCAACGATCCGGCAGGGTGATATTGAGTTCCAGAATGGAGCAGCTGCCCTGGTTTTCCAGCGCGACCTGCACCTGATCCTGCTCGATGTTGACGTACTTGCGGATCACCTCGACCAGTTCTTTCTGCAGAGCCGGCAGGTAGTCCGGCTGGCTGCGCTGGCCGCGCTCGTGGGCGACGATGATCGACAGACGCTCTTTCGCGATCGAGGCAGGGGTTTCCTTCTTGCGCTCACGAAAGAAATCGAAAATGTTCATTAGCGCGCTCCAAACAGGCGTTGCATGAGTCCTTTCTTCTGCACGTCGAGGAAGCGGTGGGGCACTTCCTTGCCCAGCAGACGGTCGACGGCATCTCCGTAGGCCTGGCCGGCATCGCTCTCTTCGTCGAGGATCACCGGTACGCCCTGGTTGGAGGCTTTCAGCACAGCCTGGGACTCCGGGATCACGCCGAGCAGGTTGATGGCGAGGATTTCCTCGACGTCTTCCACGCCGAGCATTTCGCCCTTGGTCACGCGCTCGGGGTTGTAGCGGGTCAGCAGCAGGCGTTCCTTGATTGGCTCCAGGCCCTGTTCGGCGCGGCGCGACTTGCTGGCCAGGAGGCCGAGCATGCGGTCGGAGTCGCGTACCGAGGACACTTCCGGGTTGGTCACGACAATCGCTTCATCGGCGAAATACATGGCCAGGTGGGCGCCGGTCTCGATACCGGCCGGCGAGTCGCAGATGACGTATTCGAAGTTCTTCGACAGCTCGTCGATGACCTTGCCCACGCCTTCCTTGGTCAGCGCGTCCTTGTCACGGGTCTGGCTGGCGGCCAGCACGTACAGGTTTTCCAGGCGTTTGTCCTTGATCAGGGCCTGGGTCAGGGTCGCTTCGCCGTTGATCACGTTGACGAAGTCGTACACCACGCGGCGCTCGCAGCCCATGATCAGGTCGAGGTTACGCAGGCCGACGTCGAAGTCGACGATCACGGTTTTGTGGCCGCGCAGGGCGAGGCCGGTACCGATGGCGGCGCTGGTGGTGGTTTTACCCACGCCGCCCTTGCCGGAAGTGACTACCAGGATCTTGGCCAAGGTGATTTACCCCAAATATATGAAAAATCGGGCATTCCCGAGCCGAAAACACTGGCTTCCGAATGCCCTTTTGGTCCCTAAAAGTTGGCCGCAGTATCCGTTAAAGGCGGGTGATGTTCAACACGTCACCCGACAGGCTGACCTGTACCGATTGCCCCCACAGCGGATCGCGGCGCAGGTCTTCGGCGGTCTTGTACTGGCCGGCCACGGAGAACATTTCGGCGCCCATCTGCTGGCAGAAAATACGTGCCTTCGGATCGCCCTTGACCCCGGCCAGGGCACGGCCGCGCATGGGGCCGTACACATGGATATTGCCGTCGGCGAGCAGTTCCGCGCCGGCGCTGACCGGTGCCAGCACCACCAGATCGCCGCCCTGGGCGTAGATTTGCTGGCCGCCGCGCACCGGGGTGGTGATGATCTTGGTCGGTTTGACCGCCGGTTCCGCAGGTTTTTCCGGTTTTTCCGCCTTCTTGCGGCTTTCCACCGGCTCGACCAGTTTCTCCCGTGCACCGGACGGCGGCAGTACCGGCAGGTTCAGGGCATTGGCGGCGGCGATGTCTTCCTCGCGGCTGGCGCGGATGGCCAGGGTGCGCAGGCCGTGGTTACGGCACAGCTCCATCAGCTTGCTCAGGTCGAGGCTGCCTTCACCTTCCGGCAGCTTGTCCAGGGCCAGCACCAGCGGGACGTTCTGGAAGAAATTGGGGGCCTGGACGACTTTCTCGGCCAGTTGCCGATCCAGGCGCTCCAGGTCGTTGTGCGCCAGCTCCAGCACAGTGATGGCCAGCATGCTGCCCTTGAGCTGGAACACGGGGTCTTGGTCGAGGAGGTCGGCTTGGCTCATGGTCTGTTCATGCGGTGGGATGGCGAGGACTTATAACGAGAAGCCTTGTCGGCCGCAAGCCGAGAGGACTTCTGTAGAATGCCCGGCCTGAATCATTGTCCGGAATCATTCATGGATCGCCCGCAATTTCGTGGCTATTTCCTGCACCCGCGCTTCTGGCTGCTGTGGTTGGGGTTGGGCCTGCTCTGGCTGGTTTCGCTGTTGCCCTATGCGCTGCTGATGCGCCTGGGGCGCTGGCTGGGCGGTTTGATGTATCGCCTGGCCGGTTCGCGCCGGCAGATTGCTGCGCGCAACCTGGAGCTGTGCTTCCCCGAGCTGTCCGCTGCCGAGCGCGAGCGTCTGCTGCGGGAGAACTTCGCCTCCACCGGCATGACGTTCTTCGAGATGGCGATCAGCTGGTGGTGGCCGGCGGCACGCCTGCGCCGCTTGGGCCGTATCGAAGGTATCGAGCATCTGCGCCAGGCCGAAGCCGAGGGGCAGGGGGTGATTCTCATGGCCCTGCACTTCACCACTCTGGAAATGGGCGGCGGCCTGCTCGGCATGGCCCAGGGCATGTATGGCATGTATCGCCCGCACGGCAATCCGCTGTTCGACTTCATCCAGCGCAGCGGTCGCGAGCAGCGTCTGCTCGGCGTGATCGAGCGCGACGATGTACGCGGCATGCTCAAGCTGCTGCGCGCGGGCGGCGTGGTCTGGTATGCCCCGGATCAGGACTACGGTGCGCAGCGCAGCATCTTCGTGCCGCTGTTCGGCGTGCCGGCCGCTACGGTCACCGCTACCAGCAAGTTCGCCCGGTTGGGCCGGGCGCGGGTGATCCCCTTCACCCAGGAGCGCCTGGCCGATGGTTCCGGTTATAAAGTGGTGGTGCATCCACCGCTGGCCGATTTCCCCGGCGAGAGCGAAGAGGCAGACTGCCTGCGCATCAACCAGTGGGTCGAGGCCGCGATCCGCCAGCATCCCGAGCAATACCTCTGGGCTCACCGGCGTTTCAAGACCCGCCCGCCGGGCGAGGCCAAGCTGTACACGAAGCGGGGCTGAAGGGTGGCCCCTATACTGGCGAAAAGACCACTGGGGATAGTCCATGAATCAAGCCGTACGCTCCGATGCGCCCACGACCGGGCTGATTCTTTCCGGTGGTGGGGCCCGGGCGGCTTACCAGGTCGGTGTGCTCAGTGCGATTGCCGACCTGTTGCCGAATGCGGCGCACAATCCGTTTCCGGTCATAGTCGGTACCTCGGCCGGGGCGATCAATGCGGTGGGCCTGGCCTGCGGCGCCCTGCATTTCACCGAGGCGATCCGCCGTCTGACCCAGGTCTGGCAAAGCTTTCACTCCGACCAGGTGTACCGCACCGACTGGCCGGGTGTGCTGCGCCAGGCCGGGCGTTTCGTCGGCCACAGCCTGCTGGGCATGGGCGACGACTCGCCGGTGGCGCTGCTCGACAGCGCGCCGCTGCGCGAGATGCTCGAACGTGAACTGGACTTCTCCGGCATCGCCGCGGCAGTGCGCATGCGTCAGCTGCGCGCGGTGGCGGTGACCGCCTTCGGTTACGAGAGCGGCCAGGCGGTGACCTTCTATCAAGGTCGCGCGGCCATCGACCCGTGGTTCCGTCACCGCCGGGTCGGTGTGCCGACCCGCCTGAGTCTGGATCATCTGATGGCCAGTACGGCGATTCCGCTGATCTTCCCGCCGATCAAGGTCAACCGCGAATACTTCGGTGACGGTGCCCTGCGCCAGTCGGCACCGATCAGCCCGGCCCTGCATTTGGGTGCCAGCCGGGTGCTGGTGGTCGGGGTCAGTGGCAATCCGCTGGGCAAGGGCGCCAACCAGCAGGTGGTGCGCCCGCGCAGCGGGTTGCCGCCGACCCTGGCGCAGATCAGCGGGCACATGCTCAACAGCACCTTTATCGACAGCCTGGAAGGCGATATCGAACTGCTCGAACGGCTCAACCACATGAGCAGCCTGGTGCCGTCCGGCCTGCATCCGCGTGGCCTGGGCCTGAAGCCGGTGGAAGTGCTGGTGATTTCGCCGAGCCAGCCGCTGGACCAGATCGCCGCGCGCCATCGTCACGAGCTGGCCAAGTCCATGCGCTTGTTCCTGCGCGGCTCCGGGGCGACCAAGGCCAGCGGCGCCGGGGTGCTCAGCTACCTGTTGTTCGAACCCGGTTATTGCAACGAGCTGATCGAACTGGGCTTCCAGGACGCCATGGCGCAGAAGGATGCGCTGATCCGCTTCCTCGGCCTCGGCGTGCCAGTGGCGGAAGATGTTTTGCTACCGTCTTCCAATCGCTGAGTTCGCCGGCCTGTTTACGATCTTTTCGGGCTATCAGTTGCGCCCCACGTCGAGCCTAGGCTGGGTTAGCGCCTCATGAGGTACGGCTCTGGCACAGGATTGGCTGCGGCGTAACCCGGCTACGGGCTCCATAAGCCAGTAGCCGACCGTAGGGCGGGTGCAGCCCGCGCGCCATCTCTCGCGGGTTGCACCCGCCCAGCACGAACGATCTCGATGCGTAGCAGAATGTTCGTTGAAGGCTCCGGATACGCACAACGCACCCGGAAAGCGCCACCCGCGTGAAGCTGTAGAGAAGTTGGCGTGTCAGGCCTATTCGGCGATCTGCAGCTTGCGTGATTCGCGATAGACGTAGCGCACTTTCTCGTACTCGAACGGGGTATTCAGCTGGCCGTAGCGGAAGTTGGTGCCGTAGCGCAGGTCGACCACCTTGAGGGCGGTGATTTCCGGGTGGTCGCTGCTGACTTCGGCGACGTTGAGGTAGTTGATCTGGTTTTCGGCGACGAAGTCGAACAGCTTGCCGCCGGTATCGCGCAGGTTGGCGGGGCCGAGCAGCGGCAGCATCACATAGGGGCCGTCCGGCACGCCATAGACGCCCAGGGTTTGACCGAAGTCCTCGCTTTGCCTGGGCAGGCCCATGCGTGTGGCCGGGTCCCACAGCCCGGCGATGCCGATGGTGGTGTTGAGCAGCAGGCGTCCGGTGGTGTTCAGTGAGCGCTTGCCCTTGAACTGCAGCAGGCTGTTGAGCAGGTTGGGCACGTCGCCCAGGTTGCTGAAGAAGTTGCTCACGCCGCTGCGCACGAAGCGCGGGGTGACGTAGCGGTAGCCGTCGACCACCGGCAGGAACACCCATTCGTCGAAACGGTAGTTGAAGTGGTAGACCCGCCGGTTCCACGACTCCCAGGGGTCGTAGACCTGCAGCGCATCGAGGCTGGCGCGCTCGAATTCATGCTGGTTGAGGTGCGGGTTGAAGTTGAGCTGATCCAGCGGGTTGGTGAAACCGTCGGCATCCGGCTGCGCCAGGGCCAGCGGGCTGCACAGCAGCAGGGCGAGCACGAGCGCCTGGCCCGGAATCCATTGCTTAGCCACGGAAGAACTCCAGCATGGCGTCGCTATTGACGCGGTAGTTGAGGTTGCCGCAGTGCCCGCCATGGGGGTAGACGGTCAGCCGCTCGCCGAAGGTGCGGCGCAGGAAGCCCAGGTCGCCAGGGCCGAGGATCAGGTCGTCGGCGTTGTGCATCACAGCGATCTTGCTGCTGTCTTTCAGGTAATCCTCGAGGGCGTACAGGCTGACCTGGTGAACCAGCTGATCGAAGCTGCCGCCGTTGAATTTGCTGCGCCAGTAGGGGATCAACTGCTCGTTCATGTAGCACTCGAAGTCGCAGCGCAGCGCGCGCTTGAAGAAGGGCGTCAGGCTGGTGCCCTCGGTGATCGGGTACTGGGTCGGGGTGATCAGACCGCGGCGGTTGATCAGGTCGGAGGTGAAGGCGATATCCGCCGAGGAGAAGCGGAACGAGCTGCCGACCAGCATGGCCATCTGCTCGTTGGAGAGGCGCTGCCTGGATTGCTGGAAATCGAAGAGCAGGGCGTCGTCCAGCTCGATATGGCCCTTCTGCTGGAAGTAGCGGGTGAGCTTGCCGAGCAGCAGCTCGAAGTAGGTGGTGTTGTCGTTCACGCCCTTGGCCTGTGCCTGCACCAGACGGTCGAGGTTGCTCACCGAGGTGTACAGGTTGACCGGCGGGTTGAGCAGCAGCACATGCTTGAAGTTGAAGCTGCGCAGGCTCTCGTCGAGCTTGCTGACGAAGGCCGCATGCAGGCCGCCAAGGCTGTAGCCGGTGAGGTTGAACTCGGTCGCCTCTACATCCGGGTGCTGTGCGCGCACGGCCATCATCACCCGGTACAGGTCTTCCGCGTCTTCGCTGGACAGGCCCGGGGTGGCCGCGCGCGAGGCGGCGCTCATGAAGTCGTAGCTGGTCGGCGAGGACAGTTGCACCACATGGTAGCCAGCGCCGTAGAACAGGCGCTTGAGATCCTCGGTCTTGCCGCTGGCATAGTTGGCGCCGGTGCCGGAGATGATGAAGATCAGCGGCGCCGGGCCATCCTGGCGCGCCAGGCGATAGCGCAGCTTGGTCACCGGCCAGAAGTTCTCCGGCAGCTCGAACTCGCGTTCCGGACGCAGCTTGAGATTGTAGTCGGCCTGGTCGATCTGCTCATCGCCGGGCACCTGCGGGCGCAGACCCGGAGGGGTGCTGGCGATGGTCGCTTCGAAGGGGTTGCTGATCGGGTAGCCGTAGTGCTCGGCAGCGATATCGCCGGCCAGTGCCGGCGCGGCAAGGAGCAGGCTGCCGAGCAGGGCGGCGAGTGCGGTCAGGCGGGGCATGGCCAAATCCCTTGGTTGAAGGCTGCTGGGAGTGAATAACGCCGATAGGACAAGCGCAAGGGCCAAGAGTGCGATTAGTCGAGCCGGCGCAGTTTTTCCAGCCAGACCAGCTCGCAGGCGCCGTCCCCTACGTCCTCGCGGCTCAGCGAGCTGAGCCAGTGGAAGCCGTCGTCGCCATCTACGCGCACCAGTTGTCCGCTGAGGGCCACGTGCTGGCCGGGCTCGACCTGCGCCAGCTCGGCGGCGACTTCGGCGTTGGCCGGGATCATGTGCATGTTGGCGCTGTGGGTTTCGATGGCGCGGCGTTCGATCGGGAATTCGTCGACATGCCAGCGGTACCAGCGGTTGCCCTGGCTGATATCGATCCGTGCCAGCAGCTGCGGATCGGCCATTGGCCCCCAGCCCAGGGCAAGGTCGGTGGGTGAGACCTGTGCACCACGGTCATAGCGGTAGTCCTCGCGGCCCAATATGCGGGCTTCCAGCTCAAAGGGCTGCAGCGGGGTGATGGTGTGCTGGCCCAGGCGGTAGCTGCCGGTACTTTCCAGCGGCCCCGGCACGGGCGGCTGAAAGGGCGGGTACAGGCGGTTCCAGCCGTACCAGCAGGCGGCCAGGAAAATCAGGCAATACAGCAGTCGGCGTTTGTCCATGACAGGATTCTAGTGCGCCTGGCTTGCATTCAAACGACAGCCGATTAAGCTGGGCGCCGCTTTTTCGACCCCTGGAGTCGCCTTGATGTCCCGTCATTTGCCCTTACTTCTGCTGTTGCTGGCCCTGCCGTTGTGGCTGGCGGCCTGCTATGGCGTGCGTTTCGCCCTGATGGAGGACGGCCAGTGGGTCGGCCTGTGTGCCGAGCAGGCGCAGCGCTGGGAGTGCCAGGCGCGTGCCGCTCTGGGCTGGCTGATCCACTTCCGGGTGATCGCCGGTGCGGCGCTGGTCGTGGCGCTGGTGGCCTTCTTCGTGCCGGCCCGGGCCGGCAAGATCTTGGCGGCTCTGGGCCTGTTCCTCGCGCTGCCGGCGCTGGTGCTGTACAGCGCCAGCCTGGCGGTGTTCGCGGTGGTACTGGCTGGGCTGCGCCTGGTGCGCAAGCCGGTGACTAGTGCCTGAGTTTGCTCCAGGCATGAAAAAGGGACGCCGCGGCGTCCCTTTTTTATTGGCTATGTCCCCATCATGTGTTGCATGGGGTTTGACCGGTATGGATCGGCCGCAGGCCAGACAATTTCCGTAGGTTGGCGTTGAGCGCAGCGAAGCCCAACGGGTTCGGTGCAGGCCTCGTTGGGCTTCGTCGCGCTGCTCCTCAACCCAACCTACAGCTTTAGCCTGTGCAACACGCTACTGGGACATAGCCTTCTTGTTGGTCGGCGATCAGCCGCGCTTGAGGCGCAGGCTACGCCACAGGGCGGCCAGCAGCAGTGTGCTGGTCAGCGCCCAGCCGATGGCTTGCTGGTTGTGCAGGCCTTCCTGATACAGCTGCGGGGCGATGCCGGCGCCGATCAGCACGGCGAGCAGGACGATCTCGCGGCGCGGCCCGCTGACCGGACGGCACAGGTAGACCAGCGCCGGCAGCAGCAGGGCGACGCTGGGGAAGCTGCGGTAGCGCGAGTCGAATACCAGCGCCAGCATCAGCACCGCACCGGCGAAACCGGCGGCGGCCAGCCACCAGCCGGCGCGGGCCTGCAGCCAGGCGTACAGGCGGGCGCGCAGGCCGCCGCTGGCGGACAGGGCGAGCACGGCATGGGCCAGGACGATCAGGTTCAGCGCCAGCAGCGCGGCAGCCCACAGCCATTCGCCGAAGAAGCGGCTGGTGATACCGGCCAGCTCGGCCCAGCCGGCGATGCAGGCGGCGCCGAGGGCGGCGGTCAGCGGCATCAGCAGGGCGGCGCGAGTCGAGGCCGGGCGGCCACCGAGCAGCAGGGCGCCGGCGCCGAGCAGCAGGCTGGCGGCCAGCCACCAGGGCCAGTGCGGCAGGTTGGACACCGGGCCGGCGAGGATGCCTTTCTCCTGGCGGTCGGCATCGAACAGGCCCCAGTAGCCGCCGACGGCGCCTTCGCTGTCGCGCTTCCACGGCTGGTCGAAGGCCTCGATCAGGTTGTAGTGCCAGCCGTTTGCCTCGGCCATCTTGACGAAGCCACGGATGAACAGCGCCTCGTTGACCCGGCTCGGCACGGCGGTTTCGCGCTGGCGGCCTTCGCTTGGCCAGCCGGTTTCACCGATCAGGATGTCCTTGGGCGCGTAGGCGGTACCGAAGCTGGCGCGCACCTTGGCGACCTGTTCCAGGGCCTGCTCGATGCCGCTCGGGTCATCTTCCCAGTAGGGCAGCAGGTGGATGGTGATGAAGTCCACCGCCGGGGCGACTTCCTTGTGCTTGAGCCAGAACTCCCAGACGTCGGCATAGGTGACCGGCTGTTTGACCTGGGCCTTGACCTGACCGATCAGAGTGGCCAGCTGGGCGCCGGTGATTTCCTTGCGCAGCAGCGACTCGTTACCGACGATCACCGCCTGGACCACGTCCGGGTTGGCGTTGGCGGCTTTGACCAGAGCGTCGATTTCCTTCTGGTTATCCGCCGGGTTGCCATTGATCCAGGCACCCAGCAGCAGCTTGAGGCCGTGCTTGCGCGCCATCTCCGGGAGCATTTCCAGGCCGGTCATGGAGTAGGTGCGTACGCACTCGAAGCGCTTGGCCAACTGGGTGAAGTCGGTTTCCACCTGCTCGGGGCGGATGCTGAAAGGCTGGTCGAAGGGCGACTGATCCTTGCCGAACGGCGTGTAGGAGGCGCACTGCAGCTTGTGTTCGGGCGTGGCGGCATCGGCCAGCTGCACCGGACGGCCAATGGCGTACCAGATGGCGGCGAGCGCCAGTACGGCGAGCAGGCTGGCGAATAGATAGGGAACGACTGGGAAACGCGGGTTGTGGCTCATGGTGGCGGCGTATGCGTGGCGGCAAAGCCGCGCATCTTAGCGGATCGCGGCCCGCCACGGACAGTTCGCCGCCGATTCACGCGTGATGATGTAACCAGGCGTGACGCGGGATCTCGCTGGAGGCTGCGCCCTTGTTCTCCAGGCGCTGCCAGAATTTTTCATGCAGGTAGAAACCCACCGAGTTGCACAGCGGCTCGACCACTGCCACCAGGCCGCCCACGGTCAGGCTACCGGTCAGGGCGTAGGCCACGCTGAAGGCGATGCAGAAGTGCATGAGGGTGAAGGTTATGGTCTTGAGCATGGTGCGCCTCAAACGAGAATTGTTCTTTCTTGATGTGCAGCTTAGGCGGGGGCAGGAGGCCAATGAAATGACGCTTCTCAATCAAATCGATAGAGGGAGGGCATCGAATTATTCTGTTTGATAGTTTATTTGTTCCCATTGTGCGGTCGAGAGCTCCGCTAGTCTCAACTTAATAACCCCTCTCCTGTCATTCGCCTGTGCAGATCGGATGACCTCAACAGGTGCATTGCATGGCGGACACTGATAGCGGGCGACTGAAGATTGCGGTCGCTGAACTCGTCATCGGCATGTACGTAGCTGAGCTCGACCGGCCCTGGACCGATACGGCGTTCCTGTTTCAGGGCTTTCGCATACGCCAGCAGCAGGAAATCCGCCTGCTGCAGGAAATCTGTCAGTTTGTCTGGGTCGATGCGCGGCGCTCCATCGGGGTCAAACCACAGGTTGTCGAGAGTTTGGCGGCAGCACAACCGCTCCAGCCCGTCATTGGCAAAGTCGATTTCAGTAGCGAAATTGAGCGGGCGACACCTGCCTATCATGCTGCTCGCGAGCAGTCGTTGCGGATCCTACAGGCCGTCAAGGTGGGTCAGGAGCTGGATGTGGCAGCGGTCAAGGTGGTGGTTAAGGACTGTGTCGACAGCATCCTGCGCAACCCGGCAGCGCTACTCTGGCTTGCACGGATCAAGAACAAGGACGAGTACACCTCCGAACATTCGCTGCGCGTAGCGATCTTTTCCATTGCCTTGGGCCGCGAACTCGGTTTATTGCCCCTGCAGTTGGAGCAGATCGGCGTCTGCGGCATGCTCCACGATGTGGGCAAGATCAAGGTTCCGGATGAGATTCTCAACAAGCCCGGCGCGCTGACGCCCGAAGAGCTGACCATCATGCAAAGTCATGCAGCTGAGGGGCGCAAACTGCTCATGAGCAACCAGCAGGTGACATCCGCGACGGTTGACGTGGCCTATTCACATCATGAGCGGCTCGATGGTCGCGGTTATCCGCGCGGCCTGGATGCTAGCAAGATTCCTTATTTCGCCAAAATCGTTGCCGTGGTTGATAGCTACGACGCGATCAACAGTGATCGGGTTTACAGCAAAGGTAAGTCCAGCCTGGAGTCGCTGCGCATCCTGTTTGATGCCCGTGAAACCCACTTTGATCAGGATATAGTCAAGGCTTTCGTGCAACTGGTCGGTATCTATCCGCCGGGAGAAATTGTCGAGCTGAGCAGTGGTGAAGTCGGCATCATCATCAGCTGTCCTCTGGGTAGCAAACTCAAACCCCGCTTGCTGCTTGTGCTGGATGAACACAAGCTGCCCTGCAAGGAGCGTGTGGTTGATTTGCAGGAGTCGCCGCGCGATCTCAGTGGCAGGCCTTATCGGGTGCATGAAGTGCACACCAGTGGTGCCTTCGGTATCGCCATCGATAGCTATCGCCAGCGGGGCCTGATAATTCCCGGCCACCTGTAAGACTTTGGTCGCGAGTGCCCACCGGCTACGACTAAGGTCGTCTGTCGCCGCTTGGCCGTCGGCCTAGAGTTGACTCACCAGCAACCCGTGCTGCGGAGGACAACAACAATGAACGACAGCATCTACAAGCGGATTGAACAGAATCCGCGTTTCCAGGAGTTGGTCGCCAAGCGCGAGCGCTTCGCCTGGAGCCTTTCCGCCATCATGCTCGGCCTGTACGTGGCCTTTATCCTGCTGATCGCCTTCGAGCCGCAGCTGCTCGGCACCCGCATCAGCGCCGACTCGCCGGTTACCTGGGGCATCCCCCTGGGCGTCGGTCTGATCCTTTCCGCCTTCGTGCTGACCGGTATCTACGTCAAGCGCGCCAACGGCGAGTTCGACAGCCTCAACCAGGCCATTCTCGACGAGGTGCAGAAATGATCGCGCGCATCCTGACCGCCATCGGCCTGCTGGCCATGGCACCGGCGCTGTGGGCGGCCGGCGCCATCGAAGGTGAAGTCCAGCGCCAGCCGCTGAACGTCGCCGCCATTGTCATGTTCGTCGCCTTCGTCGGCGCGACCCTGTGCATCACTTACTGGGCATCCAAACGCAGCAAGTCGGCAGCGGACTTTTACACCGCCGGCGGTGGCATCACCGGCTTCCAGAACGGCCTGGCGATTGCCGGCGACTACATGTCGGCGGCGTCTTTCCTGGGTATTTCCGCGCTGGTGTTCGCCTCTGGCTATGACGGTCTGATCTACTCGATCGGCTTCCTGGTCGGCTGGCCGATCATCCTGTTCCTGATCGCCGAGCGCCTGCGCAACCTGGGCAAGTACACCTTTGCCGACGTTGCCTCGTTCCGCCTCAAACAGACGGAAATTCGCACCTTGTCCGCCAGCGGCTCGCTGGTGGTGGTGGCCTTCTACCTGATCGCGCAGATGGTCGGTGCCGGCAAGCTGATCCAGCTGCTGTTCGGCCTCGACTACCACGTCGCGGTGATTCTGGTCGGCATCCTGATGGTTTGCTACGTGCTGTTCGGCGGCATGCTGGCCACCACCTGGGTGCAGATCATCAAGGCGGTGCTGCTGCTCTCCGGTGCCTCGTTCATGGCGCTGATGGTGATGAAGCACGTCAATTTCGACTTCGCTCGCCTGTTCACCGAAGCCATTGCCGTACACCCGAAAGGCGAGGCGATCATGAGCCCCGGCGGCCTGGTGAAAGACCCGATCTCGGCAATCTCCCTCGGCCTGGCGCTGATGTTCGGTACCGCCGGCCTGCCGCATATCCTGATGCGCTTCTTCACTGTTTCGGATGCCAAGGAAGCCCGTAAGTCGGTGTTCTACGCCACCGGTTTCATCGGCTACTTCTACATCCTGACCTTCATCATCGGTTTCGGCGCGATCCTGCTGGTCAGCACCAACCCGGCCTTCAAGGATGCCACCGGCGCACTGCTCGGCGGCAACAACATGGCCGCGGTACACCTGGCCAACGCAGTAGGCGGCAGCTGGTTCCTCGGCTTCATCTCGGCCGTGGCCTTCGCCACCATTCTCGCGGTGGTGGCCGGCCTGACCCTGTCCGGCGCTTCGGCGGTGTCCCACGACCTGTATGCCAGCGTGTACAAGAAGGGCAAAGCCAACGAGAAGGATGAGCTGCGCGTATCGAAGATCACCACCGTGGTGCTGGGTGTGCTGGCGATCGGCCTGGGCATCCTGTTCGAGAAGCAGAACATCGCCTTCATGGTCGGCCTGGCCTTCTCCATCGCGGCCAGCTGCAACTTCCCGGTACTGATCCTTTCCATGTACTGGAAGAAGCTGACCACCCGTGGCGCCATGATCGGCGGCTGGCTGGGTCTGATCACCGCCGTTGGCCTGATGATCCTCGGCCCAACCATCTGGGTGCAGATCCTCGGCAACGCTACTCCGATCTACCCTTACGAGTACCCGGCGCTGTTCTCCATCGCCGTGGCCTTCATCGGGATCTGGTTCTTCTCGATCACCGACAAGTCTGCTGCTGCCGACGAGGAGCGTGCGCGCTTCTACCCGCAGTTCGTGCGTTCGCAGACCGGCCTGGGCTCCAGCGGCGCCACCGCCCACTGATCCATCGCTCTGCGTGTGACTGGGCAGCCTGCGGGCTGCCCTTTTTTATGGGCGCGATTTACCGGGCAGGTGCCACTGACGCGCCGGCGTGGCGATGCGCATCACTGCAAAACGCTGGCGCGCCCCGTATCATCGATGTCCGTTCAACCAGGACGAATGCAGAGGATTCCACGGATGAAGATGTACCTGAAACACTGGGCCGGCCTGGCCCTGCTGGCGACTTTGGCCGCGCTGAGTGGCTGTTCCTCCAGAGGCGGCGCGGCCTATGAGGGCGCACCGGCCGCCGAGGCGGCGCTGAGTACGCCAATGCAGGCCAAGGTGTCTGGTCGCCTGCTGGTGTGGACTGCCGACTTCTCCCTGGAAGTGGCGGATCTGGGCAAGGCCAAACAGCAGTTGACCCAGCGCATTCTCGATCTGGGCGGCTATGTCGAGGAAACCGCCATCTACGGCAGCGACAGCCAGAGCTTCGTGTTTCGCGTGCCCAAGGATGCGTTTGAAAATGCCCTGAGCAGCATCGAGCAAAGCGGCAAGGTGCTGGCCCGCCACGTCAAGGGTGAGGATGTCACCGAGCAGTACGTCGATGTGGAAACCCGCCTGAACAATAACAAGGCGCTGCGTGATCGCCTGCGCGAGCTACTGGGCAAGGCCAGGGACGTCAAGGACATCATCCAGATCGAGGGTGAGCTCAATCGCATCCAGTCCGAGATCGACTCCATGGACGCGCGTATGCGCATTCTCAAGGATCAGATCCAGATGGCCACCATCAAGGTCAGCCTGAGCCAGGCCGAGCCACCCAAGCCGGCTACCATCTACGGGCCGCTGGGTTACCTGTACAAAGGCGCGGAATGGTTCGTCACCAAGCTGTTCATCATCCGCGAGTGATCGCGGCATGAGTCGTCGCGGCGGTTTGCTGTTGGCGCTGCTGCTGGCTGCCGGCAGCTGGTTGTGGCTCAAGGCCGCCTACCGCAACGATGCGGCGACAGACGTGGCCAGCCAGTTTCTCCAGTTGCTGCAGGCGGATCGCCAGGCCGAGGCCTTCGCGCTGACGCTGGCCGGTGGCGGGCTGCTGGGTACGGATCGACAGCAGTTCGCCGAGCGCAGCGCGCGCCAGTTGTGCAGCCGCGAGGCGCTGAAGTTGGCCTGGACCCATCCGCCGCAGTCGCATGGCAATCGCCTGCGCCGCTGGCTGGCAGATGCCGACGTGGAGATGCCGAGCCTGACCGTGCATTTCGAAGGCGCCTGTCTTATCTCCATCGAGCTGCGCCAAGACGGGCAGGGGCGCTGGCGGGTGTTCAACTTTCAGTCCACAGCGGGCTAAGAACCTGTTTCGGATCTCTTGATCGTCGGCCATGCTGCGTTGCAACGCAGTAACAGCCGCAGGCTGGTCAATCGGGCTCGGAAAGCCGCTTGCGGCTAACGCGCTTTAGCGCGACCCGAGGGGCGAGTGAAACGAGTACTGCTCATTTACAGCTCGTAAACTCCGCGTCCTCGCCCAATTGATTCGCTGGTGCTTACCCTTCGGGCCAGCCTTCGGCTGTTACTCCCGCTGGTCGTTGCGCCTTGCCTGGCTCTAGCTCAAAAGACCCGAAACAGGTTCTAAGTGCTCTACCTCGGGCTTGAGCGCTCGCAACGGCTCGGGCATGGTTGGCGCAGGATCACGACAAGGCAGTCCATCATGAGCACGACATTCCTCATCATCCCCGGCTACGGCGATTCCGGCCCCGAGCACTGGCAGAGCCTGTGGCAGCAGGGCGATCCGCGTTTTCGCCGGGTCGAGCAGCGCGACTGGTGGAACCCGGTGTGTGACGAGTGGCTGGCCGTGCTGGAACAGGCGGTGGTCGCCAGCGGGCCGGATACCGTGCTGGTGGCCCATAGCCTGGGCTGCGGTCTGGTGGCGCACTGGGCGGCACAGACGCGCCAGCGCATTCGTGCGGCCATGCTGGTGGCCCCGCCTGATCCGGAAGGTCCGGCCGCCGAGCTGAATATCGTCGGTTTTGTGCCGGTGCCTGACTTGCCGCTGGCCTTTCCCAGCCTGCTGGTGGCCAGCAGCGACGACCCTTACAGCAGCCTGGAACATGCCCATGCGGCGGCGCTGCGTTGGGGCAGTCGCTGGCACAACGCCGGCGCCCGTGGCCATCTCAACAGCGATAGCGGCCTGGGCGCCTGGCCCGAGGGCCGGGCGTTGCTGCAGTCATTGCTGGAGTAAGGCTGTGGCGCTGATCGAATTGCGTGTGTCGATAGCCGCTGCGCGAGCACGGGTTTATCAGGTCTCGCAGGACTATGCGGTGCGCTACGAGTGGGATCCTTTTCCCGAGCGCATCGAATTTATGGGTGAGCTGCAGGCTGTGCAGCGTGGTGCAAGAGTTCTAGTGATAGCGCGCAATGGTCTGCGAATGGAGGTGGAGTTCGTTCAGGTCGATGCACCTCAGCGGGCGGCTATTCGTATGCTGCGAGGGCCATTCTTTCTGCGCCTGTTTGCCGGTAGCTGGATATTTCATGAGCGTGGCGCTCAGGAGACCGAAGTGGTGTTTCGCTATCAGTTGCAGATCAAGCGCTGGGCGCTGCCGTGGCTGGTCGAGCCGCTGGCGGCCTGGTATTTCCGCCGCGCCGTGGCGGCTCGTTTGCAGGGGCTCAAGGTTTACTGCGAGCGAACCGGCTGACGCGCCACGGCGTTATTGCTAACTTGGCGCCCCCGCCACTTACTGTGCAGACCGACCGTGACCGAACAAGCCAAGAACCCGCTGCATGGCATCACCCTGGAAAAACTGCTCACCGAACTGGTGGCGCAGTACGGCTGGGAAGGCCTGGCCAAGCGCATCGACATTCGCTGCTTCAAGAGCGACCCGAGCATCAAGTCGAGCCTGACCTTTCTGCGCAAGACGCCCTGGGCGCGCACGCAGGTCGAGGCGCTGTACGTGGCGCTGCGCAGCAAGGGCTGAGCCGGTTCATCGGTGCAGGAGTGCGCACCGGTAGGTTGTGGTTGAGCGCAGCGAAGCCCAACGCCGCTCGGCTGTTGGGCTTCGTCGCTGTGCTCCTCAACCCAACCTGCGTCTTTGTCGGCGCTTAGCTGCCGCGTACCTGCAGCGCCGTCGGCGGCGCGGCGCACAGGCTGTTGCTGCCTGGCTCCAGATAGGGCGTGAGGATCGGCGCCATGCCCTTGAGCACCTGCACCGGCAGCGCCGAGGTGAAGCGGAAGCCTTCCGCCGCCTGGCCGGGGACAAAGGCGGTAAGCGTGCCGAAATGCCGGGGGCCGAGGTAGAACACGAAAGTGGCGGTACGGTTGATCGCCCGTGAGCTGAGCACATGGCCGCCACGCGTAGTGCTCTCGATGCGGTTGTCGCCGGTGCCGGTCTTGCCGCCCAGGGTCAGCTTGCTGCCGTCGGCCAGCACGAAGGTGCCGGACAGGCGCCGCGCCGTGCCGGCCTCCACCACTTGCGACAGGGCATCGCGCAGCGCCGCCGCGACTTCTGAGGGCAGTGCCCGCTCGCCACGCCGGGTGTCGTGGGCCAGCAGGGTTTCGTAGGGCGTCTGTGCGGCGAAGTGCAGCTGATCGATGCGCACGCTGGGTTGACGTACACCGTCGTTCTGGATGATCCCCATCAGTTCGGCCAGCGCCGCCGGGCGGTCGCCGGAGCTGCCGATGGCGGTGGCCAGCGACGGTACCAGGTGGTCGAACGGATAGCCCAGGCGCTGCCAGCGCTGGTGGATATCGAGGAACGCCTCGACCTCCAGCAGGGTGCGAATGCGGCTGTCGCGGGCGCTCTTGTGGCGGGTCTTGAACAACCAGCCGTAGACCTCCTGGCGTTCCTCGGCGCTGGCCGCCACGGCATCCTTGAAGGTGGCTTGCGGTTGCTCGATCAGGTAGCCCAGCAGCCACAGCTCCAGCGGGTGCACGCGGGCAATGTAGCCCTGGTCGGGCAGGCTCCAGGCGCCGGGGCCGTAGTCCAGGTAGAGGCTGTGGATCTTCTTGTCGGTGAGTTTTTCCTGCGGCACATGGGCCTTGAGAAAGGTGGTGAAGGTCGCCTCGTCGACTTCCGGCATCAGGTAGCGGTGCACGGCGGCCAGGCGCACGGCGGTATGGCGCAGGCCGTCGAGGAAGGTGTCGAGACGCTCCTGGGCGTTCTTGCCCTGGTACTTGCGCCAGAAACGCAGGAGGAAGGTGGTGCCCTCGCGGTCGGCGAAACGCTTGAGGTAATCGGCGCGCAGCGGGTGCTGGTCGTCCTTGAGCAGTTCGGCGCTGTTGGTTGCACCGTGGTAGGTGCTGTAGCGCACCAGATCGCGCAGCAGGCGGATAAAGGGCAGGTTGATCGACTCGCGCAGGGCTTCGCGCAGGGTGGGGATGCGTGCGTTGTCTTCGCGCTTGAAGTTGCTGAAGCTGTGCGCGCCGCCACCGGTGAAGAAAGTCTCGTAGGGGCTGGCTGAATACTTGCGCTCCAGTGCTGCGTCGAGCATGGCCTTGAGCCCGGATTCTGGCGTGGCGATCAGGTAGTCCAGGGCCCAGCGGGTCAGGTGGTCCTGCGCGGCCACTTCTTGCTGGCGCAAGGCTGCGACGCTCTGTCCGGCGTAGCGCTGGTGCAGCTCGGCGATCACCTGCAGGTAGTGGGTGAGCACTCGCAGTTTGGCGGTTGAGCCCAGTTCCAGTTTGCTGCCCTCGTTGATGTCGAAGGGCTGGTCGGTGTTGTCGGTCTGCACCCGTACGCGCGCGCCGTCGGCGGTGCGTTCGAACAGGGTGAAGCTGTAGCGTACGTCGGCGGTCTTTTCCGGTGACAGCAGACGCTCGCCGTACAGGCCGATCTGCTCGGCAAAAGCCGGGTCGGCCAGCTGGCGCAGGTAGCGGCTGACCTGTTGCTGCAGCTCGGCATTGAGGGTGCTGCTGGCACTCAGGTCGAGGCGGTCGAGGTCGTACAGCGGCATGTTGAGCAGGCTGGACAGGCGCGAGCGGGCCACGCTGATGCCCTTGTTGCCTTCCACCGCCTGCATGGCCGGCTGCTGGGCCAGGTCGCGAAAACGCAGGCGCTGGGCCAGGGCCGCGTCGCGCAGGGCCCAGCCGATCACGCCGCCGTCGGCCAGCACGCGGATATGGCTGTCGGTCAGGCTTTCCAGCTCTTTGCGCCCCTGCGACAGGTAATAGGAGGGGCGGCGCTGGGCGATCATCAGGGCCAGCACCTGGCGCAGGGCCAGGCCGCGCTCGGCGCTGCTGGCCAGCGCCGAGTGGGTTGGGTCGAGCAGGCGGTTGACCGTGGCGAAGTCGGCGCCGAACCACACCCGCAGGCCATCGGCCAGGCCATGGATTTCACCGTAGCCGGGGGCGGCAGAGAGCGGCACGCTGTTCAGGTAGTCGCGCACTATGTCCTGGCGCGCGGCCAGGGTGTCCGGGCCGCGCTGGTAGGCGCGCACGCTGGCGGAGACCATCTGGCGCAGTTTCTCCATGGCCGACAGGGTCAGGCCGTCCGGCGAGTGGCGGTATTTCTCCAGCTGGGTGGCCAGGGTGCTGCCACCGGCCGACTGTTCCTGGATAGCGAAGTTCTTGCCGAGCTGCGACAGCGCCGCCTTGGCGAAACGCGGCCAGTCCACTGCCGGGTTGGCCTGCGGCGCAGCCTGGTCGAGCAGGTGGCGGTTCTCGATGAACAGCAGGCTGCCGGCGATCAGCGGCGGGATATCGGCGAAGCGGGCGTAGAGCTGCTGCGGGCTGCGGAACTGGTACAGCGGCAGGCCACGGCAGTCGCTGATGGTCAGCCCGGCCTGGTTTTTTTCGGCAAAGGGCGGGAAGTAGCCGCGCTGGCTGTAGTCGAGCAGGGCGGGGGAGAAGCGGTTCTGCGCGCTGATCAGGTAGGCGCGTTGCTGCAGGCGCTCCAGCAGCAGGGGCAGGTAGGCGTAGCCCAGGCGCTTGTCGAAGGGGCCGTCGGCGGGGAAGCGGATCGCCTCGCTCGGCCCGGGCTGCAGGCTGTAGGTCAGGCGTGTGGCGTACTGGCTGAATTCGCGGGCCTGCAGTTCGGCGGTGCGCAGCTCATGGGTGACCGCCAGGCCGAGGGCGATCAGCAGGGTGAGCAGGATCAGGCCGAAGGAGAGCTTCCATTTGCGCCGTGGCACGGGGTTTTTCGGCGAATAAAGCGACTCAGGAGCGCTCTCGGCGAGCGCGTTCTGCGGTGCGTCGGATTGCCATAACACGCCCATGGTGGTTGGCCTGGCTACACACGAAGCTTGCTCTATGTTGCAAGCGTAGTCGGCGGCCGCCTGGCTGCGGGCATTTTGTCGCTGCGACCGGCGGGCAGGTGGTTCGTCTGCTGGGTTGCTCGCGGGCATGCAGGGTGGGCAATAGCTGCTTCACTGTTGCAGCGAAGATTGCCCCAAGTGTTGAGGAGGTGCTTATGCAAAGGGGTTCCAGCCTGATTCCCTGCGTGCTCTACCGCGATGCACCGGCTGCCATCGACTGGTTGTGCCAGGTGTTCGGCTTTCGCGAGCAGCTGCGCGTCTCGGCCGGCAATGGCCTGATCGAACATGCCCAGCTGCTGCATGGCAACGGCATGCTGATGCTCGGTTTGCTGAAAGGCGGCGACTACGGCCGCGAAATGCGCGAGCCCAAAATACCCAGGGGCTGTACCTGGTGGTGGCGGACACCGATGCGGTCTACGCCCGCGTGCTGCAGGCCGGGGCTGCGGTGGTGATCGCCATCAAGGACGAGGAGTACGGCGGCCGCGGCTTCACCTGCCGCGACCTGGAGGGCCATCTGTGGAGCGTGGGCAGCTACCAGCCGTGGGACGAATAGCCTGTGTAGGAGCGAGCTTGCTCGCGATGCTTCTGCAGCGATAACGGATCGCGAGCAAGCTCGCTCCTACAGGGGCGCAGAGCCTGTTTACGATCTTTTGAGCTCGAAATGGCAACGCAGCATGGTCGACGATCAAAAGATCGCAAGCGGGCTTTTATATTTTTCGCTGGCGATCTTCGGCATAGCGGCGCAACACCCATTGCCCGGCTGGGCGGGCGAACAGCTGGTCAAGGAAGGCCCGGGTCTGCTGGCCATGCCCGGTGATGCCTTCCCACGGCGTGCCCGCCGGGGTGAACAGCGGGGCGAACAGTGCGGCGGCGCTGACATCGGCCAGGGTCAGGCGTTCGCCGACCAGGTAGCGGGACGGGTCGTTGCCGATGCGCTGCTCGATCAGCTCGAGCCCGGCCAGCAGTTCGGCCTCGGACTTGGCTACCCGCTCGGGCGTGACCCCGTAGAGCTTCTGCACGCCGCTGACCAGCAGCGGCTTCATCAGGTTGCGCAGGCCGAACCAGGGGCGATGGACCTTGAGCATGGCGTGTAGCACCGTGTCCCACTGCTGGATCTGCCCGTACAGCCAGCGCCGCACATGCACGCCGAGGCGGTCGAAGCGTTCCTCCAGTTCGAGGGTTTGCTCGCGCAGTTCTTCGTTGCGCGGGAGTAGCGGCTGGGCCGGGTAATACTGTTCCAGGTACAGGGCGATGCTGGTCGAGTCGCCGATCACCTTCACGCCATCCTGCAGGATCGGCAAGGTGCCGATACCGGCCAGACGCTTGCTTTTCAGGCGGTGCAGGGCGGGGAACAGGTTCTTCACCTGGAAGTCGAGACCCTTGTGGTCGAGGTGCCAGCGGGTCTTTTCGCAATAGTGGGAGATGGGGAACTGATACAGGGTTCGCATCAATACTGGCCTTGTGCCATGAGCCAAAAATGCGAGTGTAATAAAACGTTAGCTGACTACCTAGTCTTGTTTTTCAGGCGGCTTTCCCGCCTGACGAGCCGGCAGCCGCAACCCTGTTGCTGCAGGTTGGCCTGATGGCCGGGCTAGACCGCCGCCGCCTCGAAACTGTCGGCCTGGGCCATGGCCCACATGCGCGGGTAGAACTCGCCGGAGATCTCTCCGCTGAGCAGCTCGCCCGGCTTGAGGAACACATGCAGCTGCGAGTACAGCTTGATCTCGCTGGCCGACATGCGCCGCACCAGGTGCTTGGCCTCGATCTGGGCCGGATGGTTGAGGCCGGCGGCGGCGATCATCTCGGCCAGGGCCTTGAGCGTGTTGCGGTGGAAACTGTGTACCCGCTCAGCCTTGTCCGGCACCACCAGGGCGCGTTGGCGCAGCTTGTCCTGGGTGGCCACGCCGGTCGGGCACTTGTTGGTGTGGCAGCTCTGCGACTGGATACAGCCGATGGCGAACATGAAGCCGCGCGCCGAGTTGGCCCAGTCGGCACCCAGGGCCATGACGCTGGCGATGTCAAAGGCGCTGACGATCTTGCCGCTGGCGCCGAGGCGGATCTTGTCGCGCAGGCCGCAGCCGACCAGGGTGTTGTGGGCGAACAGCAGGCCTTCGCGCAGCGGCACGCCAATATGGTCGGTGAACTCCAGCGGCGCCGCGCCGGTGCCGCCTTCCTTGCCGTCGATGACAATGAAGTCCGGCAGGATGCCGGTCTGCAGCATGGCTTTGGCGATGCCCATGAACTCCCACGGGTGACCCAGGCACAGCTTGAAACCAACCGGCTTGCCGCCTGACAGCTCGCGTAGCTGGGCGATGAACCGGAGCATCCCGATGGGCGTGGAGAAGGCGCTGTGGCGCGCCGGCGAGATGCAGTCGCGGCCCATGGGCACGCCGCGGGTCAGGGAGATTTCCTCAGTGACCTTGTGCACCGGCAGGATACCGCCATGGCCCGGCTTGGCGCCCTGGCTGAGCTTGATCTCGATCATCTTCACCTGCGCGCTCTGCGCCTGCTCGGCGAAGCGTTGTGGGTCGAAGCAGCCCTGCTCGTCGCGGCAGCCGAAGTAGCCGCTGCCCAGTTCCCACACCAGGTCGCCGTCGTTTTCACGGTGATAGGGGCTGATGCTGCCTTCGCCAGTGTCGTGGTAGAAGCCGCCGAGCCGGGCGCCCTGGTTCAGCGCGCGGATGGCGTTGGCGCTGAGCGAGCCGAAGCTCATCGCCGAGATATTGAACACCGAGGCCGAATACGGCTGGCGACACTGTGGCCCGCCGACCATGACGCGAAAGGTGGCGGGGTCGCTGTGGTCGGCCGGCAGCATGGAGTGGCTGATGAACTCGAAGTCGCTGCGGTACACATCGCTCAGGGTGCCAAAGGCCTTGTCGGCGCTCTGGTTCTTGGCTCGCGCATATACCAGCGAACGCTGGGCGCGGGAGAACGGCAGCTTGTCGCCGTCGGCCTCCAGCAGGTACTGGCGGATTTCCGGGCGGATGCTTTCCACCAGGTAGCGGATATTGCCCAGAATCGGGTAATTGCGCCGTACCGCCTGGCGTGTCTGCAGCAGGTCGTTGATGCCGATCAGGCTTAGGGCAGCACCCAGCAGGGTGAAGATCCACAGCCACTCGTGGGCGCCGGCGAACGGCAGGCTGAGCAGGGTGAACAGCACGCAGAACGCGAAGAAGGCATAGCGGTTCAGCAGCGACAGGCTCATGCGGGGCTCCCAGCGGCGATATGCCGTTAGAGCCTAAACCCTGGGTCGGCAGGCGGCCAGTGCGGGAAGCAGAGTTGTGGGTAGTCAGCGGGTGCGACAGGCGGCAATCCATTGCCTGTGCCGAGTATCTGGCGGGGTGTTACTTGCAGAGCACGATCATGCTGCGGCTGGAGAAGCCGGCAGGGTTGAGACCGAACACGAAGTCGGCCGGATCGTCCTCGGCGCCCTGGTCTTCGCCGGCGCGGGCGACGACTTTGTAACCTTTCCTGCCACAGGCCTGTGCGGCCTGTTTTTCGCACTGCTCCCAGTTCGAGGTGAGCCCGGAGCAATTGATGTTCAGGCCTTTACGGCCCTTCTTTTCATAGGTCTTGGCAGTGGTTGCGGAACAGCCGGCAACAGCCAGCATGACGATCAGCAGTACAAGCCTTTTCATTTCTTTCCCCAGCGGGCTTGTCTGTTTCCGGCAGGTCGTAGCCTGCCGCCCCCATTAATGCTCGGCTGCGCCGCGGCTGTTTTCTATTCGGTTGCCGCTGGTGCCCTGGCAGGCCAGGGAGGCCGATGTGGCTGAGAAATATCACAAAGCCCGGAGGCAGGCGAGACAAAAAAAGTTTCAGAACCACTACAGGTTTTTCGTTGCTCGTACGTCTTATCCATAAGGACAGAATTTTCACGTGCCACCGACCATCATGTCCGCTCACAGGGATGGTCGCGCTGCCACTGAATTTGGTCCGGCAGGAAGTGAAGCCGTCGTCGAACGGCAGGTTCAACAAGGAGAAATGCCATGAGCCAGCATCAACAACTGAAAGGCCTGTTACAGGGCGCGGGACTCAAGGTGAGTCTGGTCCGCCTGAAAATTCTCGAAGTTCTGCTACGTGCCGAGCAGGACGGGCGTGGCCTGTCGTCGCGGGCGCTGTATGTCGAACTGATGCAGGCCAACGAACAGATTTCCCTGCTGACGGTGCGCCAGGTGCTCTGCCGCCTGGGCGCCTGCGGCCTGGTGGCGCGCGATGGCGACATGCGCTATCGGCTGTGCGTAAGGGCTGCGGCGGCCTGATCTTGTGCCTGGAAGCGGGTACCCCGCAGAGCCCGTGGCAGTATTGATCGCCCAGGCCTGTTCTTGGTACCTCCATAGCTGGAGGTGACTCGCTCAACAGGCTGTTCAAGCCTGGCGACCGGGTTGGCGGCGGCGTAACCCGGCAGCGGGGCCGCCGGACCTACGCCAACCCTGCTGGGTTACGCCGCGTCGTGCTTGCGCGGCAAGCACGGACAACGATAAACGCGGCTAACCCAGCCTACGGGCTCAGCGGTTGCCCGCTAAAGATCGCAAACAGCTTCTTAGCGGGATGATGTCGCCGCATTGGCCCGCGCCGCGTGCAGCTTCTTGTAGCTG
Source organism: Pseudomonas sp. (assembly GCA_051646165.1). GTDB lineage: Bacteria > Pseudomonadota > Gammaproteobacteria > Pseudomonadales > Pseudomonadaceae > Aquipseudomonas. Next base: position 22,179 of record JBOFCR010000196.1, on the reverse strand, counting down.
TCGATCAGGCGCAGGTGGCGGTCGAGGCCTTCCAGCTGCATGTTGGTCGGCGTCAGGCCATGGAAGCGCACGCTGCCGTCGACTGAGCCGATCACCGCGTCCATCCGCTCGTTGCCGAACATGCGGCGGAAGTTGCCTTCGTAGTCGGCCATCTCCAGGTCATCGTCCAGCTGCACTTCCAGCGCCACATTCAGCGCCTGGTAGAACAGGCCGCGCTCGACGGTGTTGTCGTTGTACTGGAGGAAGGCTTCCACCAGCTCTTTCGCCGGCTCGAACTTCTTCAGCGCGACATAGATCAGCAGCTTCAGCTCGAGAATGGTCAGCTTGCCCCACACCGTGTTGTCGTCGAACTCGACGCCGATCAGGGTGGTGATGTCGGTGTAGTCGTCGACCTCGCAGTTCTCCAGGCTCTTGAGCAGGGACTTCAGGCGCATGTCGCTGAGGCTGTGCAGGTTGAGGATGTCCGAGCGGAACAGCAGCGCCTTGTTGGTGTTGTCCCAGATCAGGTCTTCCACCGGATAGATTTCCGAGTAGCCCGGCACCAGGATGCGGCAGGCGTTGGCGCCGAGGTCGTCGTACACCGCCATGTACACCTCCTTGCCCATGTCTTCGAGGATACCGAACAGGGTCGCGGCTTCCTGGACATTGGAGTCCGCGCCGTCACCTGAGAAGTCCCACTCGACGAACTCGTAGTCGGCCTTGGCGCTGAAGAAGCGCCACGACACCACGCCGCTGGAGTCGATGAAGTGCTCGACGAAGTTGTTCGGTTCGGTCAGCGCCTGGCTTTCGAAGGTCGGCTGCGGCAGGTCGTTGAGGCCTTCGAAACTGCGGCCCTGGAGCAGTTCGGTGAGGCTGCGTTCCAGCGCTACTTCCAGGCTCGGGTGGGCGCCGAACGAGGCGAACACGCCGCCGGTGCGCGGGTTCATCAGGGTCACGCACATCACCGGGAATTCGCCGCCCAGCGAGGCGTCCTTGACCAGCACCGGGAAGCCTTGCTCTTCCAGGCCCTGGATGCCGGCGACGATGCCGGGGTACTTGGCCAGTACCTCCTGCGGCACGTCGGGCAGGGTCAGTTCCTGCTCGAGGATTTCGCGCTTGACCGCACGCTCGAAGATTTCCGACAGGCACTGCACCTGCGCTTCGGCCAGGGTATTGCCGGCGCTCATGCCGTTGCTCAGGTACAGGTTTTCGATCAGGTTGGAGGGGAAGTACACCACCTCGCCGTCGGACTGGCGCACGAAGGGCAGCGAGCAGATGCCGCGCGCCTTGTTGCCCGAGTTGGTGTCGTACAGGTTGGAGCCGCGCAGCTCGCCGTCGGGGTTGTAGATCTCCAGGCAGTACGCGTCGAGGATTTCCTCCGGCAGCGAGTCCCGCGGGCCCGGCTTGAACCAGCGCTCGTTCGGGTAATGCACGAAGTCGGCGTTCGCGATGTCCTCGCCCCAGAACTGGTCGTTGTAGAAGAAGTTGCAGTTCAGCCGCTCGATGAATTCGCCCAGAGCCGAGGCCAGCGCGCTTTCCTTGGTGGCGCCCTTGCCGTTGGTGAAGCACATCGGCGAGTGCGCATCGCGGATATGCAGCGACCAGACGTTGGGCACGATATTGCGCCACGACGCGATCTCGATCTTCATGCCCAGGCCGGCGAGGATGGCCGACATGTTGGCGATGGTCTGCTCCAGCGGCAGATCCTTGCCCGCGATATGGGTGCTGGCCTCGGCGCCGGTGCTCGGTATCAGCAGGGCCTGGGCATCGGCGTCGAGGTTTTCCACTTCCTCGATGATGAAGTCGGGGCCGGTCTGCACGACCTTCTTCACCGTGCAGCGGTCGATGGAACGCAGGATGCCCTGGCGATCCTTGGCGGAAATATCCGCCGGCAACTCGACCTGGATCTTGAAGATCTGCTTGTAGCGGTTTTCCGGGTCGACAATGTTGTTCTGCGACAGGCGAATATTGTCGGTGGGGATATTGCGGGTTTCGCAATACAACTTCACGAAGTAGGCCGCGCACAGCGCCGACGACGCCAGGAAGTAATCGAACGGGCCCGGTGCCGAACCATCGCCTTTGTAGCGAATGGGTTGGTCGGCAATTACCGTGAAGTCGTCGAACTTGGCTTCAAGTCGAAGGTTGTCGAGAAAGTTGACCTTGATTTCCATGCGCGATTACCAGACTAGCGTGCCCAACAAAATGGCCGCCATTATCCGGTTTTCCAGCCGGAAGTCTCGTGCTTTTCCGCCAGGGGCGCCTGCCCGCCCCGTGCAGGCTCTCTGTTGCGTTCAGCGCTTCTGACGGACGGCTCAGGTCGGCGCCAGTGCTGATGCGCGCTGCAGGTAAGGGGAGTGCAAAACTGTGCGGCCGTAAGATTATTGCCGAATGAAAACTGTCATGGCTGCGGGTCTTGTGGGCTGACTGGCTGCGGTTTTTATATCGCCTGGATAATCTGTTTTCTATTTTTGATTATGTAGAGAGCTATATGCGTAAGTCTTGTTTTTGGTTGGCTGGAAGTTGTCTTTGTAGTTGTGGTGTTTTTATGGGTGCATGCAGGTTTTTAGAGTCTGTTTACGATCCTCCGGCACCACAGATTTCCTGCGGGCGGCGTATTTCGACTATGTACCCATTATGGGGTGTATGGGTTTGGCAGGTATGGGGTGGCCGCAGGTCAGGTAACTCCCGTAGGTTGGCGTTGAGCGCAGCGAAGCCCAACGGGGCCGGTGCAGGGCTCGTTGGGCTTCGTCGCGCTGCTCCTCAACCCAACCTACAGCTTTGGCCTGCGCAACACGTTACCGGTACATAGTCTTATTTGCAGGCCGTCAGTCAGGTTCTGGACGAATGGCGGAGCGCTCACTCGTGGTCGTCGCGCGCCGTCATCGCGCTTAGAATGCCCGCCCGCCCATCGCGACATCATCTCCATGCACAGCGCCGCCCTCGATACCCTGCAGCAACACCTGACCAGCGCCCTGGGCAATCCGCCCGCCGAGGCCCGCCGCCTGTTTCACGGGCGCGGCCGGCAGTGGCCGGGGCTGGAGCAGATCACCGTCGACTGGCTGCAGGGCGTGCTGCTGGTCTCGCTGTTCCGCGAGCCGCAGGAAGATGAATTGGCCGAGCTCAAGCAGCGCCTGTTGAGCCTCGCCGGCAGCAGCGCCTGGCAGCACAGTCAGGCGCACACTCTGGTGCTGCAGCATCGCTACCGGCTGGACAGCGCCAGCGAGTGGCTGCTGGGTGAGCCGCTGGAGGAGTGGCTGATCAGCGAGAACGGCCTGCGCTTCAAGCTCGACCTGGGCCGCAAGCAGAACAACGGCCTGTTCCTCGACATGCGCCTGGGCCGGCGCTGGGTGCAGGAGCAGGCGGCGGGCCAGCGCATTCTCAACCTGTTCGCCTATACCTGCGGTTTCTCGGTGGCGGCGCTGGCCGGCGGGGCCGCGAAAGTGGTCAACCTGGACATGGCCAAGGCGGCGCTGAGCCGGGGCCGCGACAACCACCGGCTGAACCAGCATGACCTGAGCCGGGTCAGCTTCCTCGGCCATGACCTGTTCAAGTCCTGGGGCCGGCTAAAGAAGGATGGCCCCTACGACCTGGTGATCATCGATCCGCCCTCGTTCCAGAAGGGCAGTTTCGCCTTGACCCAGGACTACCAGAAGATCCTCCGCCGCCTGCCCGACCTGCTCACCCCGCAGGGCACGGTGCTGGCCTGCATCAACGACCCGGCCATCGGCCCGGACTTCCTGATCGCCGAAATGGCCCGCGAAGTGCCGGGCCTGCACTTTCGCCAGCGCCTGGAGAACCCGCCGGAGTTTGCCGACAGCAACCCTGACAGTGGCCTCAAGGCGCTGGTGTTCGTCCAGGGCTGAGCGTCGTTTGGGCGAGGTATAGCGCAGGCGACGTCCCTATCTCCGCTGCGCAAAGGCCAAAAAGCAAAAGCCCTGCGAGAGCAGGGCTTTGGATTGTTCAGCGAAGTGTTGGCCCGCAGACCAAGCGTATGTCTATCAGGCGGCGGCCGAGTTGCCGATCAGCATGCCGTGCTGCACGCGGAACAGATGTCCGCTGATACGCAGGGTAAAGGGCTCGCGAGCGACTATCACGGCTCCGTTCTGGAGCAGTCCCTCGATATGGTTGCGTAACGCGAGAAACTTCCGTTGTTCCTTCATCGGAAACCTCCTTGGTGAGTTTGGCTGAGCCTACCAAGCTTTGTGACGTATTCGACATATGGCTGCCGAATGAATCGTGATTTTCGTCACACTTTTAGATGGCTATTTGCCTTCTTCGTGCAATCACAGGTCGTCGACTGATGGTTGAGGTATGCACATCTGACCTCCACATGAGTCGCATCGATAGGGACAATGGCCGATTTCGACCCACCTAAGCGCGTCATCCCCAATACGGAGGGGATGCACGGATCACTGTGCTATTACTGCGGTGCTGGGCAGCTTTTAGCAGCAGTCTGGAGCGCTTTAACGTAGTCCACATAGGTTTCGGAGTCATATGGTTCGGCGGTTACTTTGAAACTAGATTTGCCGTCAGAACCAACCCACTGGCTAACCCGCAAAGCCCAGGCTCTACCGTCATGTTTAGTGATCAGATCGAAGTCGTGTCCATCCAGCTCACTAGACTCATTGAGGGCAGAGTAGAGGTAGCGCAGTTGCTTGTACCAACCTGGAACACTTGTAATAGCTTTCAGTGCCTGCTCGGCTGGCTGTCTGTCTGTGTCATTCAAATAGAACATATTGCCGATGGCGAGCTTTCCTACGCTTTCCAGCTCGGATACTGGCACAGGCAAAGGTTCGCGGCTGATTAAGCGCGAATAGTCGCAATCGAACACCCAGCCCCCCGTGCTTACATACTTGTCCGCGTAGACAATGACGCCATTACCAAAATCTTGCTTGTATACACTCGCCATAGCTTTCAACTCGTAGTAACCCCAGAACAACAGCAGCGGAGAGAAAGTAGCGATGGCAATCCACAACCCTTTATTTTGGCGAAAATTCAAAGTGGCCTCCGGTTATACCTAGTGGAGTGTCGCCAGAAATCACAGGGTTGATCGCACCCATTTCCTGATAGGTGAAGCCGCTGAGTTTGTTGTATTCCTTTCGTTCTTCCCTCAGCGTGCTCCACCTTTGACACCATTCACCCGATGGGGCTGCGTTGTCACTAATTCCGCAAAGATCTCCCATGCGACGCTCCTCGAACGAACCCCAAGTGTTCTTGTAGTCCGAGCGGCGAATAAACGCCTGCACCTTGACCTGCAAGTGGTCAGCCAGCAGTTGCGCCAAGCTTTCATTGGTTTGCGGGAAAAACTGGATGCCATCTTCGATGGGGTATTCCGAACGGTTGCCCATCCCTGTTCGGCAGGCATAGCTGTCAATCTGCGCTGAGCTGGAAAATGCCAAAGGTGAAATCTTGTCGTAGCTCAGCACATTGAGAGACATTTCAAATCGCTCGGCCAGCTCATAACCAAACTCCACCCGCTGTGGCAGGCCGTGACTGAACAATGACAGATGCTCGATGGGCGACTGCTTCCTGTCCTTGCCCCGGTTCAGGTAATCGATCAGCTCCTGGACGGTAGTCACGCTGACAAAGCACGCACCGTAGACTTCGGCGGAGCTGCGGGCGGCACTGAGCATGGCGGGGCTGTAGTTGGGCGTGAATACCACCAGTGTGCGCGTCAGGTTGGGTTTTCTGCGCTTGAACTCGGCCAGTTCACGTACAGCTTGGCCAATGAACATCATCTTGTTGCCCGAGCCGCTGTCATGCTGACTGCCAGCAACCGCGATTAGCTCGGGTGTTAATGGCTCCTTGGGAGCGGCGGTTGAACCGTTCGCCTGTATCAGAGCTCCCGAGAGCAAGGCGCGTTGCTCCAGCTGTGGATCGGCGAGCAACACGGCCATGAGCTGATCATCCACCGAGCCATCCGGACGTACAGCGCCAAGCTTAGAGAAGTCCACGATGGTGCTGGTCGCTCCACCGCCGAACTGGAAGCCACCAAAGGTATCGGGACTACCCGAGACAATGGTGCCGCCATGGCTAGTTGGGCTGCCCAGATACGCCAGTGGTCGATTGTCGATGAGTATGGAGGGGAAACCCGTGGTGATAGCTGCGCCACAGCCACAGACATCCCCGACGCGGGCTGCGCCGAGGAAGTTGATTTGTGTGTCCGGGGAGGCGGAAACAATAGGCGATGAGCCGTGGCCGGGGATCGGACAAACATGCATATCGCCAAGTCTAGCGGTTGGGATCATGCCATTCCTTGGTATGGGTTAATCAGGTCTCCCGATGATAACCGCACCGAATTGCGCAACTTCTTGCGCGACGGGCCTGAAGGCCACGAATAGCAAGGTCTACAAATTTTTCGCTGTGTTCAAAAACATGCCGTAGCTACCCAGCGCCGTAGCTTGAGCAGGCTCCCCGAATAGGCGTCAGCCACTTGGAGGCTGTGACGTGGGTCAGAATCATCAGCGTGGTGGATTACAATCACTGGATTAAAGTGTCAGAACCACCAGCACCTACATCGTGGCGCGGCTATGTGGCTGGCTGATGCTGGGTGTTGGCGATGAGTTGATCGTTCCCACGCTCTGCGTGGGAATGCCGCTACAGACGCTCTGCGTCTGCGGGACGCGGAGCGTCCCCGGATCAGGTTCCCACGCTAGAGCGTGGGAACCGTCGGGAATGTGTATACGTCGGAAACAAAAAAGCCCTGCGAGAGCAGGGCTTTTTTGTTTGGATTCTGGAGCGGGTGAAGGGAATCGAACCCTCGTTATCAGCTTGGGAAGCTGGAGTAATGCCATTATACGACACCCGCTTTTGCGGGTGACTTTGTACCAGAATCGTCCGGGCAGGTGAAGCCGCGGCAGGAGAAAAAGCCTGTCGGCACGCCAACTTGGCCGCAGCGGGGAGCGCCGGCAGGGGCTGCCAGGTGCTCCGCATTGCGGCTTCAGCCGGCGAGGGCGCTGCTTTCCACGGCCAGTGCGCTGCGCTGGCGGTTGCTGGCTGGCGGCAGCAGGAAGGCCAGCAGGGCGTCGCGGGTCTGCATCCAGGCGGCCTTGTGCTCCATGTCGAGGAAATGGCCGGCCTGGTCGATCACGCGGAACTCGCAGTGGCGCACGTACTGGGCGAACAGGCGGGCATCCTCCGGGGTGGTGTATTCGTCCCACTCGCCGTTGACGAACAGCAGCGGGATGGTGATTTCCCCGGCGAAGCTGACGCACGAGCGACCTTCCATGTTCAGTACGGTTTGCACGTGGTGGCTCATCTGCGCGTACTCGTACGGCTGCAGGCTGGTCACGTGGCGATGGTTGTAGCGCTTGTACAGCGAGGGCAGGTGTTTGCCGATGGTGCCGTTGAGCACCGCGCCGATGTTCTCGCGGTCGCAGGCGTCCATCACTTCCACGCCGCGCTCCAGGTAGCCGAGCATGGCGTTGTTGGTGATCGGCGAGAAGGAGTTGATCACCGCGCGCTTGATCCGCCGTGGTTGGCGGGACAGCGCCTGCAAAGTGGCGATGCCGCCCCAGGAGAACGACAGCACGATGTCGCAGGCGAAGTGTTCGACCAGTTCGAGGAGGATGTCGGCTTCTTCCTCGCGGCTGATGAAGCGCGTATGCGTGTTGTGCTCGCGCGATTGCCCGGCGTAGGGCAGGTCGAACAGCACCACGTTGAAGTGGGGGTAGAGGTAACGCACCGTCTGCGCGAAGGATGCTGTGGTCGACAACGAGCCGTTGACCAGAATGATGGTCTGCTCGGCGCTGTCGACGCGATAGAACTCCGTGTAAACCCGGTATTGCCCCTGAATATCCAGCACAGCGGTTTCTGCTTTCATCTTGCATGCCCCTGGGTACGGCGTTGCGCACGCGCGGCCGCAATGCAGCGGTTGCACGAACGTCGACAGGTAGGCATGTGCCTTGGGAACTGGGGGGCCTTGGTCGGCGCGTACTGGCTGGCCGACGATTGTTATTAGCGGCGGGTGCTTTGCCAGTCCGGGGGCATCGTCCATGGCGGCGCGATGAGGGCAGTCCCGTTTGCAGTGCCGTGGCACCTTCGATCTGGAAAAAGCTTGTTAGATGCTGCATATGACTTGCTGGTCACTTACGGACCTTGGATTTGATTCAAGCAGGCTTGTGTGACCGAAGCAAGTCACCCGAATGGCTGATTTCTTATCTTCTGCCGGACGGTCGCGGCATCAGACCTGGGCGATTTCTTCCGCGCTGAGCGCGCGGTACTGGCCGGGTGCCAGGATCGGGTCGAGCTGCAGCGGGCCCATGCGTTCGCGATGCAGGCCGATGACCTTGTTCTGGAAGTGACCGAACATGCGCTTGACCTGGTGGTAGCGGCCTTCGTGCAGGGTCAGCAGGGCGCAGTGGCTGCTCGTGATCTGCAACTCGGCGGGCAGGGTGGTGAGGTTTTCGTAGGCGAAGTACAGGCCCTGAGCGAACACCTCGATGTACTCGGGGGTGAGCGGCTGTTCGGTCTGCACCCGGTAGACCTTGCCCAGGCGGCTGCGCGGCTCGGTGAGGCGGCGTGACCACAGGCCGTCGTTGGTGATCAGCAGCAGGCCGGTGGTGGTCAGGTCGAGGCGGCCGGCGATGTGCAGCTCGTGTTTGTCCGGTTCGTCGAGCAGGTCGAGCACGGTGCGGTGCTCGGCATGTTCGGTGGCGCTGACCACCCCGGCCGGCTTGTTGAGCATGAAGTAGCGCGCCGGCTTGCCGGCCTGCAGCAGCTGATCATCCAGCTCGATTCGGTGGAATTCACGGACCTCGTGGCGACCCTCGCGGATCACCTGGCCATCCACCCGCACCTGGCCGCGCGCCAGTAGCAGGCGAGCATCGGCGCGGTTGAGCCGGGGCAGGTTGCCGAGGAAACGGTCGAGGCGCATGGCTCAGTCGGCTTGTGCCGTGGTGGCCGGCAGGCCCTGGGCGCAGCGTGGGCAGAGGCAGGCCTGGTCACGCTGCTCGACGGGCAGGCTGTCCAGCACGTCGGGGGCGATCGGCTGATGGAAGCACCAGCAGTCCTCGACGGCCTCCTGCTGCCCGGCCTGGGCACAGCTGTTCAACTGGCCGCAGCGGGGGCAGCGGCGGCTGTCGTTCATGACCGCAGCTCGTAGGTCTCTTCGCAGACCCGATTGCGCCCGGACTGCTTGGCCCGGTACAGCGCCTGGTCGGCGCGGGCGATCAGGCGATCCAGGCTGTCTTCGTCATGCAATTCGGTGATGCCGATGCTGGTGGTTATCTGCAGGTTGACCCCGGCAAACGGGAAGCGACTGTCCTCGGTCTGCTCGCGGATCTTCTCGGCCAGTTGCCGGGCGGTGCTGCTGCCGGTGTCCTTGAGCAGCAGGATGAACTCCTCGCCACCCCAGCGGCAGATGATGTCGGACTGGCGCAGGTTGCCTTGCAGTTTCTCGGCGAAGCCGCGCAGCACCTCGTCGCCGGCCAGGTGGCCGTAGGTGTCGTTGAGCTGCTTGAAGTGGTCGAGGTCGATCAGTAGGGCGCTCAGTGGGCTGCGGTCGCGCTGGGCTTCGAGCACGGCCTGCTGGGCCAGCAGGTTGAAGCCGCGGCGGTTGGGCAGGCCGGTGAGCACGTCGGTGGTGGCCAGGGCGGTGATGCTTTGCTGGTAGCGCTGGGTGGCCAGGTAGACGATGGTGAGCACGATGACGCTGACCAGCAGGCACACCAGCAGGTTGAAATACAGGGTGTGGCGAATCTCGGCGAGGGCGTTTTCCTCGTGCTTGTCGACGAACAGGTACCAGTCCAGCTCGGGGATGTAGCGCACATTGAGGAAGTGTCCGCGGCCGTGTTCCTGGTACTCGTAGTTGCCGCTCTGCGGCTTGGGCAGCTTGTGCAACAGGCCTTCGAGCCCTGCCACGGTATTAAGCGACTGACCAACGCGGGCGCCCAGCGGGCCGCCGGTGGCGCCGGTGAGGACGATCTCGCCGTTCTTGTCGACGAAGTACACGCTGCGCTCGTAACGCTGCTGGTAGTCGTCGATCAGCTTGACCACGGCATCCACGGTCAGGCCGACGCCGGTCACGCCGATGAAGTTGCCCTGGAAGTCGAACACCTTGTAGTTGATGAAGATGGTCATGGCGTCGCGGTTGGCCATGTCCAGGTCGACGTTGATCTCGTAGGGCGGCTGCATGTCGCGCACACGGAAGTACCAGATGTCGCGCGGTTCCTGCTCGCTGACCTGCTTGAGCACACCCTTGGCCTGGTAGTAGGTATGGGTTTTCTCGGAGATGAAGAAGCTGGTGTAGGCGCCGTAGTGCTCCTGCACTTCGCGCAGGTAGCGGGTGATCGGCTCGGCATCCTGCTCGCCGGCCAGCACCCAGTCGCGCAGGAAGGTGTCGCGCGACATCATTGAGGAAATCAGGATCGGCCGGATCAGGTCCTTCTGGATTTCCGAGTAGATGGTGTCCGAGGTCAGCGGCAGTTCGGTGTTGACGATGTTCTGCCGGATGCTGTCACGCGAGGTGACATAACTGACCAGGCTGGTGGCGGCGAAACCACCGACCAGCAGCACGAGCAACAATCCGAGCAGCAGCAACTGGGCCTTACGGGGAGCACGGAGCGACATGACGGTGGAGCCTTGGGGAAGTGGCACCATGCTAGCCTGCCGGCCGGGCCGGCGTCACCGGGGCCGGCCGGCTTATTCGGTGAAACCGTGGAGATTACTAATCCACGGCTCCAGGCGCTGGCCGAAGCTGACCTCGACCTGCATGGGCGGGCGTTTAGCAGCGTAGTAGCTGTTGCCTAGCTGCTCGGCCAGGCGCTTGCGCCAGGTGTAGGGCACGTTGAGGTCGTCGTTGTGCAGCTGGCTGATCTGCCCGACCAGGCGCCGCGGTTTGGCCTGGCACTCGCACCAGGCCCTGACCATGCCGTGCACCAGGGCGTAGCGGCTGCGATCCGGATAGCGCTGGCGCAGGGCCGCGGCATCCAGGCCAACGTCTACGGCGAACAGGCGGCTTTGCCGCAGGCGTTCATCCTCCAGTTCGGCCTCTGCGGATTTTTCCCGCGCCAGCAAGGCGCTGTCGTCGGGGGCGGCGGCGAGTGTCTTGCGCGCCTGCTGTAGGTTCTGCTCGGTGTGACGCAGCTCGGCCTGGTAGGCGGGGCCGTCCAGCTCCAGTACCACCAGCGCCTGACGGGTATCGTCGTGGCGCGCTTTGTCCTGCTCCTGCTCGGCGAGCGGGGCGAAGCCCAGGGCCAGCAACTGCTCCTGCTGCAGATTGGCGCGCTCGTAACGGTTGCTCGCATTGAGCGGAGTTGGCCGCCGCCAGTCCAGGCGCAGGGCCAGGCCGCTGTTCTCCTGGCGTGGGCCATCGTTGCCAGGCCACAACTCGCGCTCGGACAGTTGCAGGCGGCTTTCCGGCTCGCCCTGGCGGTTGTACCAGGCGCCGGCCAGGGCCACGGCGTTGCTCAGCAGGATCAGGGCGAGGCCGGCCAGCAGGTTATGTCTGGCGTTGAGCGTGATCATGCGCTGGCCCCTCCCTTGTAGTGGCGGCGCAGGCGGCCTAGTACCAGCAGGGTGAGCACCGCGACGAGGCCGAGCAGGAGGAAGAACAGGTACTTGGGCAGCAGGTCCCACCACCAGTCGACCATCTTCAGGCCGAGGAAGACGATGAAGAACAGCTGGCCGGTTAGTGCCACGTCCGGCCAGTCGCGCCGGCTGCCCAGCCAGATGGCCAGGGCCGAGACGACGAAGCCGAGCAGCTGGTAACCGACCTCGATGCTCGACGCGGCGAACGGTAGGTAGCTGCCGCGTCCCCAGTTGGCCAGCACCAGCATGGGGGTGAACAGGGCGAGCAGGCCGCCGACCCGGTAGGTGGCGGCAAAGCCGCTGAAGCGCGCCTGGCTGCGCAGCAGCGGCAGGAGGAACAACAGCAGCCCGCCGGGCAGGAAGTTTTCCGGGCGCTGGCCGGCCTCCAGCCAGTAGAAGCCGCTCCACTCGCTCAGCCGGGTGCCGCTGTAGGCCAGCAGGCAGGCCAGGCCGGCGATCAGCAGCAGGCGCGCGTTGCAGTGGTAGGCCAGCAGCAGGGCTAGGCCCGCCCAGGGCAGCAGGGCCTGGTCCGATGGGGTGATGTTGAAGATCTGCCCGAGCATGCTGATGTTCAGCACGAAGCAGGCAAAGGCGAGCAGGGCGGCCAGTTTGCTGAAATAGCCGGATTGATCGCGGCGCCGGATGACAAAGGTCAGTAGCAGGCTACCCAGCGAGAAGCCGATCAGGATGGCGACCTGGGCCGTCTCGCTGAACAGGCCCCAGAACTGATAGAAGAAGAACAGCAGGCTGGCGGCCAGCGCCAGGGCGCCGAGCAGCGAGGTGATGCGCATGCTCAGCGACAGGCGCTTGCTCTGCGGGTTGTGATCGATATCGAACTGGCCGCGGTAATCGGCGAGCAGTTGCTGGTGGTGCAGCTCCAGGCCCTGCAGCTGGTCGGTGCTGAGGCTTAGCGCTTGTTCGACATGCAGGCGCTCCACCTCGCGGTAGAACGCCTGGATATCGTCGGCCCGGTGCTGGGCCTGGTCGCGGGTGAGTGGTGGCATGCCATGTCCTTGCGCACATTGTGCCCCGCCTACAGCGGGGCGACTCCCTGAGTTCCGGCACTCTAAACCTGCGACGCCGCGCCTGCCAGTCGGCTGGCCGTATGCGATTGCCGATCAAGTACCTTGCCCGCCAGTGCAAGAAGGGCATACCGTGCAGGCATGAGGTACCCCTCGGTGACCTGCCGCGCGCCCGCGCTGCCCCTTGCTGATCTGTCCCGGACTTGTCGCCGCCATGCGACGTTCACGCAGCAAGCCGAGCGTCGCCATGCCGGGTTATCGCATCAAGTATTCCACCCTCAGCATCGGTGCCGAGGATTTCCACCTGTGCTCCCTGCGCGACAAACAGCAGTTCGCCGACCGCGATGGCCTGGCTGAGCGGGCAGGAATTTCCTCGGCTACCTGGTCGCTGTTCGGCCAGTTGTGGCCATCCGGTGAGGTGCTGGCGCAGACCATGAGCCGCTTCCCCACCGAAGGCCTGCGCATTCTCGAACTGGGCTGCGGCCTGGGCCTGAGCAGCCTGGTGCTGCAGCGCCAGGGTGCTGATATCACTGCCAGCGACCATCACCCGCTGGCTGGCGAGTTCCTCCTGCGCAACGCCACGCTGAATGAGCTTCAACCGATCGATTACCAGGATTGCGACTGGGCCGAGGCCTACCTCGAACTCGGTCTGTTCGACCTGATCATCGGCAGCGACCTGCTCTACGAGCGCGACCATCCGGGCCTGCTCGCCGGCTTTATCGACCGCCACAGCAAGGCGGCAGCCGAGGTGCTGATTGTTGACCCCGGGCGCGGCAACAGTGCGCGCTTCAGCCGCGAGATGCTTAGCCATGGCTACCTGCAGCAGGCCGACCGGTACAACGATCTGGATGACCCGGATGCGCCGTTCAAGGGGCGCATCCTCAGCTATCAGCGCGCAGTGGCTCCGTAGGCGCCAGGTGATGCCTCAGCCCTTGCTCTGCATATAGGCCTTCCAGCCGCCGAAGTGGGTGATGTCGACGGCACCGGCCAGACCATACGGCTCGCAGATGAAACCGGTTTCCCAGCTGCCGTCGGCCAGTTGCACTTTACCCAGACCCAGCGGTGCGGGGATGCCGGTGAGAAACGAGCCCAGCTCGGCGCTCGGCAGCTCCCAGACTTCCACCGCGATGGCCACGCCACCTTCGGCAACCCGGACCATGCCCGGGCGGAAGGGCGGGCCGCCGGCCAGGGCGTACAGCTGGTAATCCGGCGAGCTCCGGGTGGCCTGCAGCAGGCGGCCGCCACGCTGCCTGAGCTGCCAGTTGAGCGGCAGGCCGTCGAGGTGCGCGCCGCACACCACCACGCGGGCGCGGTCGTTGCGGGCGACGGTGGCCGGGGCCGGCGCATCCAGCGCGCGCTCACCGGCCAGAGGCAGGCCGTGCCGGCGCTGCAGGCCGTCGGCCAGGCTCAGCAGGTACTGGTCGGTGAAGGCGCGGCCGAACAGGGTCACGCCCCACGGCAGGCCGTTGCCCATGAAGCCGGCTGGCACCGCCACGGCCGCGTAGTCGAGCATGTTCATGAAGTTGGTGTAATAGCCCAGGTCCGAGTTGCGCTTGACCGGTTCGGCGTGCAGCTCGTCCAGGGTCACCGGGCGCGGGTAGGCCGGGGTGAGGATGCAGTCGACCTCGGCGAGGATGCGGTCGCAGATGGCCTTGAGCGCCTGCAGGCGGTACTGGGCGCGGAAGGTGTCGACGCCGCTGACGCTGGGCGCTTTTTCCAGCACGGCCTTGATCACCGGCAGCACGGCATCCGGCTGCTGTTCGATCAGTGCGCCGGCGACGCTGTAGCGCTCGGCGACCCAGGGGCCTTCATAGAGCAGGCGCGCGGCTTCGAGAAAGGGCGCGAAGTCGATCTCCACCGCTTCGCCGCCAAGGGCCTTGAGCTGTTCGATGGTTTGCGCGAACAGTGCCGGGCTTTCTGTGCAGCCGAGAAACTCCAGCTGCGCCGGCACGCCGAAGCGGAAGCCCGCGCGCGGTTTGCCGAAGGCGCTGGCGTCGTTCCACAGCGGGTTGGTGCGGCTGTATTCGTCGCGCGCATCCAGCTTGGCGGTCAGTGCCAGTAACTGGCTGGCCTCGGCGGCGGTGGCGGTGAAGTAGGTCACGCAGTCCAGGGTGCGGCAGGCGGGCACCACGCCAGCGGTGGAGACCAGGCCCTTGGTCGCCTTGAGGCCGACCAGGTTGTTCAGCGCTGCCGGTACGCGGCCGCTGCCGGCGGTATCGGTACCGAGGGCGAAGCTGGCTACGCCGAGGGCCACGGCCAGCGAGGAACCGGCGCTGGAGCCGCCGGACGGGTAATCCGGGTGCACGCTGTTGCGGCATTCGCCATAGGGCGAGCGGGTGCCGTTAAGGCCGGTGGCGAACTGGTCGAGGTTGGTCTTGCCCAGCGGCACGGCGCCGAGGGCGATCAGCTGGGCGACCAGCGTGGCACTGGTCTCGGGCACATAGGCGAAGGCCGGGCAGGCGGCAGTGGTGGGAATACCGGCCAGGTCGATGTTGTCCTTGATCGCGAACGGTACTCCGAACAGCGGCAGCTCGGCCGGCGATTTGCCGTCCAGCGCAGCCAGGTAGGGCTCCAGTTCGGCCACGCTGAGCAGGTGGATAAACAGCTTGAACTCGGGGTTCAGCGCGGCGGCCTGCTCGTGCAGGGCGAGGATCAGCTGGCGCGGGGTCAGGCTGCCGTCTGTGTAGGCGGCTTTCAGCGCGCCGAGGCGCAGGTCGAATTCGTGGCTCATGTCAGGCTTCCTCGTTTATTGCGAGTCCGCTTGGTGGGTCGGTAAAGCGCGACCCAGCAAGCGGTGAGAGTTCGTCGGGTGGATGGCGTTTTCCATCCACCCCTCGGGTCAGCTTCAGGCTTCTTCCAGCACCACCACGCGCTGCCCGGCACGCACCGGCGAGCCGGGTTGCACGCGGACTTCGCGCACCACGCCGTCGCGCGGGGCGGTGAGGGGGATTTCCATCTTCATCGACTCGAGAATCACCAGCACATCGCCGGCCTTCACCGCGCTGCCTTCCTCGACCTGTACCTGCCAGAGGTTGCCGGCGATGTGGCTGTCGATGCTGTGCTGGCCGGCCGTGAGCGGCGCGTCGTCACCCAGTTCGGCGACCATTTCCTCGCTCTCGTAATGGGCCTGGCCGGAGGCAATCCAGCGCTGGCGTTCGGCGTCGAAGGCGGCGCGTTGCTGGCTGCGGAAAGCGTCGATGCCCTCGGCTTCTTCGGTGAGGAAGTCCTGGTAGTCGGCCAGGGCCAGTTCGCTGTCCTCGATGCGCAGTTCATAGCGACCGAGGGGGAAGTCGCGGCGGATCTGCAGCAGCTCTTCGGCACCCACCGGGTAGAAGCGGATCTGGTCGAAGAAGCGCAGCAACCAGGGCTTGCCGTGGAAAGCGGCGACTTCGCGGTAGCGGTTCCACATCTGCAGGGTGCGGCCGACGAACTGATAGCCGCCGGGGCCTTCCATGCCGTACACGCACATGTAAGCGCCGCCGATGCCCACCGAGTTCTCGGCGGTCCAGGTGCGCGCCGGGTTGTACTTGGTGGTGACCAGGCGGTGGCGCGGGTCCAGCGGCGTGGCCACCGGCGCGCCGAGGTAGACGTCGCCCAGGCCCATCACCAGGTAGCTGGCGTCGAATACGGTGCGGTACACCTCGTCGAGATTGGGCAGGTCGTTGATGCGGCGAATGAACTCCAGGTTGCTCGGGCACCAGGGCGCATCCTTGCGCACCGTGGTCATGTACTTGTCGATGGCCAGCTGGCAGGCCGGATCGTCCCAGGACAGCGGCAGATGCACGATGCGCGACGGCACCTTGAGGTCCTGGGCGTTGCACACCGCGTCCCACTCGCCGATCACCACCGCCAGCAGGTTGGCCAGCGACAGGGTTTCCGGCTGGTAGTGGACCTGCAGCGAGCGGATGCCCGGGGTCAGGTCGATCACGCCATTGAGGCTCTTGGCTTCCAGCGCCTGCATCAGCGCGTGGCCGCGGAAGCGCAGCACCAGGTCCAGCTCGGCCTGGCCGATCTCCAGCAACAGGTGGGTGTCGCCGGAGAGACGGGCGACCAGGCGCTTGTCCTGGCTGCCGATGTCGAGGATCACCGGTGGCTCCAGCGGGATCGGCTTCCAGTTCACCGCGACGGCTTCGAGCCCGGCGACTTCGGCCTTGCGCGCCCTGGCCAGCTGGCGCGCGGTGTCGATGTTGACCGGCACGAAGCGCAGTTTGTCGCCGGCCTTGAGCTGGCCGAGCTGCCACAGGTCGGCCTCGATGATCGTCACCGGGCAGACGAAGCCGCCCAGGCTCGGGCCGTCCGGGCCGAGGATCACCGGCATGTCGCCGGTGAAGTCCACCGCGCCGATGGCATAGGGGTTGTCGTGGATATTCGACGGGTGCAGGCCGGCTTCGCCGCCGCTGTCGCGCACCCACTCCGGTTTCGGGCCGATCAGGCGCACGCCGGTGCGGCTGGAGTTGAAGTGCACTTCCCAGTCGGTGGCGAGAAAAGTGTCGATATAGGCCGGGGTGAAGTATTCCGGCGCGCCGTGCGGGCCGTAGATCACGCGGATTTCGCGGACGGCGGGCAGGGCGGTGCACAGCGCGTCGGGCAGCTGCGCGCCGTTGCTCGTATCGCCGAGAGGTGGAATGTGCAGCACGTCGCCGGCACGCAGGGCGCGGCCGCCGTGGCCGCCGAACTGGCCGAGGGTGAAGGTGCTTTTGCTGCCCAGGTACTCGGGCACCTGCAGGCCGCCGCGCAGGCACAGGTACGAGCGCGCGCCGCTACCGGCGATGGTGCCGAGGCTCAGGGTGCTGCCGGCCTCGATCAGCAGCGCGGTGTTCAGCGGTTGCGCCACGCCGTCCACGCTCAGCGGGATTTGCGCGCCGGTCACCGCCACCACCGCATCGGTGTTGAAGCGCAGCAGCGGGCCGCTCATGGTGATTTCCAGGCCGGCGGCGCCTTCGTCATTACCCAGCAGGCGGTTGCCCAGGCGCAGGGCGCGGTCGTCCATCGGCCCGGATGGCGGCACGCCGACGGCCCAGTAGCCGAGGCGGCCGGGGAAGTCCTGCACGGTGGTCTGGGTGCCGGCGGAGAGCACCTCGAAGCTGTGCGCCTGGTAGGTCAGGCCTTCCAGGCAGCGGGTCCAGGGCGAGCCGCTGGCAAACGGCTTATCGGCCAGGATCTGCCGCAGGTACTGGCTGTTGGTTTCCACGCCGTACAGCAGGGTATCGGCCAGCGCCTGGCTGAGCGCGGCGCTGGCCTCGGCACGGGTCGGCTGCCAGGTGATGACCTTGGCGATCATCGGATCGAAGTAGGGCGGAATCTCGCAGCCGGCTTCGACCCAGGTGTCGATGCGCAGGGCCTTGCCGTCGGCTTTGGGGAAGTCCACGGCGGTGAGCAGGCCGGGGCTCGGCTGGAAGTCGCGGCCCGGATCTTCGGCGTACAGGCGCGCCTGAATGGCGTGGCCGCTGGCTTTCAATCCTTTCGCCAGCTCGTTCAGCGGGGCCAGGTCGCCGGCCGCCAGCTCGATCATCCAGCGCACCAGGTCGACGCCCCACACCTGTTCGGTGACGCCGTGCTCGACCTGCAGGCGGGTGTTCACTTCGAGGAAGTAGAAGCGCTCGGCCTCGCTGTCGTAGACGAACTCCACGGTGCCGGCGCTGCGGTAGCTGACCGCCTTGGCCAGTTTGATCGCTGCCGCGCACAGTTCATCGGCCATGCCGGCCGGCAGGTTCGGTGCGGGGGTTTCTTCCAGCACCTTCTGGTTACGGCGCTGCACCGAACAGTCGCGTACGCCGAGGGCCAGCACTGCGCCCTGGCCGTCGCCAAACACCTGCACTTCCAGATGACGGGCGCGCTGGATGTACTTCTCAATAAACACGCCGCTGTCGCTGAAGTTGTTCTGCCCCAGGCGTTTGACCGCCTCGAAGGCGTCACTCAGCTCTTCCGCGCTGCGGCATACGCGCATGCCGATGCCACCACCGCCGGCGGTGCTTTTCAGCATCACCGGGTAGCCGACTTCCTCACCGGCCTTGAGTGCGGCGTTGAGGTTTTCCAGCAACTCGGTGCCTTCCAGCATCGGCACGCCGTGCTGTTTGGCCAGCGCGCGGGCGGTGTGCTTGAGGCCGAATACGCGCAGCTGCTCCGGGGTCGGGCCGACAAAGGCGATGCCGGCCGCTTCGCAGGCCTCGGCGAAGGCGGCGTTCTCGGAGAGGAAGCCGTAGCCGGGGTGGATGGCTTTGGCGCCGGTCTGTTTGGCCACGGCGAGGATCTTGTCGACCACCAGATAGGTATTGGAGGCCGGGCCTTCGCCGAGGCTGAAAGCTTCATCGGCCTGCTGGATATGCAGGCTGGCGGCGTCGGCCTCGGAGTACACGGCCACGCCCTGTACGTCGAGCTGGCGCAGGGTGCGCAGGATGCGGCAGGCGATGGCGCCGCGGTTGGCGATCAGGAGTTTGTCGAACATCTGCTTGCCCTCGAAAGGGTTGGCGGGCCGTCCCGCCGCTATTCGGTCTGCACCACGGTCGTCCGGGGTGGGAAATCGGTTTTGCTACCAGCGGGTTGGAGCCTGGGGTTTCTCGGTGGGCGTGGGCTTCTGCTCCAGGCACTGGCCCGAGCGGCTCTGGCACAGCCGGTACAGCCACAGGCGCAGGTTGGCGCTGATCAGTCCCATACCAGCACCTCGGCCGGGGTCGGGTTCCAGCCGTTGCACGGGTTGTTCAGTTGCGGACAGTTGGAGATCAGCACGATGACGTCCATGTGTGCGACCAGCTCGACGTATTTGCCCGGTGCGGAGATGCCGTCCTCGAAGGTCAGGCCGCCTTCCGGGGTGACGGGCACGTTCATAAAGAAGTTGATGTTGGCGCCGATGTCGCGCTTCTCCAGGCGGCCGTCGTGCAGGCTGGCGCGCAGGAAGTTGTCGCGGCAGCTGTGCATGTAGCGCTTGTCGAGGGCGTAGCGGACCGTGTTGCTCTCCTGCGCGCAGGCACCGCCGAGGGTGTCGTGGCGGCCGCAGGTGTCGGCGCTGATGGTCAGCAGTGGGTTGCCCAGGTTGGACCAGAGGACGGTGCCGGTGGTCAGGTACACACTGTTCTGTTTGCGCAGGGTGCGTTGCGGGTCGTAGCGCTCGCGCGGGTTCTTCGCGCTGAAGAACAGCGTGTCGACCGCCTGGTTGCCTTCGAGGTCGAGCAGGCGCACGGTCTGCCCGGCTTTGACTTCGCAGAGGAACGGCTCACCGGCCGGGATCTCGTGGCGGTAGACGGCGGTGGCAGCATGCTTGTCGCTGGCGGTAAGGCTCATGTCGGCGTCCTCAGATATACAGGCGTTCGGTGTTGTGGAAGCCGCGGCCGTTTTCCGGGCGCGAGGTGCGGCAGAGCACGCTGATGCCGTCGCTCTCGACCTTGCTCCAGCTCAGCTGCACCGGCTTGGGCGCGTACTGCGGGTTGGGGTCCAGCGGGTGCTGCAGGGCGGTGAGCACCACCAGGGTGTCCATCGGCGCGTACAGCTCGATGTAGTCGCCAGCCCTGGAGTTGCCCGGCTCGAAGTGGAAGCGGCCGTCGCCATCGACGCTGACCTTGCTGAACAGGTTGAGCGCCATCAGCAGGTCCTGGATGTTCAGGTTCCACTTGCCCATTTCCACCAGCAGGTTGTCCACGCCGTTGCGGAAGTAGCCGTTACGCAGTTCCTGATAGCGGCCGGTGCCGTACTTTTCGGTGACCTCTTCGGCGTTGAGCACGCCGCCGAAGCTGTCGTGCCAGCCGCAGGTGTCGGCGGTGATGGCGGCGAGCACGCGGCCCATATCCGAGTACAGGCAGTGGCCGGCGGTGAGCTTGGCGGTGTGCTGGCACTTGAGGGTGTCCGGCAGGTTGAGGCGCTCGCTTTTCTCGGCGGCGGAAAGCAGCAGCAGGCTGACGTTGGCGTCGCCTTCGAGGTCGGTGATGCGCAGCAGCTGGCCGCGCTTGAGGACGAAGGAGGTGTGGCCGCCGCCGGGTACGAGTTCTTCGTACAGGGTCGGAAGCAGGGTCAGGGATGCGGTCATGGTTGCTCCTTACAGGGCCGGTTGCAGGGTGCCGGTGACATGCGCCGGTAGCGCCTCGACGGCGGCGCGGGTGGCGCGGCGGTCGCTGTTCAGGGGGATGTCATAGGTGATGCGCGCGCCGAAGGCGTTCGGCGCGTGCGGGTCGATGCGGGTCTTGTCGAACACCAGCAGGCGGGTGCCGAGGCTGAAGCCCTCGCTCAGGTCATGGGTGACCATGAACACGGTCAGCCTGGTCTCGTGCCACAGCTCCAGCAGCAGGGCGTGCATGTCCTTGCGGATGCCTGGGTCCAGCGCGCCGAACGGTTCGTCGAGCAGCAGCACGCGCGGCTTCATGATCAGCGCCTGGGCGATGGCCAGGCGCTGTTGCATACCGCCGGAGAGCTGGCTCGGGTACTTGTCCAGGGCGTGGCCGAGGCCGACTTTCTTCAGGATCACTTCGGCCTGGGCACGGGCGTCGCGCTTGGCGGCGCCGAACAGGCGGCCGAGCAGCGGTGAGCGCGGCAGCTCCAGGCCGATGGCGACGTTATCCAGCACGGACAGGTGCGGGAACACCGAGTAGCGCTGGAACACCACGCCACGGCTGCTGTCCGGCTCGCCGGCCAGCGGCTGGCCACCGAGCAGGATCTCGCCACGGCTGGCGCGCTCCTGGCCCAGCAGCAGGCGCAGGAAAGTCGACTTGCCGCAGCCGGAGGCGCCGACCAGGGTGCAGAACTCGCCTTCGTTGATGCTCAGGTTGAGGCGTTCCAGAACAACCTGATCGCCATACTCCTGCCACACGTTTTTCACTTCGATGAAGGCGCTCATGCTTTCGCTCCCTCATACCAGGGGAAGCACAGGCGGGTGAGCTGGCGCAGGCCTAGGTCCATCAGCCAGGCGAGCAGGGTGATCCACACCACGTACGGCAGAATCACGTCCATCGCCATGTAGCGACGCACGAGGAAGATGCGGTAGCCAAGGCCGTCGGTGGAGGCGATGGCTTCGGCGGCGATAAGGAACAGCCATGCCGAGCCGAGCACCAGGCGCAGGGCGATCAGCAGGCGCGGCAGCAGTTGCGGCAGCACCACGCGCAGGATCAGGGTCCAGGTGCTGGCACCGAGGGTTTGTGCCTTGATCAGGATCTCGCTGGGGATCTCACGGGCGCGCTGCTCCAGATCACGGGCCAGCACCGGGGTAATGCCGATCACGATCAGCATCACCTTGGACAGTTCACCGAGGCCGAAGACGATGAACAGGATCGGCAGGATCGCCAGCGGCGGCACCATCGACAGCACGGTCAGCAGCGGCGACAGCGGTGCGCGGAACAGCGGCAGGATGCCCGCCGCGATGCCCAGGCACAGGCCGACCAGGGCGGCGATGCCGATGCCCATGCCGAGGCGCTTGAGGCTGGCCGCGCTGTCTTCCCAGAACAGGTAATTGCCGCTGCGCTTGTCTTCGGTGAAGGCCAGGCGGTCGATGGCGTCGGCCATCTGGCTGGCGCTGGGCAACAGCTTGTCGTTGGGGTTCTCCGTCAGCCGCGCCGCCGAGCCCAGGAAGTAGGCGAACAGCAACAGGGCGAACGGCAGCAGGATCAGCAGCAGGCGGCCGCCGCGGTCCGGGTGTCGGTTGATCAGGCGCATGGCGCTCCTTGAATTC
>JBOFCR010000178.1:0-37920 GCA_051646165.1 Pseudomonas sp. | reverse complement strand
GTCGTCGCGACCCAGGCCCCGTTGGCCAAAGGTTGCTAGACACTGGAATGATTTACGCCCATTCCTGGCGCGCCCTGACACCGACCGTGAGAGTCGTGTGTGCCAACCGCCGTTTCCGGCAGCACCGGAAACCATTGGTACAACATGAAAAGAATGCTAATCAACGCAACTCAGCCCGAAGAGTTGCGTGTCGCCCTGGTAGATGGCCAGAAACTCTACGACCTGGACATCGAGTCCGGTGCTCGCGAGCAGAAAAAGGCCAACATCTATAAAGGACGCATCACCCGCGTCGAGCCGAGCCTCGAAGCCGCTTTCGTCGACTTCGGCGCCGAGCGCCACGGCTTCCTGCCGCTGAAAGAAATCTCCCGCGAATACTTCAGCAAGTCGCCCGAAGGCGGCCGCGTGAACATCAAGGAAGTACTCAAGGAAGGCCAGGAAGTCATCGTCCAGGTCGAGAAAGAAGAGCGTGGCAACAAGGGCGCCGCCCTGACCACCTTCATCAGCCTCGCCGGCCGCTACCTGGTACTGATGCCGAACAACCCGCGTGCCGGTGGCATCTCCCGTCGCATCGAAGGCGAAGAGCGCAACGAACTGCGCGAAGCGCTGAATGGCCTCAACGCCCCGGGCGACATGGGCCTGATCGTGCGCACCGCCGGCCTCGGCCGCTCCAGTGACGAACTGCAGCTCGACCTCGATTACCTGGTACAGCTGTGGACCGCGATCAAGGATGCCTCCAAGGATCGCGCCGCACCGTTCCTGATTTATCAGGAATCCAACGTCATCATCCGCGCCATCCGCGACTACCTGCGCCAGGACATCGGCGAAGTACTGGTCGACAGCGTCGAAGCCCAGGAAGAAGCCCTGTCCTTCATCCAGCAGGTCATGCCGCAGTACGCCAGCAAGATCAAGCTGTACGAAGACAGCGTGCCGCTGTTCAACCGCTTCCAGATCGAAAGCCAGATCGAAACCGCCTTCCAGCGCGAAGTGAAGCTGCCGTCCGGCGGCTCCATCGTGATCGATCCGACCGAAGCCCTGGTGTCCATCGACATCAACTCGGCGCGTGCGACCAAAGGCGGCGACATCGAAGAAACCGCCCTGCAGACCAACCTGGAAGCGGCCGAAGAGATCGCTCGCCAGCTGCGCCTGCGCGACATCGGCGGCCTGATCGTGATCGACTTCATCGACATGACTCCAGCCAAGAACCAGCGCGCCGTGGAAGAGAAAGTCCGCGAAGCCCTGGAAGCCGACCGCGCCCGCGTTCAGGTCGGCCGCATCTCGCGCTTCGGCCTGCTGGAAATGTCCCGTCAGCGCCTGCGTCCGTCCCTGGGCGAGACCAGCGGCATCGTCTGCCCGCGCTGCAACGGCCAAGGCATCATCCGCGACGTTGAATCGCTGTCGCTGGCGATCCTGCGCCTGATCGAAGAAGAAGCCCTGAAAGACCGCACCGCCGAAGTCCGCGCCCAGGTGCCGATTCCGGTTGCCGCCTTCCTGCTCAACGAGAAGCGCAACAGCATCACCAAGATCGAGCTGCGCACCCGCGCACGCATCATCATCCTGCCGACCGATCATCTGGAGACCCCGCACTTCGAAGTGCAGCGTCTGCGCGATGACAGCCCGGAAGTGCTGACCGGCCAACCCAGCTACGAAATGACCCCGGCCGAAGTCGAAGACGCCCAGCCGGCAGCCGCGACCCGCACCCTGGTACGCCAGGAAGCCGCGCTGAAAACCACTCCGCAACGTACTGCCGCACCGACCCCGGCCGCCCCGCTCACCCCGAGCGTGCCGACTGCCGAGCCAAGCCTGTTCAAGGGCCTGGTCAAGTCGCTGGTCAGCCTGTTCGCCAGCAAGGAAGAAACCGCTCCGGTCGTCATCGAGAAGCCTGCCGAGCGCAAGCCGCGTAGCGAAGAGCGCCGTGGTGGCCGTCCGCAAAACCGTCGTGATGGCAACCGTGGCGGCAGCCGTGGCAGCCGTGACGAAGAGCGCAAGCCGCGTGAAGAGCGCCAGCCGCGCGAAGCCCGTGAACCGCGTGAGCCTCCCGAAGAACGCCAACCACGCGAAGTGCGTGAACCACGCGAGCCGCGTGAAGAGCGTCAACCGCGCGAAGCCCGCGAGCCTCGTGAAGCCCGCGAAGGCCAGGAGCCACGTCGCGAGCGCCAGCCACGCGAAGCCCGCGAGCCGCGCGAAGAGCGCCGCCCACGCGAACTGCGCGAGCCGCTGGACGCCAATGCCAATGCCACTGACGAAGTCCGTAGCGAGCAGCCACGCAACGAAGAGCGCGCCGAGCGCAAGCCACGCGAAGAGCGCCAACCGCGCCCGCCACGTGAAGAGCGTCAGCCGCGTGCCGAACAGGCCGCTGCCGTAGCCGAAGAAGAAGTACTGGAAAACGGCGAGCAGCTGGATGCAGATGATGGCCAGGAAGGTGGTGAAGGCGGCGATCGTCCGCGTCGTCGCTCCCGTGGCCAGCGGCGCCGCAGCAACCGCCGCGAGCGCCAGCGCGATGCCGACGGTAACCTGATCGAAGGTAGCGAAGAAGGTGCCGAAGAAGGCAGTGAAGCCGCTACAGTCGTGACCGCTGCTGTTGCCAGCAGCGTACTGGCCAGCGAAGGCGAAAGCCCAGCAAGCGAGCAGCCCGGCGAGCAAGCAAGCGAGGTCGTGACCGCAGCCCCTGCCGTCGAGAGCCGCAACGAAGCCGCCGAAGTCGTCGTCGAGGCTGCCGTAGCAGTCGAAGCGCCAGCCGTGGTTGTCGAAGCTCCGGCACAGACCGAAGCTCCGGTAGAAGTCGCCGTGGTAGAAGTCGCCGTAGTCGAAGCCGCTCCGGTGGTGGTTGAAGCCGCACCGGTCAGTGTTACCGTCGAAGAAGCTGCACCGGTTGTCG
Source organism: Pseudomonas sp. (assembly GCA_051646165.1). GTDB lineage: Bacteria > Pseudomonadota > Gammaproteobacteria > Pseudomonadales > Pseudomonadaceae > Aquipseudomonas. Next base: position 35,045 of record JBOFCR010000178.1, on the reverse strand, counting down.
CCGAAGAAGCAGCTGTCGAAGCTGCCACCCCGGTTGTCAGCGGTGGCCGTGCGCCGAACGATCCGCGCGAAGTGCGCCGTCGTCAGCGCGAAGCCGAGCGCCTGGCAGCCGCAGCACCTGTCGCGGTTGTGGCAGAAGCTGAAGTGGCTCCGGTCGTAGTCGACGAGCCTGTCGTAGCCGAAGCGCCAGCTGTTGAAGCCGCGCCGCAAGCCACCGAGGTCGAGTACAGCGCAGCTGCCCCGGCAGCCGTCGAAGCTGAACCTGCGGCAGAGCAAGACTCCGTAGCGCCGGCCGAGGAAGTCGCTCAGCAACAGGATGCGGAAGAGGTCAAACCGCAAGCCTGAAACTGAGGCGGTAATAAAAAGGGGATGCCACTGGCATCCCCTTTTTTATTGCGTCTCGAACAATAACGAATGGCTATCAGGATTCGGTAATTACCGATCTCAGAGCACGTTCGGCTCGATCTCCAGATGCACACCGAAGCGCGCGACGACATCCGCCTGGATGCGCAGCGCCAGCGCCAGCAACTGAGCGCCAGTGGCCGCGCCATAGTTGACCAGAACCAGGGCCTGCAGCCGATGCACGCCGGCATCGCCCTCGCGAAAACCCTTCCACCCTGCCCGCTCGATCAACCAACCAGCCGCCAGCTTGGCCAGCCCCTCGCCCGCCGGGTAACTGACCAGATCGGCATGCTCGCCACGGATACGCTCGGCCAACTCGACCGGCACCAGCGGATTCTTGAAGAAGCTGCCGGCATTGCCCAGCTCGGCCGGATCCGGCAACTTCTCGCTGCGGATAGCGCAGATCGCCCGACTGACATCACTCGGCGTCGGTATGTCGATGCCTTCGGCCTGCAGGCGCTGGCGCACCGGGCCGTAGTCCAGATGCAGGTGCGCCTGACGACTGAGGGCGAAGCGCACACGCAGGATCAGCCAGCGCCCGGCCTGCTGCTTGAACAGACTGTCGCGGTAGGCGAAGGCGCACTGCTCCAGGTCGAATTCGCGCAGTTCACCGCTCTGGCGATCCAGCGCCGTCAGCCCGGCGAACACATCCTTGATCTCGACGCCATAGGCGCCGATGTTCTGCATCGGCGCGGCGCCGACCGTGCCGGGAATCAGGCTGAGGTTCTCCAGCCCCGCCAGCCCCTGCTGCAGACTCCACTGCACGAAGGGATGCCAGGGCTCCCCCGCTTCGGCCTCGACCAGCACCCGCGCGCCATCGTCGCTGAGAATGCGCAAGCCACGGCTGGCCATGCGCAGCACCAGAGCCTCGACAGCGCCGGTCAGCAGCAGATTGCTGCCGCCACCAATCGGCAGCAGCTGCAAGCCCCGCTGCTCGGCCAGGGCCAGGGCCTCGCGCACCTCGGCGTCGCTTTTCGCCTCGGCGAACCAGCGCGCCGTCACGTCGATGCCGAAACTGTTGAACGGCTTGAGGGAAACCGACTCTTGCAGCTGCAGGCTCACAGGCGCCCCCGGATCTCGGCAAGCAGCGCATCGCTGGCCTGCTCGATCAGGTCGAGCACCTGCTCGAAGCCATCCTCACCGCCATAGTAGGGGTCCGGCACTTCATCCAGCGCCAGCTGGTAGCGGCGCAGGAACAGGTCCAGCTCCGCCACCGCACTGCCGGGACGCAGCGCCTTGAGGTGGGCGAGATTGCTCTGGTCCATCGCCAGGATCAGGTCGAAGCGCTGAAAGTCCTCGACCGCCACCTGGCGCGCACGCAGCGGCGCCAGGTCATAGCCGCGGCGCTGGGCGGCAAGCCGGGTACGCTGGTCCGGCGCCTTGCCCACATGCCAGTCGCCGGTGCCGGCGGAATCCACCTGCACCTGCTCGGCCAGGCCGGCCGCCTGCAGACGCTGGCGGAACACCCCCTCGGCGGTGGGCGAGCGGCAGATGTTGCCCAGGCAGACGAACAGAACCTTCATCAGGCCCCCAGCAGGCGACGGACCCGCTCCAGATCTTCCGGGGTATCGACACCGGCTGCCGGTGCTTCCAGCGCATCGGCGACGTGGATGCGCACGCCGTGCCAGAGCGCACGCAGCTGCTCCAGGCACTCGGTATCTTCCAGCCAGCACGGTCCCCAGGCCACGAAGTCATGCAGGAAGCCGGCGCGGTAGGCATAGATGCCGATATGGCGGCGATACGGCACACCTTCCGGCAGCACGTCACGGCTCTTGGCGAAGGCATCGCGAGCCCAGGCCAGCGGTGCACGGCTGAAAGTCAGGGCCAGGCCGGCCTTGTCGCTGACCACCTTGACCACGTTGGGATTGAACAGCGCCTGCACATCGTCGATCGGCTCGGCCAGGGTGGCGATGCCAGCCTGCGGATTGGCTGCCAGGTTGGCTGCCACCTGGTCGATGATGCTCGGCGGAATCAGTGGCTCGTCGCCCTGCACGTTGACCACGATGGCGTCGTTGGCCAGGCCGAGCTGGGTGGCTACTTCGGCCAGACGGTCGGTGCCGGAGTTGTGCTCGGGGCGGGTCAGCAGCACTTCGGCGCCGAAGCCCTGGCAGGCCTCGAGGATGCGCGCATCGTCGGTGGCTACGACCACGCGAGCGGCACTGCTCTTCTTCGCCTGCTCCCAGACGTGCTGGACCATGGGCTTGCCGGCGATATCCTGCAGCGGCTTGCCGGGCAAGCGACTGGAGGCGAAACGGGCCGGGATGACGACGGTGAAGGTAGCGGTCATTTACTTGTCCAAGCGCTCATCGACGTTGAGGGTGCGCGCCTCGCTCTCCAGCATCACCGGGATGCCGTCGCGGATCGGGTAGGCCAGGCCGGCGCCCTTGCTGATCAGCTCGGACTTGTCTTCGGAAAGCTGCAGCGGGCCCTTGCAGACCGGGCAAGCGAGGATGTCGAGCAGTTTGGTATCCATGGGGAGGTCCTTGGATGAGGTGGGAAACGGCGAAAAACGACTGGGTTCAGCGTTTTTCGGCAAGCACGCGGGTCAGTTCGCCATCCAGCCAGGCGACGAAGGCAGGCGAAGGCACTGCATCCACCGCCAGGTACCACCAGTGATCGGCGGCAAAGGCCCGGCATTTCACCGCATCCTTCTCGGTCATCACCAAGGGCAGCTCAGGGCTGAAGGTCAGCGCTGCGGGGCTGAAAGTGGCGTGGTCAGCAAAAGGATGCGTAATCGGCCGCCAGTTTAGCGCCTCGAGGGTATTGAAGAAACGTTGCGGGTTACCGATGCCGGCCACCGCATGCAGCTGCTGGCCAACCGGGAAATGCGCCAGCGCCACCCGCTCGCCACTGCGCAGGTTGACCAAGGCGCTTGGCTGCAGGCGGAAGGCATAGCCTTCGGCAGTATCGGCAGCGGCACCGTTGAACAGCACCGCATCCACCTCCCGCAGGCGCTCGACCGGTTCGCGCAGTGGTCCGGCGGGCAGGCAGCGGCGATTGCCGAGGCCGCGAGCGGCGTCGATCAGCACCAGCTCCAGGTCACGGGCCAGGCGGTAATGCTGCAGGCCGTCGTCACACAGGATCAGGTCCAGCGGTTCCTGCTCCAGCAGGGCCTGCACGGCACGCGCGCGCTGCGGGTCGATCACCAGCGGCACGCCGCTACGCTGCACGATCAGCAGCGGCTCGTCGCCGGCCACCTCGGCGCTGTCTTCACTGCGCACGCGCCAGGGCGACTGCGGCGGCTGCGCGCCATAGCCACGACTGACCACACCGACGCGCAGGCCACGGCTGCGGCAATGTTCGATCAGCCAGAGAATCAGGGGGGTCTTGCCGGTACCGCCGACGGTGATGTTGCCCACCACCAGCACCGGTACCGGTGCGCGGTAGATACTGCCCTGCCCGGCCAGGAAGGCCTGGCGCTTGCCCTGCACCACCCGCCGGTACAACAGCTCCAGCGGGCGCAGCAGGGACAGGGCCGGGTGGCCGCGATACCAGGCCTCGAGCAGACGGTCGGAAAGCGCCATCAGGGCTTGGCCGCTTCGGCCTCGACGGTGGTCATGCGCAGGTGGCTAAAGCCCAGCTTGCCAGCCGCGTCCATGGCAGTGATCACCGACTGGTGGGTGGTCTTGGCATCCGCGCTGATGGTCAGCGGCAGGCTGTTGTCACCTTCGGAGGCCTGCCCCAGCGCACCGATCAGGGTGGTCAGATCACTCTTGATCAGCGCCTGGCCGTTGAGCACGTATTGTCCATCGGCGGAAATGCTCAGCTCCAGGGTCTTCAGCTCGGTTTCCTGCGGTGGCGTGCCGCTCACCGCTTCCGGCAGCTCGATCTTTAGCTGGGTCGGGCGGCTGAAGGTGGTGGTGACCACGAAGAACAGCAACAGCACGAAGATCACATCGATCAGCGAGGTGAGGTTGAGGAACACCTCTTCCCGGGCAACGTTGCCCGCCCTGCGTCGGAACTTCACGCCTTCTTATCCTCTTTGCGGCTGCTCGCCTTGGCAACTGGAGCCGGCACGTCACCCAGGTCGACATCGCGGTCGCCCTGCACCACTTCCACCAGTTTGATCGCTTCCTGTTCCATGGCCACCACCAGCTCGTCGACACGGCGCAGCAGGTAGCGGTGGAAGAACACCGCCGGAATCGCCACGATCAGGCCTGCGGCGGTGGTCACCAGGGCCTTGGCGATACCGCTGGCGAGGACCGGGGCATTGGCCATGCCGTTGTCCATGAAGCCGCTGAAGATCTCGATCATGCCGAACACGGTGCCCAGCAGGCCCAGAAGCGGGGCCATGGCGGCGATGGTACCGAGGGCATTGAGGTAGCGTTCCAGCTCGTGGATGACCCGGCTGGCGGCCTCTTCGATGCACTCCTTCATGATCTCGCGACCATGCTTGGAGTTGGCCAGGCCGGCGGCCAGTACTTCACCCAGCGGCGAGGAGGCGCGTAGCTCCTTGAGCTTCTGGCCGTTCAGTTGTTTGTCCTTGATCAGGCGCCAGACCTGACCGAGCAGATGCGCTGGCGACACCCGGCTGATGCGCAACGTCCACAGGCGTTCGGCAGTGATGCCGACGACGGCGATGGAACACAGAATGATCGGCAGCATCATCCAGCCGCCAGCTTTGACCAGTTCCCACACGGTTGTGCATCCCCCTCGGAAAAGTGGCGCCACTCTAGCATAGGGCCGGCGCCTAACAGACCACCCCGGTTCTCATTTTTCCCGCCAGAAGCGGGCTTGCTCACGCCAGCCATATGCGCTTTTGCGGGCGCCCAGGCGAATGCGAATGGCGCCGTTGGCGACACTGTCATAAACCCGGATCGAGCGACCGGCATAACGCTGCATCACCAGCGGATGCGGATGACCGAAGGGATTGTTCTGCCCGCGTGACAACAGCGCCGCACGCGGTGCCACCGCATCGAGAAAGGCCGCCGAGGAGGAACTGCGACTACCGTGATGGGGAATCTGCAGCCAGTCGGCGCGCAGCTCGCGCCCGGCCAACAGCAGCGCCTGCTCCGTAGCCTGGTCGATATCACCGGTGAGCAGCAGGCTCTCGCCACGCGCCTCGACCTTGAGCACACAGGACGACGGATTGCCCTCGCCCGCCGCCGCCCAGCGCCAGGTGGTGAAGCGCACGCCATCCCAGGTCCAGCTGGCGCCATCGAGACAGGGCTGGGCCAGCAAGGCGATGGGCAAAACAGCAGCTTCGCCACTCAGCACCTGCTCGACTGGCAGGCCACGCTGCACCGCCAACGCCCCACCCGCGTGATCGTTGTCGGCATGGCTGAGCAGCAAAGTGTCGATGCGCGACACACCCAACTGACGCAACGAAGGCAGCACCACCCGCTCGCCCAGGTCAAAATCGCCATAGCGCGGGCCACTGTCGTACAGCAGCACGTGCTCCCGAGTACGCACCAGCACAGCCAGGCCCTGGCCGACATCCAGCTGCCAGACCTCGGCCTGACCGCTGGCTGGCAAGTGCGGCGCGGTAAACCACAACGGCAGCAACAGGACCAAGCCCAAACCGCGCACCGCCACCCCGGCGGGCAGCAGCAACAGCAGGCAACCGGACGTTACCAGCAACCAGGCCCAGCTCGGCAAACCCATCGGCAACCAGGCCGGCAACAGTGCCGCACACCAGCCCAACAACTGGAACAGCACTTCCAGCAAGCCACCCGCCAGCCACAACAGCGCCTCGCCCAGCCAGGGCACCGGCAGCAGCAAGGTACCGAGCAACGCCAGCGGCACCACCAGGAAACTCACCCAGGGCACGGCCAGCAGATTGGCCAGCGGCCCGCTGGCGCTGACCGGCAGGCCGAGGGCGAGAAACAGCGGCAGCAAGCCAAGGGCCAGAGTCCACTGCGCGCGCCACCACACAGCCCACCAGGGCCAGGCACCGAGACGTCCAGCGAAGACCAGCGCCAGCAACGCCACCGCACCAAAGGACAACCAGAAGCCCGCCTGCAGCACGGCCAGCGGCTCGACCAGCAGCACCGCGATCCAGGCCAGCAGCAAGGGTTGCCAGACGCCCAGATGACGAAAACGCAGACGCCACAGCAGGACCACCGCGATCATCACGCAGGCGCGCCGCACCGGCACCTCGAAGCCAGCCAACAGGCCGTAACCCAGGGCGCCGGCGAAAGCCAGACCGCAGGCCCAGGGCAGCCAGGGTAAGGCTCGCGGCCACAGCCCCAGGCGCGCCAGGCCGGCGATCAGCCCGTACAGTACGGCCGCCAGCAAGGCCACATGCTGGCCGGAGATCACCAATAGATGCACGGTGCCGGTGGCCTGCAGTACGCGCCAGTCCGCCACGCTCAGCCCAGAATCATCACCCAGTACCAACGCAGCCAGGGCGCCCTGCCGCCCCCAGGCCTCGACACCTAACAGGCGCCTGCGCACATCATCGCGCCAAGCGCCGAGCCCACCCGCAGCAGCCAGGCGCTCACCCTGCTTGACCGTGCCAGTGGCACCGATGCGTTGCGCCAGCAACCAAGCCTCGTAATCGAAGCCCTGGGGATTGACCAGGCCCTGCGGGCGCTTGAGGCGCACCGCCAGGCGCCAGCGCTCACCAGCCTGCAACGACGGGCCGCCATACCAGGCCAGGCGCAGGGTCTGCGGCAAATTCTGGCGGCGCGCCGTCGGCTGCTCCAAGTGGAAGCGCACCACACCTTCGCGCTGTTCGGGCAATCCGCTGACCCGCCCTTCCAACCACAAGGTCTGGCCATCCAGGGCAACCGGCAGGCGATCGGCCAGCGCCCAATGCGCCGAGCTGATCGCCCAGGCAAAGCCGAACAGGAAAAAGGCCACGGGGTGGCTGCGATAAGGCAACAGCATCAGCCCCAACGGCAGCAGGAGCAGCACCAGCCACATGGGTGGCAAGGCCGGTAGCCAAGCAAGGCTGGCCAAGCCGGCCGCCAGCGCCAACATCCCTGTACGCATAATTTCCCCTGCACCGCGCTCGTCCTGAGCTCAGGCCACGACGTCTGGTCGCGCCGGGCTATCCGTGCATAATAGCGGCGCTTTGATCTGCCGAGAGCCTTATGCCGCGCCACCTGTTCAAACGCTACATGCCCGATCCGGAGAGCATCCGGCACAACAAGTCGCTGCGCTTTCTCGGCAACCTGCTGCACGACCCCAACCTGTGGCACATCAACCGCCACTCGGTGGCGCGCGCCATGGCCATGGGCCTGTTCGCCGCCTTTATCCCCCTGCCGATGCAGATGCTGATCGCCGCCAGCCTGGCGGTACTGGTGCGCGCCAACATGCCGATCTCGGTGGGCCTGGTCTGGCTGACCAACCCGCTGACCATGCCGCCGGTGTTCTACTGCACCTATAAGGTCGGCAGCTGGGTGCTGGGCATTCCGCCGATGGAGCTGCCGGAACACCTGACCTGGGAGTGGATCAGCGGTGAACTGGCCAGCGTCTGGCAGCCCTTCCTGCTCGGCTCGCTGATCGCCGGAGTGGTCAGTGGCGCCATGGCCTACGGCCTGACCATGCTCTACTGGCGCTGGTGGGTCGGCCACAACTGGCGCAAGCGCGCCCTGCGCCGGCAGAGCCAGGCCCAATAAAAAGGCTATGTACCCAGCATGGGTTGTATGGGGTTTGGCAGGCATGGATCGGCCGCAGGCCAGGCAATTCCTGTAGGTTGGCGTTGAGCGCAGCGAAGCCCAACAGGTCAGGGGCAGGACTCGTTGGGCTTCGTCGCGTAGCTCCTCAACCCAACCTACAGCTTTAGCCTGCGCAACACGCTATTGGGAGACATAGCCAATAAAAAACGCCGCTGAAAAGCGGCGTTTTTGTATTGGCTGCAGTGGAGCCTCAGTCGTAGCGCAGCGCTTCCGCCGGCTGGGTGCAGGAGGCACGCCAGGCCGGGTAGAGCGTGGCGACAAAGCTCATCAGCAGCGCCGCGCCGCAGATCAGCAGCACGTCCAGCCACTGCAGGTCGGATGGCAGGTTGTTGATGAAGTACACGTCCGAACTGAGGATATGCGCGCCGCTGACCCGCTCCAGCCAGGCCACCCAGCCGCTGACGTTAAGCGCGACGACCACGCCCAGCACGCCGCCGATCAGGGTGCCGATGCTGCCGATCACCGTGCCCTGGACCATGAAGGTGCACATGATCTGCCCGGGCGTAGCACCGAGGGTGCGCAGGATGGCGATATCGGAGCGCTTGTCGGCGACCACCATGATCAGCGTGGCGATGATATTGAAGGCAGCGACGGCGATGATCAGCAGCAACAGCAGGCCGATCATGGTCTTCTCCATCTTCATCGCACTGAACAGGCTGCCCTGGGTGTGAGTCCAGTCGTTGGCCTTGTAGCCGGCACCCAGCTTGGCGGCGATGGCCGCCGATACCTGCGGCGCCTGGTACAGATCCTTGAGGGCAATGCGCACGCTCTGCACCTGATTCGACGCCAGGCGCTGGATGCCCGAGGCATCGGCAATGCTGATCAGCGCCAGGCTGCTGTCCAGCTCGGCACCGACCTTGAACACGCCGACCACGTTCAGGCGCTGCATGCGTGGAGTAATGCCACCGGCGGCGCCGCTGACCTCAGGCACGATCAGGGTCAGCTTGTCGCCGACATTAAGGCGGAAGCGCCGCGCGGTGATTTCACCGATCACCACGCCGAACTCACCGGCGCGCAGGTCGTCGAGACGCCCCTGCACCATGTGCTGGCCGATGATCGAGACCTTCTGCTCTTGCTGCGGATCGATGCCGTTGATCTGGATCGGCTGCATGATGCCCTTGTAGGAGAACATTCCCTCCAGCTCGGCAAAAGGCGCGGCGCCAGTCACCTGCTGGTGCTTCATCGCAGTGGCGGCCACGGCCTGCCAATCATCCAGCGCCTTGCCGGCGCTCAGGGTAGCGTGCGGCACCATGCCGAGGATGCGCGAGCTCATTTCCTTCTGGAAGCCGTTCATCACCGAGAGCACCACGATCATCGCCAGCACGCCGAGACCGAGACCGATCATCGAGGTCAGCGAAATAAACGAGATGTAATGGTTACGCCGCTTGGCGCGGGTGTAGCGGGTACCGATGAAAAGCGCGAGAGGACGGAACATGGTTTAGGCCGCCACCAACTTGCCGTCTTCCAGACGCAGCACCCGATCCATCTGCTGAGCCAGCTGCAGGTCGTGAGTCACCACCAGGAAGGCGGTCTGCGACGAGGCGCTGAGCTCGCGCATCAGCTCCTGGATACCGTGGGCAGTGTGCTGGTCGAGGTTGCCGGTCGGCTCATCGAGCAGCACCAGCGCCGGACGGTTGACCAGGGCACGGGCGATGGCCACGCGCTGGCGCTCACCACCGGAGAGCTCGGCCGGCTTGTGATTCAACCGATGACCCAGGCCGACCCGCTCCAGCAGTGCGGTGGCACGCTGACGCGCCTCGGCAATCGGCGTCTTGCCGATCAGCAGCGGCATGCACACGTTCTCCAGCGCGGTGAACTCCGGCAACAGGTGATGGAACTGGTAGACGAAGCCCAGTGCGCGGTTGCGCAACAGACCGCGTGCTTTCTCGTTGAGCGCAGACAGTTCTTCGCCAGCCAGCCATACGCTGCCCTGGCTCGGGGTATCCAGGCCGCCGAGCATGTTCAGCAGGGTGCTCTTGCCGGAGCCGGAGGAGCCGACGATGGCCACGCGCTCGCCGGGCAACAGCTCCAGCGCCACGTTGGTCAGCACGTCGACCGTCTGCGGGCCTTCCTCATAGCTCTTGCCCAGGTTGCGGCAACTCAGGACGGACTTGTCACTCATAACGCAAAGCCTCCGCAGGCTGGGTGCGCGCCGCACGCCGGGCCGGGTAAAGGGTGGCAAGGAAACTCAGGATCAACGCGGCGCCACATACCAGCGCCACGTCCTCGACCTGTACCTGCGAAGGCAGATAGTCGATGAAATACACCTCGGCATTGAGGAACTGGATGCCCAGCATGCCCTCCAGCCATTTGATTGCCGCGCTGACATTGAGCGCCGCCAGCACGCCGAGCACGCCGCCGATCAGCGTGCCGACCACGCCAATCACCGTGCCCTGCACCATGAAGGTCAGCATGATCTGCCGGGGCGTGGCACCCAGGGTGCGCAGGATGGCGATATCCGCCTGTTTGTCGGTGACCACCATGACCAAGGTGGAAATGATGTTGAACGCGGCCACCGCAACGATCAGCAGCAGCAGCAGGCCGATCATCGCCTTCTCCATGCGGATCGCCTGGTACAGGTTGCCGTGGGTGCGGGTCCAGTCGCCAGCATACAGCTCATCGGCGCGCAGCTCGTTGACCAGTTGCCAGGTCACCTCGGGCGCCTGGAACAGGTCGCGCAACTTCAGGCGCACGCCCTGCACTTCGCCCGGTTTCAGGCGCAGCAGGCGCCCGGCATCCTGCACGTGGGCCATGGCCACATGGCCGTCGACCTCGCCGGCGCCGACATGGAAGATGCCGACCACGGTGAAACGCTTCATGCGCGGGAACATGCCGGCCGGTGTCACCGCCACTTCCGGGGCGACGAAGGTGACCTTGTCGCCCAGCGCCAGGCCGAGCTTCTTCGCCGCCAGGTCGCCGACGACTATGCCGAAGTCGCCGGGTTTGAGGGCATCGAGAGTGCCCTGATGCTTGAGAAAGAAGTCGCCGATGATCGAGACCTTGCCCTCTTCGGCCGGGTCGATGGCATTGATCAGCACCTTCTGCACCTGGCCGTTGTTGGTCAACAGGCCCTGCATCTGGGTGAAAGGAGCCACCGCCAGCACCTGGGGATGTTCGGCCACCCGCGTGGCGATGCGCTGCCAATCCTTGAGCGGCTGACTGCCTTCGAGCGTGGCATGCGGCACCATGCCGAGCACGCGATCACGCATCTCTCGGTCGAAGCCATTCATCACCGACAGCACGACGATCATCACCAGCACGCCGAGGGCGAGGCCGATGATGGAGGTAAGAGAAATAAAGGAAACGAAAAGGCTACGACGCTTGGCCCGCGTGTAACGCAAGCCGATAAAGAACGGCAAGGGTCTGAACATGTATGAGAGGTTCGCTGGCGAAAGAAGAAACGTCCTTGTGGCGGGGCTTGGCGAGCAGCTTTACACTCAGACCACCACTGCTGCCATGGGTTCGCCATGTCGTATCAAGACGCTGATGATCGCCGCGAATACTACCGTATCGAGGATTCGATCGCACTGGATTTCAGCCTGCTGTCCGGCCCCGAAGCCCGGGCCACCGATGCGTTGCACGATGATTCACCGCTGTTCAATCTGCTCAGCGATCTGCACCTGATGGACTTCGAATCACAGCACCTGCTGCGGCATATCAGCGAACGCGACCGCACCCTGGCCAACTACCTGAAAGTGGTGAACAAGCGCATCGACCTGCTCGGCCAGGCCGTGGCCCAGAGCCTGCTGCGAGATATCGGCGCGCCGCGCCAGGTATCGCTGTCCGAGGGCGGCCTGAGCTTCAATCACGCGCAACCCATCAGCAAGGGCAGCCACCTGGCCCTGAAAATGGTGCTGATGCCCCAGGCCCTCGGCCTGCTGCTGCGCGCCGAGGTGGTGCATTGCCAGCAGCGCGATGATGGCCAGTTCGAGATCGGTACCGAATTCGAGGCGCTGACCGATGCCCAGCGCCAGCTACTGGCCCGCCATATCCTGCAACGCCAGGCTCTGGAGCGCCGCCAGGCCCGCGAGCAGCAACGATGAAGTGCGCCCTGCTGCTGTTGGCACTGTGTCTACCACTGGCCACCTGGGCCGAAACCATCGAGATCCCGCTCGGCCAGCAAGGTCAAAGCAGCCTGGCGCTGCCCAGGCTCGGCGAGTCGAGACACGCCGTGCTGGAGCGCTACGGCCTGGCGGATGAGGAACATGCACCGGTCGGCCAGCCACCCATCACCCGCTGGGACTATCGCACCTTCAGTGTGTACTTCGAGTATGACCACGTGATCGACAGCGTGCTCCACCATCAGCCTCGCTACCTCAAGGAACAACAGTGACCCTAATCTACGGCCACCGCGGCGCCAAGGGCGAAGCACCGGAAAACACCCTCGCCAGCTTCCAGCGCTGCCTCGAACACGGCGTTACCCGCTGCGAGCTGGACCTGCACCTATCGCGCGACGGCCAGCTGATGGTGATCCACGACCCGACCCTGAAACGTACCACCGGCCGCCGCGGCAAGGTGGTCGAGCACGACTCCGCCGATCTGGTCGGTTATGACGCCCGCCAGGGTGGCCCCGGATGGAAAACGCCCTGCCCGATACCGACCCTGGAGCAACTGTTCGAGCACTGCCCCTTCGAACACTGGCAGCTGGAAGTGAAAAGCGCCTCGCGCGTACGCGCCGCCCGCACCGTGCAGGCGATCCAGGCGCTGACCGAACGCTTCGGCATCACCAACCGCGTCACCGTGACCAGTAGCTCGCGCGAAGTGCTGCGCGCGCTCAAGCGCCTGACCCCAGAGCTGTCACGCGGCCTGGTCGCCGAATACAACTGGCTCGACCCACTGAAAGTGGCCGCCCACTACGACTGCAGCATGCTCGCCCTGAACTGGACGCTGTGCACCCCGGAGCGCCTGCTCAAGGCGCAGAAGGCCGGCCTGCACGTGACCGTGTGGACGGTCAACGAACCAGCCCTGATGCGCCGCCTGGCCGACTTCGGCGCAGACAGCATCATCACCGACTTCCCCGGCTTGGCCGCCAGCACGCTGAAACGCTGAAGCGCAAAAACGCGCGCAATAAAAAACCGGCCACATGGGCCGGTTTTTTGTTTCTACCGCCTGGTCAGAAGCTCTCCCGGTTCGGCCAGCGCCACTCGCGGGAATCGCTGAAGGGATCTACCCCGACCGGCTCAGGCCACCGGTCGGAGCCGCTCAAAAAAGCCGGTTGAGACCGTCGAACGCCGCCACCCGATAGGCCTCGGCCATGGTCGGGTAGTTGAAGGTGGTGTTGACGAAGTACTTGATGCTGTTCGCCTCGCCCTTCTGGTTCATGATCGCCTGACCGATGTGCACGATCTCCGAGGCCTGATAGCCGAAGCAGTGCACGCCGAGGATTTCCAGGGTCTCGCGGTGGAACAGGAGCTTCAGCATGCCCACCGGCTCATGGGAAATCTGCGCCCGCGCCATGCCTTTGAAGAAGGCCTTGCCGACTTCGTAAGGGATCTTGGCCTGGGTCAGCTCTTTCTCGTTCTTGCCGATCGAGCTGATCTCCGGAATGGTGTAAATGCCGGTCGGCACGTCGTCGACGAAGCGCCAGCTGTCATTCTCCACCGCGCTGCCGGCAGCCGAGCGGCCCTGGTCGTAGGCGGCGCTGGCCAGGCTCGGCCAGCCGATCACGTCGCCGGCAGCGAAGATATTCGACACCGAAGTGCGGTACTGCTGGTCGACTTCGATCTGCCCACGGCTGTTGACCTTGATGCCGATGTTTTCCAGGCCCAGCCTGTCGGTGTTGCCAGTCCGGCCGTTGCACCACAGCAGGCAGTCGGCCTTGATCTTCTTGCCCGACTTGAGGTGCAGGATCACCCCGTTCTCCAGCCCCTCGATGCGCTCGTACTCCTCGTTGTGCCGGATCAACACATTGTTGGTACGCAGGTGGTAACTCAGTGCGTCGGAGATTTCGTCATCGAGGAAGCTGAGCAGCTGGTCGCGGTTGTCGATCAGGTCGACCAGCACACCCAGACCACTGAAGATCGAGGCGTACTCGGAACCGATCACCCCGGCGCCGTAGATGATGATGCGGCGCGGGGTGTGGGTCAGGCTGAGGATGGTGTCGCTGTCGTAGATACGCGGGTGATGGAAGTCCACGTCCGCAGGACGGTACGGGCGCGAGCCGGTAGCGATGACGATCTGCTTGGCCACCAGTTTCTCGACTACGCCGCTGTTGCACACCACTTCCACGGTCTGCTCGTCGTGGAAGCTGGCAGTACCGAAAAACACATCGATACGGTTGCGTGCGTAGTAGCCGGTGCGCGAGGCGACCTGCTTGGAGATCACCCGCTCGGCGCTCTTCAGCACATCCGGGAAGGAGAACCAGCGCGGTTCGCCGATCTGGCGGAACAGCGGGTTGGTGTTGTACTGCATGATCTGCCGCACCGAGTGGCGCAGCGCCTTGGACGGGATGGTGCCGAGGTGGGTGCAGTTGCCGCCCACCAGCGGGCGGTTGTCGACCACCGCCACCTTGCGCCCGGCCTTGGCCGCGTTCATCGCAGCGCCTTCACCCGCCGGGCCGGAACCCAACACCACCACATCGTAGTTGTAGACCGCCATGCTTACTCCTCATCACGCCCCGGGCAGCGCTTGCGGTACCCGGACAGAGCCGTGGCACCCCATGGCCACAGCACTCAAAACTCTGGCATAGCTTAGCCGTGCCTTTTCGCGCAGCACATTAGCGCTTGGTCGCGCCGTAGGCGAGCACAGAATCCACTACATGCCCGTCTCATGCCGCAATTGTTCTCTGCGCCTGGCGTAACTATCGCTATTTATTGCCCCGCGCCTGCGCCGAACTGGCTGGCAAAGGCCGGGCTGGGATAGCTCACGAACGCCTGGCCATTGCGACGGATAAACAACGCCGCGATACCGGCCTGTTCCGCATAGGCCAGGCCACGCTCGCCGCCCAGCACCATGAGTAAAGTCGACAGGCCGTCGGCGCGCAGGACCGAGGGATCGATCACCGTCACGGATGCCAGATCATGGCGCACCGGCGCGCCGGTGTGCGGGTCGAAGGTATGCGAATAGCGCTGGCCATCCTGCTCGAAGTAATTGCGGTAATCGCCCGAAGTGGACACGCCCTGCCCGTCCAGCGCCAGCACCTGCTGCGCCACCTGGCGATCATCGCGCGGCACCTCCAGCGCCACCTGCCAAACTGAGCCATCGGGCTTGCGCCCCAGCACCTTGAGCTCGCCGGTGACATTCAGCAGGTAGCTGGTGATGCCCAGATCGCCCAGCCGGAGGCCAATGCGATCCACCGTATAGCCGGCGGCAATGCTGTCGAGATCGAGCCGCACGGCAGCATCCTTACACAGCTGTTCGCCCTCGATGCGCAGGTGCCGGTAGCCGATCCTCGCGCGCACGGCGGCAAGCTGCCCGGCGCCGGGCACCTGAGCGCCACGTGACTGCGGGCCGAAGCCCCAGAGATCCAGCAACGGCTGCAGGGTCAGGTCGAAAGCCCCCCCACTGGCCCGCGACAGCTGCTCGCCAAAGCGCACCAGCTCCAGCACCGGCGCCGGCATGGTCTGGCAGCTGGCGGCCGGCAACTGATTGAAGCGCGAAACTGCGGAGTCGGGCCGCCAGGTCGACATCTGCTGATCGACCTCGGCCAGGATGCCTTCCACCGCCTCACGTACTTCGGGCTGTGCCGGGGTGGCAGCGCCTGCCACATACTTCAGCGAGTAATGGCTGCCCATGGTCGGCCCGCCGAACTCCTCGACAGGCGCACCGCAGGCACTTAGCAACGCGGCAAACAACAGCAAAGAAAAGTATTTGGCCAAACCGATGATCCCAACCATGGCGTCGTGCAACATGCTAACGCAGCGGGAAGATGGGCGTTGCCACGCACTTGCCGACAAGCATGACCCCGGAGGAGCCCCCGTATGCGCCTACTGCTGATCCTGACCCTGCTGCTGACCAGTGTTGCCAGCGCCAGCGAGCGCCTGACACAGGCAGCATTCGCCACTACCTATCAGTTGGATGGCAGCCAGCTGCAGCGCAAGAACCAGGCAGTTCTCGACTACCTGTGGCTCGATGTGTATGCCGCAGCCTTTTACAGCGCCATCGAACTCAGCCCGCGCCAGGCCCTGCAACAACAAGCAGGCCAACGCCTGGAGCTCTACTACTTCCGCGACATCGCCCGCAGCGATGTGATCAAAGCCGCCTGGCTCACCCTCGAACGCCAGCACACACCCACCGAGCTGCAGCGCCTGCGCGATCAGGTGGATGCCCTGCACGCCACCTTCCACGATATCCGCCCAGGCGACCGCTATGCGCTGAACTACTCGCCACGCAACGGCCTCAGCCTGGAGCGTAACGGCAGCACGATGTTCCGCAGCGACAATGCCGAGCTGGCCCGCGCTTACCTGGGTATCTGGCTGGCGCCTGACGGCCTGTCTGACCAGCTACGCGAACAGCTGCTGGGTGAACGCTGAAATGCAAAACGGGAGCCTAGGCTCCCGTTTTGTTGACCGCTCCGCGCTTACTGCGGGAAGGCTGGCGGGTTGACCCCGGCCATTTCTTCCATCACGCGGACCACCTGGCAGCTGTAGCCGAACTCGTTGTCGTACCACACGTACAGCACGACACGGTTGTCGTTGCAGATGGTGGCCTCGGCATCGACCACACCGGCGTGACGCGAACCGACGAAGTCGGTGGACACCACTTCCTGCGACTGGACGAAGTCGATCTGCTTCTGCAGGTCCGAGTGCATGGCCATCTGGCGCAGGTACTCGTTGATCTCTTCGCGGGTGGTGGCCTTCTCAAGGTTGAGGTTGAGGATGGCCATCGACACGTTCGGCGTCGGTACGCGAATGGCGTTGCCAGTCAGCTTGCCTTTCAGTACCGGCAGGGCCTTGGCAGCGGCAGTGGCGGCACCGGTCTCGGTGATCACCATGTTCAGCGGCGCGCTGCGGCCACGGCGATCGCCCTTGTGGAAGTTGTCGATCAGGTTCTGGTCGTTGGTGTACGAGTGCACGGTTTCAACATGGCCATTGACGATGCCGTACTGGTCGTTGACCGCTTTCAGCACCGGCACGATGGCGTTGGTGGTGCAGGAAGCCGCCGAGACGATCTTGTCGTCGGCGGTGATTTCGCCATGGTTGATGCCATGCACGATGTTCTTCAGCGCGCCTTTGCCAGGAGCGGTCAGAACAACGCGATCGACACCCGGGCAGGCCAGGTGCTGGCCCAGGCCCTCGGCGTCACGCCATACGCCGGTGTTGTCCACCAGCAGGGCGTTCTTGATGCCGTATTGGGTGTAGTCCACCTCGGCCGGCGACTTGGCGTAGATCACCTGGATCAGGTTGCCGTTGGCGGTCAGGGTGTTGTTTTCTTCGTCGATGGTGATGGTGCCGTCGAACTTGCCGTGTACCGAGTCGCGGCGCAGCAGGCTGGCGCGCTTGACCAGGTCATTGGTCGCGCCTTTGCGCACGACGATGGCGCGCAGACGCAGGCCGTCGCCACCACCGGTTTTCTCGATCAGGATGCGCGCCAGCAGGCGACCGATACGACCGAAGCCGTACAGCACCACGTCGGTGCCTTCGCGGGCAGCACCGTTCTGCTTGCCGACTACGTCAGCCAGCTCGTCCTTGACGAACTGCTCGACGGCGCGGCCTTTGCCTTCGCTCTTGAACTTGCTGGCCATCTTGCCCAGATCCACGGAAGCCGCGCCGAGCTTGAGCTCGCTCATGGCCTTGAGGATCGGAAAGGTATCGTGCACCGACAGCTCGCTGTCGTCCGCCAGGCGGTGACGAGCGAAACGGTGGGCTTTCAGAATATCGATCACCGAACGGTTGATCAGACCGCGGCCGTAGATCGAGGTCACCACGCTGTTGTTGCGGTAGAGCTGGCCGATCATCGGAATCATCGCTTCTGCGAGGGCTTCACGATCGATCCACTCACCGAGACACTGGTCGGGCTTCTGAGTCACGGGCAATACCTTCCACATGTAGGGGCTGAAAAAAGGGGCTACATTATGACGGCGCACGCGCGCCTGAGCAATGCGCGCCTGTCGCAACTGACAGCCGCCACCTCCCCTCGCTACAATCGCCCGCTCGCCACTCTGGGGTTGCGTTGCCTGTGTCCGTCCTGCGCCTACCGAAACTACCCGCCGCCACCGGCAAGCAACACTGGGGCAACCTGCCCGGTGCCGCGCTGTCCCTGGCGATTGCCGAAGCCGCCAGCGCCGCCCAGCGCTTCACCCTGCTGCTGACCGCCGACAGCCAGAGCGCTGAGCGCCTGCAGGAAGAACTGGCGTTTTTCGCCCCGACACTTCCGGTACTGCACTTTCCCGACTGGGAAACCCTGCCCTACGACGTGTTTTCGCCGCACCAGGACATCATTTCCCAGCGTATCGCCGCGCTCTATCGCCTACCGCAACTCAAGCACGGCGTGCTGGTGGTGCCGATTAGCACCGCTCTGCACCGCCTGGCGCCGACCCGTTTCCTGCTCGGCTCGGGCCTGGTGCTGGATGTCGGCCAGAAGCTGGATGTCGAGGAAATGCGCGCCCGCCTGGAGGCCGCCGGCTACCGCTGCGTGGATACCGTCTATGAACATGGCGAATTCGCCGTGCGCGGCGCGCTGATCGACCTGTTCCCGATGGGCAGCGAGACGCCGTTCCGCATCGACCTGTTCGATGACGAGATCGAGACCCTGCGCACCTTCGATCCGGAAACCCAGCGTTCGGTGGACAAGGTCGAGTCGATCCGCCTGCTGCCGGCCCGCGAGTTTCCGCTGGACAAGAAATCCGTCACCGACTTCCGCGGCCGCTTCCGCGAGCGTTTCGACGTGGATTTCCGCCGCTGCCCGATCTACCAGGACTTGAGCACCGGCATCACCCCCGCCGGCATCGAGTACTACCTGCCGCTGTTCTTCGAAGAAAGCGCCACCCTGTTCGACTACCTGCCGGGCGACACCCAGGTGTTTTCCCTGCCCGGTATCGAAAAGGCCGCCGAGCAATTCTGGAACGACGCACGTAACCGTTATGAAGAGCGCAAGGTCGACCCAGAGCGCCCGCTGCTGCCGCCGGCCGACCTGTTCCTGCCGGTGGAAGACTGCTTCGCCCGCCTGAAGAACTGGCCGCGGGTGGTCGCCGACCAGGCCGATATCGAAACCGGCGTCGGCCGCGAGCGCTTCGAGGCGCGCGCCCTGCCCGATCTGGCAATCCAGGCCAAGGCCAGCGAGCCACTCGCCGCACTGCGCCGTTTTATCGAGGAATACCCCGGCCGCGTGCTGTTCTGCGCCGAATCGGCTGGCCGTCGCGAAGTGCTGCTGGAGCTGCTCGCCCGCCTCAAGCTGAAACCGCGAGAAGTCGCCGACTGGCCCGAGTTCACCGCCAGCAAGGAACGCCTGGCCATCTGTATCGCCCCGCTGGATGAGGGCCTGCTGCTCGACAACATTGCCCTGGTCGCCGAGAGCCCGCTGTTCGGCCAACGGGTGATGCAGCGCCGCCGCCGCGAGAAATCGCGCGACGGTGGCGACAATGTGATCAAGAACCTCACCGAGCTGCGAGAAGGCTCACCGGTGGTGCATATCGACCACGGCGTCGGCCGCTACCTCGGCCTGGTCACCATGGAGTTCGACGGCCAGGCCGCCGAATTCCTCACCCTGATGTACGCCGAGGAAGCCAAGCTCTACGTGCCGGTGGCCAGCCTGCACCTGATCGCCCGCTACACCGGCAGCGACGACGCCCTGGCCCCGCTGCACCGCCTCGGCTCGGAAACCTGGCAGAAGGCCAAGCGCAAGGCCGCCGAGCAGGTACGCGATGTCGCCGCCGAGCTGCTCGACATCTATGCCCGCCGCGCCGCCCGCGAGGGCTATGCATTCAAGGACCCGCTGGCCGACTACGCCACCTTCAGCGCCGGCTTCCCCTTCGAGGAAACCCCGGACCAGCAGACCGCCATCGAAGCGGTGGTGGCCGACATGCTCGCCCCCAAGCCGATGGATCGCCTGGTCTGCGGCGACGTCGGCTTCGGCAAGACCGAAGTGGCCATGCGCGCGGCCTTCGTCGCCGTACACAGCGGCCGCCAGGTGGCGGTACTGGTCCCGACCACCCTGCTCGCCCAGCAGCACTACAACAGCTTCCGCGACCGCTTCGCCGACTGGCCGGTAACGGTCGAGGTGATGAGCCGCTTCAAGTCGGCCAAGGAAGTCAGCGACGCCGTGGCCAAGCTGGCCGAAGGCAAGATCGACATCGTCATCGGCACCCACAAGCTGCTGCAGGAAGATGTGCGCTTCAAGGACCTGGGCCTGTGCATCATCGACGAGGAACACCGCTTCGGCGTGCGCCAGAAGGAGCAGCTCAAGGCTCTGCGCAGCGAAGTCGACATCCTCACCCTCACCGCCACGCCGATTCCGCGCACGCTGAACATGGCGGTATCGGGCATGCGCGACCTGTCGATCATCGCCACCCCGCCGGCACGCCGCCTGTCGGTGCGCACCTTCGTCATGGAGCAGAACAACCCGACGATCAAGGAAGCCCTGCTGCGCGAACTGCTGCGCGGCGGCCAGGTGTACTACCTGCACAACGACGTGAAGACCATCGAGAAGTGCGCCGCCGACCTGGCCGATCTGGTTCCCGAGGCACGCATCGGCATCGGCCACGGGCAGATGCGCGAGCGCGAGCTGGAACAGGTGATGAGCGACTTCTACCACAAGCGTTTCAACGTGCTGATCGCCTCGACCATCATCGAGACCGGCATCGACGTGCCGAGCGCCAACACCATCCTCATCGAGCGTGCTGACAAGTTCGGCCTGGCCCAGCTGCACCAGCTGCGCGGTCGCGTCGGTCGTAGCCACCACCAGGCCTACGCCTACCTGCTGACCCCGCCGCGCAAGCAGATGACCGAGGACGCGCAGAAGCGCCTGGAAGCCATCGCCAACGCCCAGGACTTGGGCGCCGGCTTCGTGCTGGCCACCCACGACCTGGAAATCCGCGGCGCCGGCGAACTGCTCGGTGATGGCCAGAGCGGGCAGATCCAGGCGGTCGGTTTTACCCTCTATATGGAAATGCTTGAGCGCGCGGTGAAAGCCATCCGCAAAGGCGAGCAGCCCAACCTCGACCAGCCGCTCGGCGGCGGCCCGGAGATCAACCTGCGCGTACCGGCGCTGATTCCCGACGATTACCTGCCAGACGTGCACGCGCGCCTGATCATGTACAAGCGCATCGCCAACGCCGCCGACGAAGATGGCCTGAAAGAGCTGCAGGTGGAGATGATCGACCGTTTCGGCCTGCTGCCCGAGGCGAGCAAGAAC
The DNA here is from genome assembly GCA_051646165.1 of Pseudomonas sp. GTDB lineage: Bacteria > Pseudomonadota > Gammaproteobacteria > Pseudomonadales > Pseudomonadaceae > Aquipseudomonas. Next base: position 13,729 of record JBOFCR010000178.1, on the reverse strand, counting down.
CTGGTGCGCATCACCCTGCTCAAGCTGCAGGCGGAGAAGCTCGGGATCAAGAAGATCGACGCCGGCCCGCAAGGCGGGCGCATCGAGTTCGCCGGCGACACCTGCGTCGACCCGATGGTGCTGATCAAGCTGATCCAGACCCAGCCCAAGCGCTACAAGTTCGAAGGCGCCACCCTGTTCAAATTCCAGGTGCCAATGGAGCGCCCGGAAGAACGTTTCAATACCCTCGAAGCCCTGCTCGAGCGACTCACACCGCAATCTGCTTAAAGGACTGACCCATGCGTGCGTTCCGCTATTTCGCCCTGTTGCTGACCCTGCTCGCGCCCGCGGCTTTTGCCGATGGCCTGTTCCAGGTCGAAGTGATCGTCTTCCGCCAGGCCGGCGAACAGATTTCCGCCAGCCAGCCCGCACCGGACGACTGGGCCGTGGGCAGCCAGCTCCTGCCGGCCGGCAGCGAGCGCGGCACCACCCTGGACAACGAAGCAGCCAAGCTCAACCCGGGTAGCGGCTACCAGGTGCTGCTGCACCAGGCCTGGGCGCAGAACCTGTCGGCCGTGCCGAGCAAGATCGCCATCAACACCGGCAACCAGCAGTTCGGCCACTACCCGGTGGAAGGCACCATCGCCCTGACCCAGCAGGAGCGCCTGCTCGACCTGGACGCCGACTTCTGGATCAACCAGTTCGACATCGACGGCCTGCTCAGCGCCAGCGAGCGCCTCAAGCAAGGCACCCGCCTGAAGGCCGACGAGCTGACCTATCTCGATCACGGCAGCCTGGGCATGCTGATACGCGTGCGCCCGCTGTAATCGGACGCATACGAAAAAGCCCCGCACTGCGGGGCTTTTTTTATCGCGCGAAACGGATCAAATCCGCAGTACGTGGGCCAGTACCGCCTTGACCTTGTCGATACCGCCAGCCAGGGCCTGCTCAATCTCGGCCATGGTGATGATGCCGCTGGACTTGCCCGCCGCCGGGTTGACCACCAGGGCCAGGCACGCATAGGGCAGCTCCAGCTCGCGAGCCAGGGCGGCCTCGGGCATGCCGGTCATGCCGACGATGTCGCAGCCGTCGCGCTCCATCCGGGCAATCTCCGCCACAGTCTCCAAACGCGGGCCCTGGGTCGCGCCGTACACGCCATGGCTGCTGTGCGGGTAGCCCAGCACCTGTAGCGCCTCGACCAGCTTGCCGCGCAGCGCCTCGTCATAGGGGTAGCTGAAGTCGATATGGGTGACGTGATCGATCTCGCCCTCGAAGAAAGTGTGCTCGCGGCCCCAGGTGTAATCGATGACCTGGTGCGCCACGCACAGGTGGCCGCTGCCCATGGCCGCATGGATACCGCCCACCGCGTTGACCGCGATCACTGCCTCGGCGCCGGCACGCTTGAGCGCCCAGAGGTTGGCGCGGTAGTTCACCTGGTGCGGTGGAATGCGATGCGGATGACCGTGACGGGCGAGAAACAGCACCTCATGCCCGGCATACTCGCCATGCAGCACCGGAGCCGAGGGCGCGCCATAGGGCGTATCCAGGTTCTGTGCCTGAGTCAGAGTCAGGCCTTCCAGCTGGGTCAGGCCGGTGCCACCGATAATCGCGTAGACAGTCATGCAGGCTTCCTCAATCGATCAGTTGTGCGGCGCGCAGGGCGCCCACGGCGGCCAGCCAGCGCGGCTGCTGGCGGTACTCGGTAGTGGCGAGGCCCTGCCCGCGCATGCGCGCCAGCCCCTTGGGCGGCTGCACCTTGAGGCGCTGCAGGGCACTCAGGGCCAGTTCGGCCGAGCCACGGTCATTACACACCAGGCCCATGTCGCAGCCGGCATTCAATGCAGCCTCGATACGGCAGGCCGCATCGCCGACCACATGGGCCCCGGCCATCGACAGATCGTCGCTGAAGATCACGCCCTGGAAGCCCAGCTCGCCGCGCAGGATGTCCTGCAGCCAGCGCCGCGAGAAACCGGCCGGCTGGTTGTCGACCTGCGGATAGATGACATGCGCCGGCATCACCGCCGCCAGTTGCTGGCTGAGGCGCTGGAAGGGAATCAGGTCGTTGGCGCGAATCTGCTCCAGGCTGCGCTCGTCCACCGGGATCGCCACATGCGAATCCGCCTCGGCCCAGCCATGGCCGGGGAAGTGCTTGCCGGTAGCGGCCATGCCGGCGGCGGCCATACCGCGAATAAAAGCACCGGCCAGCGCGCTGGCCAGCTCGGGGCTGCCGGCGAAGCTGCGGCTGCCGACCACCGCACTGCGCTGGTAGTCGAGGTCCAGCACCGGGGCGAAGCTGAGGTCCAAACCGACTGCCAGCACCTCGGTAGCCATTAGCCAGCCACACTGCTCGGCCAGGTATTCGGCGTTGTCGTTGTCAGCCAGTGCATGCATGGCTGGCAGGCGCACGAAGCCCTGACGCAGGCGCTGCACCCGCCCGCCCTCCTGATCCACCGCCAACAGCAGGTCCGGGCGCACGGCGCGAATCGCGGCAGACAGTTCGCGCACTTGGCGCGGGTCTTCGATATTGCGGGCGAACAGGATCAGGCCGCCCACTTCGGGCTGGCGCAGAATCTGCCGGTCCTCGGCGGTCAGCCAGGTGCCATGCACGTCCAGCATCAGGGAGCCATACAGGGGAGCGTTCACAAATAGTCCTTAGGCGAGGTCGGCCAACGCCCATTCGGGGCATGGTGCCTCATCGATCAATACCGCGCAGTGCAGCGGCACACGGGGAAAGAGGTGGAGCAAGTCGGCGCTGTGCAGGCGCACGCAGCCATGGGACAGCGGAATGCCGAGAGGTTCGCGTTCGGGCGTACCATGCAGATAGATGTAGCGGCGAAACGTGTCGACCGTACCGAGGCGATTGACGCCCGGTTCGCAGCCGCTGAGCCAGAGGATGCGGGTGAGGATCCAGTCGCGTCCGGGGAACTTGCGATCCAGTTCCTCCGACCAGACTTCGCCGGTCCAGCGTCGCCCGCGCAATACCGCGCCAGACGGCAAACCCTCGCCGATCCGGGCGCGCACCTGGTGGCGACCACGCGGCGTACAGTTCGAACCGCTCTGCTCGCCAGCGCCGTTCAGGGCGGTGGAAACCGCCAGGCGCAACTGCAGCTGCCCGCCGGCGAAACCGTACAGGCACTGGTCAGCAATGGAGATATGCAGGAAATCGAGCATGCGCATGGGCGGCTAGCTTAGCCGATCGCCCCGCGCGGGCACAGCGCCGTCAGCCTTTGGCGGCGCTGGCGACCTTGCTGCGCGGGCGCAACTGGGCGGATGCCAGCGCTTCGTCGCTGACCCCGGTTTCCGCACGCATGCCGGCGGCCAGGAACGGCACCATCAGGCGCATCACCTGCTCGATCGAGGTATCGACACCGAAATCGGTTTCCGCGATGGCGCGCAGGGCCTTGATCCCGGACATGCTGAACGACGCCGCGCCGAGCATAAAGTGCACGCGCCAGAACAGCTCCAGCGGCGGAATGCGCGGCGCCGCCTCGTGCAGCAGCACCAAGTAGCGACGGAACACCTTGCCGTACATGTCTTCCAGGTAGCGGCGCAGGTGGCCCTGGCTCTGGCTGAAGGCCAGACCGAGCAGGCGCATGAAAATCGACAGGTCATTGCCACTGCGCGGCTTTACCGCTAGCGCCTGCTCGACCAGCATCACCAGCAGATCTTCCAGACTGGCCTTGCCGTCCGGCTTGCCCTGGCGGCGATCCAGCTCACGTTCGAGGCTGCTGCAGAAGGGACCGAGAAAGCGCGAGAAGACTGCCTGGATCAGTGCCTTCTTCGAACCAAAGTGATAATTCACCGCAGCCAGATTCACCCCAGCCTTGCTGGTGATCAGGCGAAGCGAGGTTTCCGCGAACCCCTTCTCCGCAAACAACTGCTCCGCCGCATCGAGGATGCGCTCAACAGTTTCCGACTGAGCCATGACATACCCACCTGACAAACACTTGTTTGAAACATACGTTTCAGGCTAATGCCCTGTCAAGCCTGACAAGCCCGTTCATGGCCGACTGGTCACGCATTTAACCATAGAGCAGAAGAACAGAGCGTTGCAGATACCTCGGGCGTCGCTTATTTGGCCGTTGTGTCGCCTGTTGAAAACAATTGTTGCCAGCGCATTTTCACTGTATATAATCACAGCAACTGTATAAACAGACAGACCAATCACCATGCTCAAGCTAACGCCGCGCCAAGCTGAAATCCTCTCCTTCATCAAGCGTTGCCTGGAAGACAACGGCTACCCGCCGACCCGCGCCGAAATCGCGCAGGAGCTGGGCTTCAAGTCGCCGAATGCGGCGGAAGAACATCTCAAGGCTCTGGCCCGCAAAGGCGCGATCGAGATGACCCCGGGCGCTTCCCGCGGCATCCGCATCCCCGGCTTCGAGCCGGCGACCGAGGAAGAAGGCCTGCCGATCATCGGCCGCGTTGCCGCCGGCGCGCCGATTCTGGCCCAGCAGCATGTAGAAGAGTCCTGCAAGATCAACCCGGAGTTCTTCCACCCCAAGGCCGACTACCTGTTACGCGTACGCGGCATGAGCATGAAGGACATCGGCATCCTCGACGGCGACCTGCTCGCCGTACATACCACCCGCGAAGCCCGCAATGGCCAGATCGTGGTGGCTCGCATCGATGATGAAGTCACCGTGAAACGCTTCCAGCGCAACGGCAACAAAGTGCTGCTGATCGCCGAAAACCCCGAGTTCGCCCCGATCGAAGTGGATCTGGAAGAACAGGATCTGATCATCGAAGGTTTGAGTGTTGGCGTGATCCGCCGCTAACGTGATTCGCCACTAAGGTAGCAAGGAGAGTTTCATGCAGTTCCCGCAGTCGCTGAATCGTTCGCAACTTCCGCTGTTTGAAGCTTTCCTTGGCCAGAACCTGGCCCCACTGCTGACCGAAGAGGTCGCCCTGCCGTGGGTCGAAGAGGTCGAGCCGTTCAGCGAACTGAGCCTGTCCGGCTCGCTGGGGCATTGCCGCAATCTGCTCGGCCCAGTGCTGCGCGAGCTGAGCCAGAACCAGGATGCCCGCTGGCTGACCCTGGTCGCCCCGCCCGCCAGCCTGACCACCGCCTGGCTACGCAATGCCGGCCTTAACCTGGATCGCCTGCTGGTACTGCAACCACGCGCAGGGCAAAGCGCACTGGAGCTGGCCAGCGAAGCACTGCGCCTCGGCCGCAGCCACACCGTGGTCAGCTGGATAAATCTGCAGGGCACACAACGCCACAGCCTCAGCGCAGCCGCCCGCCTGGGCTCGGCGCAAAGCCTGAATATTCGACTGGATTGAGCGTCCCGCTACGCAGGGCGCGAGGCGAAACCGGATGGGATCGAAACACGGGAGCCGACTGATGCAGCTCCGCAAAGTCTAAACAGGCGGCTTAGTGCAGCACGCGCGGTTGGTCATCCGACTCCAGCTCGCCTTCGGCCAGACGCCCGGCCATCTGCACACCGACATTGAGCATGGCTTTGGCAACTTCGATGTGGTTGCCCTGCAGAAAAGCCTTGGCATCCGCCGAGAAGTCCAGGGTCACCAGCACTTCCTCATCCTCGCCACGACGCAGGGCAATGCGACCGTCCGGCAGCTCGATGATTTCCAGGAAGGATGTAGGCATAACAAGGTTCTCCAATCAGGCCGGCCAGTGTACCAGCCTGTAACAGCGCTGCCCTAGCCCACCCATCCCCTCAACTCTCGTTGAGGGCCCCGCGAAAGCGCAGTACCAGCTGTTTGAGCTGCTGCCGCCAGACTTCCAGCTCGGCGTGAGTCAGCGACGGCTGCTCTTCCACATCCACGTTTACCGCCTGAATCAGCGGCAGGGTCGGATCAACCTTGGCAGCCTTCGGCGCACGTGGTGGCAGGAACAAAGCCGCATGCTCGTCCAGCAGGCGTGCCAGCCAGGTTTCGGGCTGTTGTGCCAACTCCATCAACTCGGCCATTTCCGCGCTTGGCGCCGCCTGCAGGGCCAGCTGATTGAGCAACAGATCGACACGCGGCGCATTGGCCTCGGCAAGGTGATAGAAGCCAGCAATCTCGTGGCACAGGCCAAGTACAGCGCCATACAGATGGAATAGCGCCGCCTCACGCTCCGCCTGCACCAACCCCTGGGCATTCATGGCCTGACCAGCCTCGGCCTTGCGCAGATTTTCCAGGGCCAGGCCGGCGAAGAAGATTTTCTGGTTGGTACGGGTATACAACTCATGCGCCATGGCAGCGCCCTCCTACTTCGAGCAACCGGCAGACCTCTGCTAACAGAGACCTGCCAAACGCTGCCTGATCAGCCCTTGCTTTCGACTTTCCACTTGCCGCCGGAGAAGAAGGCGCGCCAGCCGGTGGGCTTGCCGTCCACCTCGCTCTGCACATACTGCTCCTTGGTCTTGCGACTGTAGCGGATCACCGCCGGACGGCCTTCCGGGTCCTTTTTCGGTGCATCCAGCAGGAAGTGGTACTTGGGATCGATCTCATCCTTGTGCGGGATCAGCTCCAGCACCAGCGGCGCACGGGTTTCGCGGTTCTTGGGGAAGCCGCTAGCCGCCAGGAACAGGCCCGAGGCACCGTCACGCAGCACGTAGGTGTCGTTGACCTTCTCGCACTTGAGCTCGGGCATTGGCACCGCATCCATCTTCGGCGGGGCCGCCTCGCCGCTCTTGAGCAGCTTGCGGGTGTTCTTGCAGGTGCTGTTGGTGCAGCCGAAGAACTTGCCGAAACGGCCGGTCTTGAGCTGCATCTCGCTGCCGCACTTGTCGCATTCCAGGCTCGGACCTTCATAGCCCTTGATGCGGTATTGGCCCTGTTCGATCTCGTAGCCCGCACAATCCGGATTGTTGCCACAGATGTGCAGCTTGCGAGTCTCGTCCAGCAGGTAGGCATCCATCGCCGTGGCGCAGATCGGGCAGCGGTGCTTGTTCAGCAGCACACGCGACTCGGACTCGCCCTCGTCATCCGCAGCGATCTCGTCGCCCGGAATCAGGTTGATGGTGGCCTTGCAGCGCTCTTTCGGCGGCAGCGCATAACCCGAACAACCGAGGAACACGCCGGTGGAGGCGGTACGGATCATCATCGGCCGGCCGCAGTCGCGGCAGGCGATGTCGGTGGGCGTCGGCTGGTTGGCACGCATGCCGCTGTCAGCTTCACCGGCCACTTCCAGCTTCTTCTTGAAGTCGCCGTAGAACTCGTCGAGCAGGTGCTTCCAGTCACGCTCGCCCTGGGCCACATCGTCCAGATGCTCTTCCATTCCGGCGGTGAAGCCGTAGTCCATCAGGTTGGCGAAGCTCTCGCTGAGGCGCTCGGTGACGATGTCGCCCATCTTCTCGGCGTAGAAGCGACGGTTCTGCACCGTCACGTAGCCACGTTCCTGGATGGTCGAGATAATTGCCGCATAGGTCGACGGACGGCCGATACCGCGCTTTTCCAGCTCCTTGACCAAACTGGCTTCGGAGAAACGCGCCGGCGGCTTGGTGAAGTGCTGACTGGGGTCGAGCTTGATCAGCTTGAGCGCTTCGCCTTCGTTCATGTCCGGCAGCACGTCATCTTCGCCGGGCTTGCTCTGCTGCGGCTGCGCCTTGGTGTAACCGTCGAACTTGAGAATACGGCCCTTGGCACGCAGTTCGAAGGTGCCGGAAGCAACTGTGACGCTGGTCGACAGGTATTCCGCCGGCGGCATCTGGCAGGCCACGAACTGGCGCCAGATCAGCTCATACAGGCGCTCAGCGTCGCGCTCCATACCGGAGACCTGGGTCGGGCGCAGATTCACGTCGGACGGACGAATCGCTTCGTGCGCCTCCTGGGCGCCCTCCTTACTCGAATAGACATTCGGCTTGGCTGGCAGGTACTTCTTGCCGTACTCGCTTTCGATAAAGCCACGCACCATCTCCACGGCATCGGCCGAGAGGTTGGTCGAGTCGGTACGCATGTAGGTGATGTAGCCGGCCTCATAGAGACGCTGGGCCATCATCATGGTCTTCTTCACACCGAAGCCGAGACGATTGCTCGCCGCCTGCTGCAGGGTGGATGTGATGTAAGGCGCCGACGGCTTGCTGCTGGTCGGCCGATCCTCGCGCTTGGCGATGCTGTAGGCAGAAGCCTTGAGCTTCTCCAGCGCCGCCATGGTCTGGGCTTCGTTGACCGGCTTGAAGGCCTCACCGTTCTCGCGCACCACCTCGAAGCGCACATTGGCGTTCTTCGCCGTTCCGAGGTCGGCGTGCAGCTCCCAGTATTCTTCGGGTACGAAGGCGCGGATTTCCTTCTCGCGCTCGACCACCAGCTTCACCGCTACCGACTGCACGCGGCCAGCAGAAAGGCCGCGGGCGATCTTGGCCCACAGCAGCGGCGAGACCATGTAACCCACCACGCGGTCGAGGAAGCGCCGCGCCTGCTGGGCGTTGACCCGGTTGATGTCGAGATCGCCAGGCTTGGAGAAAGCTTCCTGGATGGCCTTCTTGGTGATTTCGTTGAACACCACGCGCTTGTAGCGGCTGTCATCACCACCAATGGCTTCGCGCAGGTGCCAGGCAATGGCTTCCCCCTCGCGATCCAAGTCGGTTGCGAGATAGATGGTGTCGGCATCCTTGGCCAGGCGGCGCAATTCTTCGATCACCTTCTCTTTGCCAGGCAGGATCTCGTACTTGGCCTTCCAGCCATGCTCCGGATCGACACCCATGCGGGTGAACAGCTGGCGCTTGGCCTTTTCCTTGGGCGACAGGGCCGGCGCTTCGGCAGCGGCGGCCTTGCCGCGCTTGACCGGTTCCTTGTTGGCACTGGCGGAACCGCTGGTGGGCAGGTCACGAATATGGCCGATGCTCGACTTCACCACGTACTGGTTGCCCAGGTACTTGTTGATTGTCTTGGCCTTGGCCGGGGATTCCACGATGACCAGCGATTTGCCCATGGATTGGAAAATTCCTGAATACGAAAAAAGAAAGAATAAGCGGCAGGAGCCTATCAAGGCACCGCTATATATAGTGGGCGTCGAGGCAAGGTCAAGGGTGACCGTCTTCTCAACCTTGCTGGAACAGCGGTGTCTGCGCCTCGATCAAAGCAAAGCGCGGCAATGTCTCGCCGTCCACTTCGACCGTGCTGCAGAACATCTCCAGCGGCCTTACCCATAGGCCGAACTCGCCGTACAGGGCCTGATAGACCACCACCAGATCTTCCGTCTCGGAATGCCGAGCCACGCCGAACACGCGGTACTGCGGGCCTTTGTAGTGGCGATACAAGCCGGGTTGTAACTGCATGGTCTGACTCCAGAAACGAATTACCCAAAAACAAAAACCGGGGCACAGGGCCCCGGTTTTTCCATCACTGAACGCTTAGATGCGTTCGAAGACGGTGGTGATACCCTGGCCGAGGCCCACACACATGGTGGACACGCCGAAGGTACCGCCATTCTGCTTCATCACGTTCAGCAGGGTGCCGGAGATACGCGCACCGGAGCAGCCGAACGGGTGACCCAGGGCGATGGCGCCGCCGTGCAGGTTGACCTTCTCTTCCATCTTGTCGAGCACTTTGAGGTCCTTCAGCACAGGCAGGGCCTGGGCGGCGAAGGCTTCGTTGAGCTCGAAGAAGTCGATGTCGGAGATGCTCAGGCCAGCACGCTTGAGGGCTTTCTGGGTGGACGGTACCGGACCGTAACCCATGATCGCCGGATCAACACCGGCAACCGCCATGGCACGCACCACGGCCATCGGCTGGATGCCGAGGTCCTGGGCGCGCTGGGCACTCATCACGATCATGCAGGAAGCGCCGTCGGTGATCTGCGAGGAAGTACCTGCAGTCACGGTGCCGCCTTTCGGGTTGAATGCCGGCTTCAGGGCAGCCAGGCTTTCCAGGGTGGTCTCCGGACGAATGGTTTCGTCGTAGTCGAAAACTTTCAGGAAGCCGTTCTCGTCGTAGCCTTGCATCGGGATGATTTCATCCTTGAACTTGCCTTCGACGGTTGCCTTGTGGGCCAGACGGTGCGAACGCTCACCGAAGGCGTCCTGCTGCTCGCGGCTGATGCCGTGCATCTTGCCGAGCATTTCAGCGGTCAGACCCATCATGCCCGACGCCTTGGCGGCGTACAGGGACAGATGCGGGTTCGGATCAACACCGTGCATCATGCCAACGTGGCCCATGTGCTCCACGCCGCCGATGACGAACACGTCGCCGTTGCCGGTCTGGATCGCTTGCACGGCAGTGTGCAGGGCGCTCATGGAGGAGCCACACAGGCGGCTGACGGTCTGGCCGGCAGCAGTGTGCGGGATCTGGGTCATCAGCGATGCCATGCGCGCGATGTTCCAGCCCTGCTCCAGAGTCTGGTTAACGCAGCCCCAGATCACGTCTTCCACTTCAGCTGGATCCAGCTTGGTGTTACGTGCCAGCACGCCGCTGATCAGGTTGGCCGACATGGTCTCGGCACGGGTGTTGCGATGCATGCCGCCCTTGGAACGACCCATCGGGGTACGACCGAAGTCGACGATGACTGCATCTCTAGGATTCAGGCTCATAAATTCACTCTCGCTCTAGTCTGTCCGCGATTAACCGAAAAACTTCTGGCCCTTAGCGGCCATTTCGCGAAGTTTGGCAGTCGGGGTGTACAGCGCGCCCAGCTCGGCATATTTGTCGGCCAGGGCAACGAACTCGGCTACACCGACGGAGTCGATGTAACGCAGCGCACCACCGCGGAAGGGCGGGAAGCCGATGCCGTAGATCAGGCCCATATCGGCCTCGGCAGCGGTATCAACAATGCCGTCTTCCAGGCAACGAACGGTTTCCATGCACAGAGGAATCATCATGAAGTTGATGATGTCTTCATCAGTCACTTCACGCTGCTCGGTTACGATGGACTTGAGCAGATCGTAGGCAACCGGATCGGAAACCTTCTTCGGCTTGCCGCGCTTGTCCATTTCGTAGGAGTAGAAGCCTTTGCCATTCTTCTGGCCCAGGCGATCTGCTTCATACATCACGTCAACCGCGGTACGGCCTTCAACAGCCATGCGATCCGGGAAGCCTTCAGCCATTACGTCACGGCCGTGGTGACCGGTGTCGATACCGACCACGTCGGACAGGTAGGCCGGGCCCATGGGCCAGCCGAACTTCTCCATGACCTTGTCGATACGTACGAAGTCCACGCCGAAAGCCAGCAGCTTGGAGAAGCCGCCGAAGTACGGGAACAGTACGCGGTTGACCAGGAAGCCCGGGCAGTCGTTGACCACGATCGGGCTCTTGCCCATCTTCTTGGCGTAGGCAACGGTGGTCGCCACGGCTACATCGCTGGACTTCTCGCCACGGATGACTTCAACCAGCGGCATCATGTGCACCGGGTTGAAGAAGTGCATGCCGACGAAGTTTTCCGGACGCTTGAGGGCCTTGGCCAGCAAGTTGATGGAAATGGTCGAAGTGTTGGAAGCCAGAATGGCATCTTCCTTCACTACGCCTTCCACTTCGGCCAGCACGATCTGCTTGACCTTGGGATTTTCAACTACGGCCTCGACGACGATGTCGACAGCGCCGAAGTCGCCATAGGACATGGTCGGACGGATGGCGGTGAGGGCTTCGGCCATCTTCGCCGGGGTCATGCGACCTTTGGCAACACGGTTACCGAGCAGCTTGGAAGCCTCGGCCAGACCCATCTGGATACCCTCTTCGCGGATATCCTTCATCAGGATCGGGGTGCCTTTGGAGGCCGACTGGTAGGCGATACCGCCACCCATGATGCCTGCGCCCAGTACGGCAGCCAGCTTCACGTCACGAGCGATTTCGTCGTACTGCTTGGCTTTCTTTTTCAGCTCCTGGTCATTCAGGAACAGGCCGATCAGGCTTTCCGCAACGGAGGTCTTGGCCAGCTTGACGAAGCCAGCGGCTTCCACTTCCAGTGCCTTGTCGCGACCGAAGTTGGCAGCTTTCTGGATGCTCTTGATGGCTTCAACCGGAGCCGGGTAGTTCGGGCCGGCTTGGCCAGCGACGAAACCTTTGGCGGTTTCGAAGCACATCATCTGCTCAATGGCGTTGAGCTTGATTTTTTCCAGTTTGGGCTGACGCTTGGCCTTGTAGTCCAGCTCGCCGGAGATGGCGCGCTTGATCAGGTCTAGAGCGGCGTCCTTGAGCTTGGCCGGAGCAACAACAGCGTCGACCGCGCCTACTTTGAGGGCGTCGGCAGCTTTGGCTTCCTTGCTGGAAGCAATCCACTCGATGGCGTTGTCGGTACCGATCACGCGCGGCAGACGTACGGTGCCGCCGAAGCCTGGGTAGATGCCCAGTTTGACTTCCGGCAGGCCGACTTTGGCGGTTTCGCTCATGACGCGATAGTCGCCAGCCAGGCACATTTCGAAACCGCCACCCAGGGCGATGCCGTTGATGGCCACTACGGTCGGCACGGTCAGGTCTTCAAAATCGCTGAAGATCTTGTTGGCTTCGAGGTTGCCGGCTACCAGCTCTTCGTCGGGCAACTTGAAGTTGTCAACGAACTCGGTGATGTCAGCGCCGACGATGAATACGTCTTTGCCGCTGGTAACGATTACGCCCTTGATCGAACCGTCGGCCTTGATGGCGTCGACCGACTGGCGCAGTTCGCTCAGGGTCAGACGGTTGAACTTGTTAACGGACTCACCCTTGAGGTCGAAATTCAATTCGACGATGCCGCTCTCAAGAGCCTTAACCGTGATGGCTTTACCTTCGTAAATCATCAACTGATCTCCACGGTATGGAAGCTGAACAGTACACATCGGAGCCAACCTGCAGGCTTGCCGCGGCGCAGCCGCGAGCATAGCCCCAATCGGTGTGACACACCCGCCGACGCGATAATCGGGCTGTATAGGCGCTGCCAGACAGCTGGCAAACGCTCAATTCATACGCCCGTTTGATTTGGGTGCGCACACATTCTGTGAAAAGCACCCAATTGTCAATTACCCGTCAATCGCGCCCCATTTGAGGGCGACAGCCACAATTGCCGGAGCCCGCCAGCAAAGTCACGGATGGCGGGCGACAGCGCTTACAGACAGGTAAACACAGACCTTGGCGGTCATATTCAGACGCTGAATTTTCATCAGGGAACCACCGGACAATCGCTCAAGCCAGAGCCTTCAGCAACTCGGCGACCCGCTGCAGCTCGACCTCGCCACCGCGCTCGCCCCAGTACAGCGCGACCATCTGCTGAGTGACCTCGACCTTGTAGACATCTGTCGGCAGCCTGGCCAGCTGTTCCAGCAAAGCCGCATCGGCGCAGGGCTCGCGCCACTGGTTGAGCCATTGCCCCGGCGCCACCTGCCAATAAGCCCAGCTGTCGCTACGCCCGGCACGCCGCCCGCGATGGTACTGGGCACAGGTGTCCGGTGGCTGAGACGGCAGCCAATGCGGCCATTTCTGCTGGCTCAGCTGCATGGCCAGGCCCAGGCGCCGCGCAGCCAGGCGCTGCGCCATCTGCCCGCTCTGCCGCCGCGAAGGACGCAGCCACACCAGCGGACTGAGCGCCATGGCGATGAGCAATACCACGATCCAGCCGGTCATACCTGTATCACCCCGCAGGAAAAGCCTGTGCTATATGGCAAGGCAGCCATACTGAAAATTAGAAAGCGTGTTTCGGACCCAGGAGGACACACCATGCCCTACCAGCACATTCTGATCGCCGTCGACCTGACCGACGAGTGCCATCCGGTGGTACAGCGCGCCCTGGCCATCGCCAGCAGCAGCGGTGCCAAGGCGTCCCTGGTGCACATCATCGAGCCCATGGCCATGGCCTTTGGCGGTGACGTACCGATGGATCTGTCGACCCTGCAACAGCAGC
>JBOFCR010000167.1:0-14920 GCA_051646165.1 Pseudomonas sp. | reverse complement strand
ACCGCGCAGGGCTATGCCCCAGCTTGGCGCAGGCAAAGGGGGGGTATTGTACATAGCCACCCCGCCCGTCACAAATTTTCGTGACGGCCGAATGAACTGTTATGTCGCCTAAACGAAAGGCGATGACCGAAGGTTCGTGTTAGACCCGCCGGTCACCAAAAGACAGGCAAATCGCAGGCCATTAACGGGCCCGCACGGCCTCTTGCTGGATGCTGGCAAAGCTGCGCGGCCAGGGCTTGCCGGCTTGCACGCTGGCCGGCAGCGACTTGATTGCCGCCTGGGCCGCGGCACGCGTGGCGAACTGACCATAGGTGACCACGTACAGTGCCTGACCCTGGTGCAGCTTCTTGAAATAGCGGTACTGGCCGCCATTCTTGCTGACGAAGGCCTTGGCACTGCTTTCCGAGCGGGTACCGAGTATCTGCAGCGCGTAATTGGCCGACGGCTGGCTGGCGTACCAGTCACCGCCCGCCGGCGCCACGCTGGCAACTACCGGTGAGCTGGCCACCGGCTTGGGCGCAGCAGGCTTAGACACAGGAGCAACTACCGGCTTGACTGCTGGCTTGGTCGCCACCGGGGCCGAAGCCACTACAGGCGCGGGCTTGGGAGCAGGGACGCTTGCCACCGGCGGCGCTACTGGAACTGCCGGCACACTAGGCGGCGCAGCGACGACAGGAGCGGCCACTGGAGCCGGCATTGGCAGCGGCAGTGCCGTCGGCGCAGACGGCAGAGCAGGCGCAGCACCTACAGCCCCTTCGTCTGCCTCCTCCATACCGGAAGCCTGGGCCAGCGGCTCACGAATCACCGGCTGCGCCTCACCGACCAACGGCAACGGCAGTGGCTGAGTCGAACCGGCGAATTCGATAGCCGCACCCGACTCCGAACCCTGCCCAGCAGATTCCGGCTTCGGCGTCGACTCAGCACCCGCAACAGCAGGCGCAGTCTCAGTTGGCAGTTGCACCGTCGAACTGGCAGGAACCGGACCGGCATCGCCATTCTTGCCCTGCATGAACCAGGCAGCACCTAGCGCCACGGCCACCACAGCCAGCGCCAGCAAGTGCTTCTTCGGCAACGCGAAACTCGCACCAGCAGCCTGGGCAGAGTTGCGCTGAGCCAGCATCGAGTCGATCAGCACATCGCGGGCAGCCTGGTTGATGGCGCCCGGCCAGCCAGCCGAACTCAGGTGAATATCGCTGACCTGGTCATCGGTCAGCAGGTCGATGCCTTGCCCGGCGCCATCCAGACGCTGCGCCAGGTACTCGCGCGTCTCGTCCTCGCTATAGGGCAGCAACTCGATGGCATGGAAGCGCTCCTCACCATCGGCCAGCAGCTCCAGACGCGGCACCAGCGCCGACTCGCCGAAAAGGAATACATGCGGACGCGCCTCAACGGTGCCAGCCGCCAGGTTGAACAGGCTATCCAGCGCGCCATCGGCCAGCTGCTCGGCATCGTCGACCAGCACATAGACTTCCTGCCCGGTCAGCGCCAGCTGCGCAACCTGAGCCAGGATGCTGCGCATATCGGTCTGCTGGACACCCAGCCCTTGAGCCACCTGACGCAGCACGCCCGCCACATCGCCCGCCCCGCGTGCCGAGACGACAACACATTGCACTGCCTGCTTGTTGGTACTGGCCACCAGCGCCTGGCGCAGCAAGGTCTTGCCGCTGCCCTTGGGACCACTAACCACCAGCAGCAGCTGGCTGTAACGCGCCAGATGATGCAACTGCCCCAGCACCGGCTTGCGCTGCGCCGGGTAAAAACGGAAGCCGGGCACCCGCGCCGCGAACGGATCGTGGCTGAACTGGTAATGGCCTAGGAAAGCCTCATCGGCGTGCAGACTGGTCATGGAACTCTCTTAATCTTCAAGATTCGCGACAAGCGCCCGGTAATCGGCACGCAGGGTGGCCCCAAGGGCTTCACGCGGGTATTCATCGGTCACTATGGCATCGCCCACCGCCTTGAGCAGGACAAGTCGCAGGCGGCCATCGAGCACCTTCTTATCGACCGCCATATGCACGAGAAAGTCCTCAGGCCCCATCTCGCTGGGTGGCACTACCGGCAGACCGGCACTCAGCAACAGGCGCAAGCCACGATCACGCTCAGCGGCGCTGATCCAGCCCAGACGAGTCGACATTTCCAGCGCCATCGCCGTACCCGCTGCCACTGCCTCGCCATGCAGCCAGACACCGTAGCCCATATGGGTCTCGATGGCATGACCGAAGGTGTGGCCAAGGTTGAGAATGGCGCGCAGACCGGATTCGCGCTCATCCACACCGACCACCTTGGCCTTGGCGGCACAGGAACGCTCAATGGCTTGCGCCAGAACCGTCAGATCCAGCGCACGCATCGCTTCCATGTTCGACTCGAGCCAGTCGAGAAAAGGCGCATCGCAGATCAAACCGTACTTGATCACTTCAGCCAGACCGGCAGATAGCTCACGCGGCGGCAGCGTCTTCAGCACAGCCGTGTCGATGACTACAGCCTGGGGCTGGTAGAAAGCTCCCACCATGTTCTTGCCCAGCGGGTGATTGATCCCAGTCTTGCCGCCTACCGACGAGTCGACCTGCGACAGCAGGGTGGTCGGCACCTGGATAAAATTCACGCCACGCTGATAACAGGCCGCCGCGAAACCAGCCATATCGCCAACCACGCCGCCGCCCAAGGCAACAACCGTGGTACGCCGATCATGGCGAGCCATGAGCAAGCCATCGAAGATCAGCTGCAGGGTTTCCCAATTCTTGTAGCTCTCGCCGTCCGGCAAGATAACCGTCGCGATCTCGCAACCCACGAGCACGGATTTGAGCGCCTCAAGATAGAGCGGCGCAACGGTGTCGTTGGTTACGATGGCCACCTGACGCCCGGCCAGGTGCTGTTTGAAAAGCTCGGAACGGGCCAACAGCCCGTCACCGATATAGATGGGATAACTACGCTCGCCCAGATCGACTGTGAGAGTCTGCATGACGCCCCCGTTTTGAAAGGGCACTAGGATAGCGCAGTTGGGCACGTGCTTTAACGGGCAGGGAGCTCGTTAACACGATCAATGATCTCCTGGACCACCAAACGCGGCGGACGCTCGTCCGTCTCGACTATCACATCGGCAATTTCGCGATACAGAGGATCGCGAATCTGCATCAAGTTGCTGAGAACCTTTTCCGGCTCGGCATTGCGCAGCAGCGGTCGGTTGCGATCACGGGAGGTGCGCTCCAACTGCTGCTCGACCGAGGCATGCAGGTAAATTACGCGACCGCCCTGACGAAGCTCGTGGCGATTTTCCGGGCGCAGCACAACACCACCACCCGTAGCTATCACCACACCACTCAGTGCACAGAGCTCCGCGACCATCGACTGCTCGCGCTCACGAAATCCCTGCTCACCTTCCACGTCAAAAATCCAGGGAATATCAGCACCGGTACGCTGCTCGATCTCCTTGTCTGAATCCTTGAAGTGCAATTTCAGCTCTTTCGCCAGCAAACGCCCGATGGTGCTCTTTCCAGCCCCCATCGGGCCAACCAGAATCAGATTCCTCACAAGATCAACGACTCACCGCAATAGCTTGGTTGTTCATGATACGCGGAGTGACGAAGACCAGCAGCTCACTCTTGCTGTCCTGAACAGTGTCCTTGCGGAACAGGCGCCCAACGAAAGGTATATCACCGAGGAGCGGAACCTTTTCGACACTCTTGCTCTGCGTATTGGAGAACACGCCACCAATGACAATGGTCTCGCCGTCATTTACCAATACCTTGGCATTGACTTCGTTCTTTTTGATCGGCGGCACCCCGAGCAATGCATTCTCATAGTCCGGTTCATCTTTGTTGACCTTGACCTCCATGATGATGCGGTTATCCGGGGTGATCTGCGGAGTCACCTCAAGCGAAAGAGCAGCCTCTTTGAAAGATACGGTAGTGGCGCCGCTGGAGCTCGCTTCCTGGTAAGGAACCTCGGTACCTTTCAGAATTTTCGCCGTCTCCTTATCGGAGGTGACCACTTTCGGCTGAGAAATAACCTCGCCGTTGCCTGTCTTCTCCATCGCCGACAGCTGAAGATCAAGAATGACATTATCAGTCAAGAAGCCGATACCAATACCGGAGGTGCTATTGGTTGCGCCCATATCGACGAATGGGACATTCATAATACCTTCCGAGGTGTAACTGCCAGCCGTGCTAGTTCCAGGAAGCTTCAGGAGCCCATCATCTTCATCAACGGCTCGAGCACCGTCTTTACCGTAGAAACTCCATTTGTCGTCACCTACAAAAGCCCCCCCCCAACGAACACCCAGGCTCTTGTCATAACCGACACTCGCCTCAACAAGGCGCGCTTCAATCATGACCTGACGAACCGGAATATCTAACTGGGCAACAATTCGGCGCAGCTCATCCAGGTTCTCCTGCGTTTGGTAGGCAATAATGCTGTTGGTCCGATCATCAACAGTTACAGAGCCACGCTCAGCCTTCTTCTCATCATCGCCAATACCCGCGACTGATTGGAACAAAGCAGCAATATCTGCAGCCTTGGCATAGTTAACCTGAATCAACTCACGACGCAACGGTGCAAGCTCAGCAATCTGATTCTTTGCTTCAAGCTCCTGACGCTCACGAGCAGCGATTTCATCTGCCGGGGCGATAAGCAGTACGTTACCAACCTTGCGCTTATCCAGGCCGCGAGTTTTCAATACCAGATCCAAAGCCTGATCCCACGGCACATTCTGCAGACGCAAAGTAATATTGCCCTGTACCGTATCGCTAGCCACCAAGTTCAGGTCGGTGAAGTCCGCAATCAACTGAAGAACCGAGCGAACATCAATATCCTGAAAGTTGAGAGAAAGCTTCTCACCAGTATAAGCAAACCGCTCAGACTTACGCTTCTCGACATCATCCTGAGTGAGAGGCTTCACGCTAATGGTCAGCTTGTTATCTGCCTGAAAGGCCAGGTAGTCGTAGAAACCCGTCGGCTCGATGACAACACTTGCCTTATCCGACTGCCCAGAGGCGCTAACGAATTGAACCGGCGTAGCGAAATCTTTTACATCCAGCTTGACTCGAAGGTTTTCTGGCAGCTGGGTCTTGGCGAAGTCAATGCGAATTTTGCCGCCCTGCTCCTGAATATCAGGACTCACCGAGGGATCGGAAAGTGCAATAACCACATTGCCCTCCCCCAACTCACCACGCTGGAAATCAATACCCTCAATGGCTCTCTGCGCTGGAATAGCCGCGCTGACAGGCTTCGCCTGGGTAGCAACCGATACCGGCACAGCCCCCACACCCGAAGCATCACCAACCACAACATAAAGGTTATTCCCTTCAGCACGAGTGGTGTAAGGAACCAGTGTCGAAAGATTGACGATCAAGCGAGTACGATCCTTTGCTTCGACAACAGTCACGCTTCGAGCATTACCGACACCTAGCTCACGGTTCTTGGTTCCCAGCTTGTTTGCTACGCCCGGCAGATCCAGAGCGATACGCGCAGGCTGCTCAATTGTATAGCCACGAGGGGAAATCACCGGTTCATCGAATACCAGCTTTAGCTCTACCTTATCACCCGGCAGGGCCGCAACATCCAAACCCTGGAGGTTTGCCGCCAAGAGAGACGGGGCAAACAAGACCGCAAGAAGAGAAACGCCCAGGCGAGAAAGAGAGCTGTTCATTAGCTTGTTCCGTTTAGCAGACCTGTAATTGTTTTTCATGCTGAACCCCGCCATTAAGAGCGTTCTTTGAGGGTGATGCTACGAGGGCGTTCCAACCACCCCCCCTCACCGTCAGGAACAATTTCGACAACCTCAATTTTCGCCTCATCGACAGACACGATTCGACCATAATTGCGGCCCAGATAGTCCCCAATCTTCACCCGGTGCACACCGCCAGCGCCACGCACCAAGCCAAAGACCGCCCCATCGTTTGCCAGAGTGCCCACCATCTCGAAGGTTTCTATATTGAACCCTTCTAAAAACTGCCGAACCCGGGTTTCGTCCGGCTTGATATCTTTCGAGCCTTTCTGCTGCCGAGCAATATCAATCTTAACGGGAGGCTGAAAGGGGCTACGAAGAGCCGAAGCGCTATAAGTGAATGCTTCATAAGGCTGGAATTTCGGCAAGGGTTCAATCGAGCCCTTGGGGCGCGCTCGCACCTCATCCATATAGGCCTGGAGATCAGAAAAATCCTCCCCCCCCATACAGCCGGACAAGGCAGCGCAAGATAGAAGGCAGAAAAGAAAATTAGCACCTTTCATTTCTTAGCCCCTTTACTAGGCGTTACGGCCTTTGCACCTTGCACAGAGGCAGGCCCCGCCTTCAAACCAGCATCGTTATAACGGTAGGTCTTAGCCAGAACGCTCATGCGCAACTTTGAAACATTGCCCTCTTCTACAGGCTTTATCTCGAAGTCATGCAACGTAACAATACGAGGAAGGCTGGCCACACCACTAACGAAGGTAGCCAAGTCGTGATAGGCCCCTACAACCGAGATCTGAATCGGCAATTCAATATAGAACTGCTGGGCGACTTCCGGCTGCAGCTTGATTTCTTCAAATTCAAGACCGCTACCCAGCCCTGTCCGGGTGATATCTTCCAGCAAACCCGGAACTTCGGTATCACTCGGCAGCTGCCTAAGCAGGGTTCCAAACGACTCCTCCATCTCCTTCATTTGGCTCTTGTAAGCCTCAAGGTTCGCGGCTTGAAAAGCCTTGCTGGAGAACTGCTCCTTAAGCGTCGTTTCTTCTGTCCGGTCTCGCTCAAGCTTGTCCTGCAGGTCTCGCAGATAGAAGTTGTAACCCAGCACCAGGGTTAAAACCAAAAGCAGTAGGCATGCGATGGCTTTGACCGGAGCCGGCCACGAACCCAGATTGTTTACATCCAGATCCGAAAGATCGACCTTCTTCAATGACTCGATGGATTCAGCAAGACTCATGGCTTTTTACCACCGCTAACTTTGCCTGCATTTTTCTGGCCCGCCAAAGCCTTGCTTCCAGCAGCCTCGGCCTCCTCACCAGGTTGGGTTTGCTGAACTGTCAGCTCGAATACGTTTGCCTGGTCAACCGCACCCGCGGTAACAGCCTTTACCTGGGTCAGATTCGGGGACGCCAGCCAATCCGACGAATCAAGATTTCGCATCAAACTGGAAACACGGTTGTTCGACTCCGCTGCTCCGAAAATGGCAATTGCCTTGTCAGCCCGTTTCAGCTCAGTGAAATAGACACCATCCGGCAATGTGCGCACCATCTGATCAAAAATCCGCCCGATCACTGGACGATTACCCTGCAGGTCTTGAATGATCTTCATCCGCTCCAGCAGTTGCTGACGCTTCTGCTTCAGCTCACTGATTTCCTTGATGCGCGCATCCAGAACTGCGATTTCCTTGCGCACGAAATCATTACGCGCATTTTGCTGCTCGATAGCACCATCCAGGTACTGCCCACCAACAAAGATCAGGCCGCCTGCCACGAGCAATGTGCCGCCCAAGGTCACCAGGAAGCGCTGCTTGCGCTCCTCGCGTAGCTGCTCGCGCCAAGGGAGTAGGTTTATCCGTGCCATCAGTCGAAACTCCTCATCGCCAGGCCGCACGCAATCATCAAGGACGGGGCATCACTGGCAAGCGCACCGGCATTGACCTTGCTACCCAGAGCCATATCGGCAAAGGGATTGGCAACCAGAGTAGGAGTACCGATTTTCTGCTGGATCAATCTATCCAGATCGGCAATCGAGGCCGTACCGCCCGCCAGCAGGATGTAGTCGACATCGTTGTACTGGCCAGCCGCGAAGAAGAACTGCAGCGAGCGCGATACCTGCTGCACCACCGCCTCTTTGAAAGGCTGCAGCACTTCGCTTTCGTAGTCGTCAGGAAGACCGCCCTGCTTCTTGGCCAGGCCCGCCTCTTCGACCGACAGGCCATAGCGACGCTGGATTTCTTCGGTCAGCTGACGCCCGCCAAAGAGCTGTTCCCGCGTATAGATGGTTCGACCGTTGTGCAGAACGCTCAGGGTGGTCATAGTCGCACCGATGTCGACCACTGCCACCGTCAGCTCGTCATGACCTCCGCCCAACTGGGCCTGCAGAAGATCGTAAGCGCGCTCAAGTGCGTAGGCCTCAACATCGACGACCTTGGCGCTCAGGCCGGACAAGGCCAGAGCAGCCTCGCGCACTTCGACGTTCTCTTTCCGGCAAGCCGCCAGCAGCACTTCGACCCGCTCCGGGTTGCGCGCCGAGACACCTTGCACTTCGAAGTCGATTGCCACTTCTTCAAGCGGATAAGGGATGTACTGGTCGGCCTCGATCTTCAGCTGATTTTCCAGCTCATCGTCGTTAAGGCCGGCTTCCATCTCGATCGTCTTGGTGATCACCGCAGACCCGGCTACCGCCACAGCCACCGACCGCACTCCGGTCTTGGCCTTGGCCAGCACGCGGGAAAGGGCCTGACCAACCCCTTCCAACTCGGCGATGTTCTTCTCGACAACAGCATTTGGGGGGAGCGGCTCGACAGCGTAGGCCTCTACCTTGTAGCGGCTTCCTGAGCGACTCAATTCGAGGAGCTTGACCGAGGTCGAACTGATGTCGATCCCCAGAAGCGTATTCGCTTTCTTATTGAAGAGCCCTAGCACGACCGATTTCCTATTGGCATCCGCGACTTACGGACTATTTATGTTTTTCCACATTAAATAGCAGTCTTGACAGAAGCGCAAATGGCTACCCAGCAAAAAAACCGCTTATAATGTGAACAGTTTTCCTCTTTTCACACCGCACGACACTTAACCCATTCTTTTATCTGGAAATCCAAGAGTCCTGATGCGCCTGCTGAAATTTTTCTGGTGGTCTTGTGTCGCCGTTTTTTGTGGTCTAACCCTCAGTTTCAGCGGCGCCTTTCTCTATCTTAGCCCCGGCCTGCCCTCCGTCGAGTCACTGCGCAGTATCCAGCTGCAGATCCCCCTGCGGGTCTACAGCAGCGACGAAAAACTGATCGCCGAATTCGGTGAAATGCGCCGCTCGCCCATCCGCTTCGACGACATCCCCAAAGACTTCATTCACGCCCTCTTGGCCGCCGAAGACGATAACTTCGCGAACCATTATGGCGTCGACTTCACCAGCCTGGTGCGCGCTGCCACGCAGATATTATCGAGCGGCCATATTCAAACCGGCGGCAGCACCATCACCATGCAGGTGGCAAAGAACTACTTCCTCACCAATGAAAGAAGCTTCTCGCGCAAGATCAGTGAAATCCTCCTGGCGCTGCAAATCGAACGCGAACTGAGCAAGAACGAGATCCTCGAGCTGTACGTCAACAAGATCTACCTGGGCAATCGCGCCTACGGTATCGAAGCCGCCGCCCAGGTGTATTACGGCAAGTCGATTCGTGACGTCAGCCTCGGCCAGATGGCCATGATCGCCGGCCTGCCCAAGGCCCCTTCGCGCTTCAATCCGCTGGTCAATCCGCAACGCAGCAAGGAGCGTCGCGACTGGATTCTCGGGCGCATGCTCAAGCTTGGCGCCATCGACCAGAGCCGTTATGACGCGGCCATGGCCGAACCCATCGACGCCCACCACCATGTACAGCCGCCGGAGCTGAATGCGCCCTACGTAGCCGAGATGGCCCGCGCCGAGCTGGTCGGCCTCTACGGCAGCGGCGCCTACACCGACGGCTATCGCGTCACCACCACGGTGCCGAGCCAGCTGCAGGAAGCCGCCAACCAGGCCCTGCACCAGGGCCTGGTCGACTATGACCAGCGCCACGGCTACCGCGGCCCGGAAACCCGCCTGCCCGGTCTGACCCGCGAGGCCTGGCTGCAAGAGCTGGCCAAGCACAAGACCCTCGGCGGCCTGGAACCGGCAATCGTCAGCCAGGTCGAGAAGAGCGGCATCCTCGTGCTCGGCCGCGATGGCAAGGAAGAGCCGGTCGCCTGGGACAGCATGAAATGGGCTCGCCCCTTCCTCAACACCAACAGCCTTGGCCCACGCCCGCAGCAGCCGGCGGACGTAGTGCAGATCGGCGACCTGGTGCGCGTCGAGCGCGAGACGGAAAACAACAGCCTGCTGTTCCGCCAGTTCCCCGGCGCCCAGGCCGCGCTGGTATCGCTCGACCCGCAGAGCGGTGCGATTCGCGCCCTAGTCGGCGGCTTTTCCTTCGAGCAGAGCAACTACAACCGCGCCGCCCAGGCCAAGCGCCAGCCGGGTTCCAGCTTCAAGCCCTTCATCTATAGCGCTGCCCTGGACCGTGGCTATACCGCCGCCAGCCTGGTCAACGATGCCCCCATCGTGTTCCAGGAAGCCGGCATGGAAGAAGCCTGGCGCCCGAAGAACGACAACAACACCTTCCTCGGCCCGATCCGCATGCGCGAGGCCCTGTACAAGTCGCGCAACCTGGTGTCGATCCGCCTGCTGCAGAGCATCGGCATCGACTACGCCCTGGACTATGTCAGCCAGTTCGGCTTCAAACGTGAAGAGCTGCCACGCAACCTGTCGCTGGCCCTCGGCACCGCCAACCTGACTCCGCTGGAGATCGCCGGCGGCTGGGCCACCTTCGCCAACGGCGGCTACAAGGTGCAACCTTATCTGGTCGAGCGCATTTACGACCGCAATGGCAAGGCCGTCTTCCTCGCCAACCCGCCGCGCACCCAGGCCAGTGCCGACAGTACCAACCTGCAGAACGACGCCCTGCAGGCCGAGACGCCGAACGCCAGCGTGATCCAGCCGGTCATCGCGCCACAGATCGTCGATGAGCGTACCGCCTACATCATGACCAGCATGCTGCAGGATGTGATCAAGCGCGGCACCGGGCGCCGCGCCCTGGCCATGGGCCGTGGCGACCTGGCCGGCAAGACCGGTACCACCAACGAGTCCAAGGACAGCTGGTTCTCCGGCTATAACGCCGACTACATCACCACGGTCTGGACCGGCTTCGACCAGCCGGAAAGCCTCGGCCGCCACGAGTACGGCGGCACCGTGGCGCTGCCGATCTGGATGAGTTACATGAGCGCCGCCCTTAAGGACAAGCCCGAGCACCTGCCGCCCGAGCCGGCCGGCCTGCTGACCCTGCGCATCGACCCGGCCAGCGGCCGCGCCGCCTCGCCAGGTGCGCCGGATGCCTACTTCGAGCTGTTCAAGAGCGAGGACTCGCCGCCGCCAATGAGCGAACTGGATCCGTCCCTCGGCATTCCCGGCAGCCCGTTGCCAGCCGACGAGGCGGCGCCGATCGACCTGTTCTGATTGACTCACCCCGAGCGATAAAACCCAACCAATAAAAAGCCCCGCCGTAGCGGGGCTTTTTATTGTGCGGCGGATCAGCCGTTGAACACGTCATCCACCGACTTCAGCGGATAGTGCTTCGGATACGGCAGGGTTGCCACACCGCTCTCGATCGCGGCCTTGGCCACGGCATCGGCAACCACGGTGATCAGGCGGCCATCCAGCGGTTTCGGGATGATGTACTCGCGACCGAAGCTCAGGGCGATGCCACCGTAGGCGTCACAGACTTCCTGTGGCACCGGCAGTTTGGCCAGGTCACGCAGAGCCAGGGCTGCGGCGATCTTCATCTCTTCGTTGATGCGGGTCGCACGGACGTCCAGCGCACCGCGGAAGATGAAGGGGAAGCCGAGCACGTTGTTGACCTGGTTCGGGTAGTCCGAACGGCCGGTGGCCATGATCACGTCGGAACGCACGGCATGCGCCAGCTCCGGCTTGATTTCCGGGTCCGGGTTGGAGCAGGCGAACACGATCGGATTCGGCGCCATCAACTTGAGGTCTTCCTGGCCGAGCAGGTTGGCACCGGACAGGCCGACGAACACGTCCGCGCCATCCAGGGCATCCGACAGGCTGCGCTTGTCGGTCTGGTGGGCGAACACCGCCTTGTACTGGTTGAGGTCGTCGCGGCCGGCGTGGATCACGCCTTTGCGGTCGAGCATGAAAATGTTCTCGACCTTGGCACCCATGCTCACCAGCAGCTTCATGCAGGAGATAGCGGCGGCGCCGGCACCCAGGCAGACGATCTTGGCCTGCTCCAGGGTCTTGCCGGCGATTTCCAGGGCGTTGAGCATGCCGGCAGCGGTGACGATGGCGGTGCCATGCTGGTCATCGTGGAATACCGGAATGTCGCACTGCTCGATCAGGGCGCGCTCGATCTCGAAGCACTCGGGCGCCTTGATGTCTTCGAGGTTGATGCCACCGAAGGTGATGGAGATGCGCTTGACCGTGTCGATGAAGGCTTGCGGGCTTTCCGAATCGACTTCGATGTCGAACACGTCGACGCCGGCGAAACGCTTGAACAGCACACCCTTGCCTTCCATCACCGGCTTGGAGGCCAGCGGGCCGAGGTTGCCCAGGCCGAGAATCGCGGTGCCGTCGGAAATAACTGCCACCAGGTTGCCCTTGCCGGTGTAGCGGTAGGCCAGCTCGGCGTCGCGGGCAATTTCCCGCACCGGCTCGGCGACGCCCGGGCTGTACGCCAGGGACAGGTCACGCGCGGTGGCGGTAGGTTTGGTCAGCTCGACGCTCAGTTTGCCCGGACGGGGCTGGGCGTGATACTCGAGAGCGGCAGTTTTCAGATCAGACATGTTGGCTATTTCCGCTTTTGCTGTGAAACGCAGGCGAGCGAGCATACGCAAGAAGACTTCGCCCCACAAGCCGGCCAGCGGGGGCTGCGACCGCCTACCGCACCGTTTTCAGCCAGTCGCCGGGACGCGCCTGGCCGTCCGGATAGAGGCCATTGAGCAGACGCAGGCGCACCAGCTGATCGCCTTCGCCGGCCATCTGCCGACTCAGACCATCCAGACTTTGCCCGGCACCGAGCTGCACCAGGTGCAGGCGACGCGGCTCGCTCAACTGGCGCTCGCCGGACTGCAGCGGGCGAAAACTGCGGATCACCGCCATGAAGTTGTCATCCTGGCTCTCCAGCGAGGCATGCCCCTTGACCGCCGCGATGAACAGGAAGGCCTGTTTCTCGCGCACGATGGCCGCCACGCGCTTGGCACCCCGCCCGGGAATCACCGCACTGGCGACATCCAGGCCGGCCTGGCGATAGCTGTCCTGCTGCACCAGCTGCTGGCGCCCGGCGCGCTGTTGCAGGTACTCGGCCGCACTCGTCGCCTGGCGCATTGGCTCCAGGCTCATGACCACAAAGGCTTGCTGGTCGGCGCTGTGCACGATGAGGGCGTCCGGACGATTAATCAGCTCCCAGCCCGCCGGAAAGGCCAGGGTGAAATCCAGCCCGGCGTGATAGAAGCGCTGGCCGCGGCGCACCCCGGCATCGGCCGAGTCGCCGAACGGCAGGCCTTCGAGGCGACGCAGGTAGCTGTCGCGACCGACCTCGCCCTGCCCGGTAACCAGCGGCCCGGCCGATGCCACCACCTGACGCAACCGCGTGTCGTTGTCCGGGTGGGTATCGAACAGGCCGTGGTAGCCGGTCGGCGCCACGTCCTGACCCTTGGCCCGGGCCTGGTCGCGGGCGAAGTCCTCCTGACTCTTGAGCACCTTGACCACCTCGATCATCGCCTGCGGGTCGTAGCCGCTGCGCGCCAGGTATTGTGCGCCGAGCCCGTCCGCCTCCAGCTCCATATCGCGCCCGTAGCCGCGCACGAAAGCCCCGCCCAGGGCACTGGTCAGATCGCCGGCGGCGCCGACACCGGAGCCGATCGCCACCGCCTGACCGAGGATATTCCAGGCCGTGGACTGGCTCTGCTGGCGCACGCTATGGCGCGCCGTGACATGCCCGACTTCATGGCCGAGCACCGCCGCCAACTCGGCTTCGGAGCTGAGGTAAGCCATCAGCCCGCGATGGATATAGATATGCCCGCCCGGCACGGCGAAGGCATTGATCTCCGGCGAGTCGATCACCGTGAAGCTGTACGCGAGGTTGCTGCGATGGGAGTTGCGCGCCACACGCTCGCCGACCTGCTGCACATAGGCCTGCAGCTTCTCGTCCGGATAGCGCGGGTATTGTTTGGCGATCTCCTGGGCGTAGTTGCGCCCCAGGTCGATCTCCTGCTGCTCGCTCATCATCACGAAGTCGTTGCGCCCGGTGGCCGGATTGACCGCGCAGCCGGCCACCTGCAGGAGCATCAGCAGCACAAGCGCAATACGCAGAGTCATGGCAGCACCTCGAGCATCGCCGCATGGGTGAGCGACAGCATCCAGCGGGCCTGATGCGCTTTTACGCCGCCCTTGCGCGCCCGGTCAACCACCCAGCCACGCACCTCGACCTCGCGCCCAGCGAGGCGCTGCAAGGCCTTGTCATCGAACTGCGCCAGGCGCTGCGGCTCGACGCGCAGCACCAGCGGCCCGGCCATTTCCAGCCAGAGCCCGCCACGATTGCGCTGCACCCGCTCGATGCGCCCCTGAACCAGAGCAAAGCCGCCCTGGCTGATCTCCAGCGGCGCCAGCACTCGCACCTGGCGCCATAGACCGAGCCGGCCGGCCCGCGCCTGGCGCTCTGCTGTGCGCTGACAGTCGACCAGGCCATCAGCCTCGAAGGCCACCTGATAACCCAGGCCCTCGCCCAGCAGCTGCGCCTCCAGGTTACGCCCGGCGGCATCGTAGACATGCGCCAGCGTGCGCCCGTAGTGATCGCGCGCCCGCGCCCCGACTTGCACGCCGAGACGCCCGCCATTGGCCGCCACCAGCGCCTGCAAACGCTGGCGCGCTGCCTCAGCGAAGGGTTCGAGCGGACGTCCGCGGTGCGCCAGCTCAGGCGCGTTGATGCCGACCAAGCGCACGCTGCGGCCATCGGCCAGGCGCAGGGTATCGCCATCGACCACCCGCTCGACCTTGAGCTGCGGCAGCTTGCCGGGCAATGGGCAAAGCGCCCAGGCCGGCCAGGAAAAAACCACGGAAACGAAAAAGGCGCCCACCAGGGACGCCTTTTTCAACAACGCGGAACAACCCATGGGGTCTTCCGTGGCAGCTCGAACGCTTACTTGGCGCCGAACATGCCGAAACGCTGCTTGA
>JBOFCR010000173.1:0-10444 GCA_051646165.1 Pseudomonas sp. | reverse complement strand
ACGAGCTGGTCGCCATCGCCGACGAGCTGGAGCAGCGCTTCCCCGAGTTGCCGCTGTATTTCGACCTGGGCGAGCTGCGCGGTTATCACTATCACACCGGCGTGGTGTTTGCCGCGTTCGTCCCGGGGGTTGGCCAGTCCATTGCCCAGGGCGGCCGCTACGACGACATCGGTGCGGATTTCGGCCGGGCGCGCCCGGCCACTGGCTTCTCCACCGACCTGAAGACCCTGGTGACCCTGGGCGACATGCAGGTCGAGGAGCCGGCTGCCGGCGTCTGGGCGCCGGACAGCCATGACGTATACCTGTGGCAAGCCGTGCAGCGCCTGCGCCGTGAAGGTGTGCGCGTGGTGCAGGCCTTGCCCGGGCAGGAAATCGCCGCGGCGAGCGAGGCCGGTTGTGACCGCCTCCTGCAGCTGCGCGACGGGCGTTGGCAAGTGGCGCCGCTGGCGTCCTGACGAGTTTTCCGCCGGCCGCGGCCGGCATCGAGCTTCCGCAAAGAGGAATAGTGTTATGGGTAAGAATGTCGTGGTCCTGGGCACCCAGTGGGGTGATGAGGGCAAGGGCAAGATCGTCGATCTGCTGACCGAGCAGGCTGCTGCGGTCGTGCGGTATCAGGGTGGCCACAATGCCGGCCACACCCTGGTCATCGACGGTGAGAAGACCGTGCTGCACCTGATTCCGTCCGGCATCCTGCGCGAAGGCGTGCAGTGCCTGATCGGCAACGGCGTGGTGGTTGCCCCTGACGCCCTGATGCGCGAAATCACCAAGCTGGAAGAGAAGGGTGTGCCGGTGCGCGAGCGCCTGCGTATCAGCCCGTCCTGCCCGCTGATCCTGTCCTATCACGTGGCGCTCGATCAGGCGCGCGAGAAGGCCCGTGGCGACGCCAAGATCGGCACCACCGGTCGCGGCATCGGCCCAGCCTACGAAGACAAGGTGGCTCGTCGCGGCCTGCGCATCGGCGACCTGTTCCACCGCGAGCGCTTCGCCGCCAAGCTGGGCGAGCTGTTGGACTACCACAACTTCGTGCTGGTCAATTACTACAAAGAGCCGGCGGTCGACTTCCAGACCACTCTGGACGAGTGCATGGCATTCGCCGAGCTGCTGCGCCCGATGATGACCGACGTCACCGCCGACCTGCACGAGCTGCGTCGCGCCGGCAAGGACATCATGTTCGAAGGTGCCCAGGGTTCGCTGCTGGATATCGACCACGGCACCTACCCCTACGTGACCAGTTCCAACACCACTGCTGGCGGTACCGCCACCGGTTCCGGTTTCGGTCCGCTGTACCTGGATTACATCCTCGGTATCACCAAGGCCTACACCACTCGTGTCGGCTCCGGTCCGTTCCCCACCGAGCTGTTCGACGAAACCGGCGCGTTCCTCGCCAAGCGTGGCCACGAGTTCGGTTCGACCACCGGTCGTGCCCGTCGCTGTGGCTGGTTCGATGCCGTGATCCTGCGCCGTGCCATCGAGATCAACAGCATCTCCGGCCTGTGCCTGACCAAGCTGGACGTGCTCGATGGCCTGGAAACTATCAACATCTGCACCGGCTACAAGGACGCCCAGGGCGTGCTGCTGGTCGATGCGCCGACCGATGCCGACAGCTACATCGGCCTGCAACCGGTATACGAGACGCTGCCGGGCTGGAGCGAATCCACTTTGGGCGCCAAGAGCCTCGAAGAGCTGCCGGAAGCGGCGCGTGCCTACATCAAGCGCGTGGAAGAGCTGGTCGGTGCGCCGATCGACATCATCTCCACCGGGCCGGATCGCAACGAGACCATTGTGCTACGCCATCCCTTCGCCTGATTCCTTCAGGTGAATCGCCAAAGGCCGCTTTCGAGCGGCCTTTTGCTTTTGGGCGAAAGCCAGGCGGCTGGCCTATACCTTGCTTTAGGTTGCAGCTTTACTGCCTGCGGCCGATGACGTGACGTGGGCTGTTCTGGCGGAAGGAGTTGAGCTGTGTCCGTTCTATTTTCGTTGTTGCGCAGCCGGCTGTTGCGGCCGGTATTCATTGCCCTGGGCATTGCCATGCTGGTGCAGGTGCTGCTGGCCGTCTGGCTGACGCGGGCGACCGTCGATGGCCTGGTACAGGATCTGACCCAGCGCCTGGGTGGCGAGAGCGAGCGCCTGGCCGGTGAGCTGGGCAAGGCCGAGCAGGAGATGCGCGCCGGTCTGACCGCGCTCTCGGCCAATACCCGCGAGCGCCTGGGTGGCGGCCTGACTGCTCAGCTGAAGAGTGAGCAAGCGCAACTGCGCCAGGTGCTTGAGCAGAATCTCAAGCAGTCGGGCAGCTCCATGGCGCAGCTGCTGGCTGGCGTGGCGCCCAAGGCGATCTGGGACAACGATGCGCCGGCGCTGACCGCCTTCACGCGTATCGTCCAGCGCGACCCGGCGGTGCTGTTCGCCGTGTATTACGACGCCCAGGGGCAGCGCCTGACCCGTAACTTCAATCGCAGCAATCCGCAGGTGCGCGAGCTGGTGGCGGTCGGGCAGGGCAAGACGCCGCTGGAGCGTCTGGTGGATGCGGCCTCGCGCGATCCGCGGGTGCATATGGTTGAAGTCGAAATCAGTCCGATGGGCTCGTCGATCGGCAAGATCCAGTTGGGCCTGTCCCTGGATGGTGTGGAGAAGGAATTGAGCGCGTTGGACGGGCGCTTCGCTGCGCTGGTCGGCAATGCCGGCGAGCTGGTCGACAGCAGCCTGGCTGGTGCCGCCCAGGACAGTACCAGGGCGCTGCAGCAGCGGCTCAAGCTGGCCGAGCAGGCGACTCAGGATATGGCGCGTAATGGCAGCGAGACGGTGCAGGAGGCGGCCGAGGGGTTGCGTTGGCGCATTGCCCTGGGCCTGCTGGTAGTGGGGCTGCTCGCCCTGGCGGCGGTGGCGCTGGTGTTGGGTTGGCGGGTGCTCAGCCGTCTGCAGTTGCTGGTCGCAGCGCTAAAGGATCTGGCGGCGGGCGAGGGTGATCTGACCCGGCGCGTGCAGCTGGACAGCGCTGACGAGGTCGGCGATATGGCCGATGCGGTCAACCGCTTCATCGCCAAGTTGCAACCCATAGTGCGCGAGGCCGGCGAGGTGGCGCAGCGTACCGGCGAGGAGATCCGCAGTTTGGCGCAGCGCAGTGCGGCGGCTGAGTCGGCCTCTGCGCGCCAGCGCGACGAGGTGGCTGGCAGTCTACGGGCGCTGGAAGATATGGCCAGTGCAGCCCAGGCGGAAAGCCAGGCCATGCATGATGCGCAGCAGCGGGTGGCGGCAATTCGCCAGGCGGCCCATGAGAATGCGGCGATTGCCACCAAGGTCGGCGGCCTGATTGAGGCGCTGGTGGCGCGGGTGGACAATGGTTCGGCGGTGATCGAGCGGTTGGCGCGGCAGAGCGAGCAGATCGAAGTGGTGTTGACGGTGATCCAGTCGATTGCCGAGCAGACCAACCTCCTTGCGCTGAACGCAGCGATCGAGGCGGCGCGCGCTGGCGAGAGCGGGCGCGGATTCGCCGTGGTGGCCGACGAGGTACGGGCGCTGGCGAGCAAGACTCAGCAATCCACCGGCGATATCCGCTCCCATATCACGGCCCTGCAGCAGGGTGCGCATGAGGCGGTGGCGGTGATCGGTCAGGCGGGCGAGCAGGCGGCCCTGGGGTTACAGGCGCTGCGCGATAGTGCGCGGCTGCAGGCTTCGGTGCAGGCTTCGGTGGATGAAGTGCATGGCGCCATCGATGCGGCAACCCGGGCGGCAGCTCATCAGGCCGATGGTGCCAGCGCCGTGCGCGGTCGGGTCGAGGTGATTCATGCCGAGGCGCAGCGCGCGGCACGCGAAGTCAGCGAGACGGCGGCCAGTGGCCGGGTGCTGGATGGTCTGGTGGCTCAGCTCAAGGCCAGCTTCGCCCAGTTCCGGGTCTGACAGCCGGCTGCGCGTCGGAAAAGCTGGGTTGGAAGAGGCTTCAGAGGCCGCTTGCGGCCAACGCCCTTCAGTGCGGCCCAGAAGGGGCGAGCGAAGCGAGTCATGCTCATTGACTACAGTCAACTCCGCTTCTTCAGTCTCTTTACTCGCTGGCGCTTGCCCATCGGGCCAGCCTATGGCTGTTACTCCCGTTGGTCGTTGCGCCTTGCTTTTCTCTAGCTCGCGCGGTTGTGTAAGGTTTTCTGAGAGCAGAAAAGACAAAACCGAGCCAGAGGCTCGGTTTTGTTTTGAAGAGTGGTGCCCAGGAGAAGACTCGAACTTCCACGGTGTTGCCACCGCTAGGACCTGAACCTAGTGCGTCTACCAATTCCGCCACCTGGGCACATTGCGATGATTGCTCACCGACTTTTTTGCAGCTGCTACCGATTGGTCGGTACGGCGTTGCTGCTCCGTGAAACTGTAACCAAGCCATTGGCTTGATTGCTGAATAATGGTGCCCAGGAGAAGACTCGAACTTCCACGGTGTTGCCACCGCTAGGACCTGAACCTAGTGCGTCTACCAATTCCGCCACCTGGGCACGGGAAACGATGATTGCTCGGCGTTTCCGTGGTACAACGTCTCAGCAACGTTGTGGGCGCGAATAATACGGGCGGCCTTTTTTCTTGTAAACCCCTGATGGCAAAAAAATTATTGTCGCTGGAAAAGCTGACCCTCGATGCCGTTTCGCGCTTCAATAGGCACATGGCACACACATCTATATATAAGCGTAAAGGTAATTTCACTTAATGGCCGATTGGCAATCCCTCGATCCTGAGGCCGCCCGCGAGGCGGAAAAATACGAAAACCCCATCCCCAGCCGCGAGCTGATTCTGCAGCACCTGGCCGAGCGTGGTTCGCCCGCCGCCCGTGAAGAGCTGCTGGTCGAGCTGGGTCTGACCACCGAAGACCAGGAAGAAGCCCTGCGTCGTCGCCTGCGCGCGATGGAGCGCGACGGTCAGCTTATCTATACCCGCCGCGGCACCTATGCGCCGGTGGACAAGCTCGACCTGATCCGTGGTCGCGTCAGCGGTCACCGCGACGGCTTCGGTTTCCTGGTGCCGGACGACGGCAGCGACGACCTGTTCCTCAGCCCGGCGCAGATGCGCCTGGTGTTCGATGGTGACCGGGTGCTGGCGCGCGTCGCCGGCCTCGATCGCCGTGGTCGCCGCGAAGGCGCGATTGTCGAAGTGATCGAACGCGCCCACGAGACCATAGTCGGGCGCTACTTCGAAGAAGGCGGCATCGGCTATGTCGAAGCCGACAACCCGAAGATCCAGCAGGAAGTGCTGGTCACTCCGGGCCGCACCGGCAATGCCAAGATCGGTCAGTTCGTCGCGATCAAGATCACCCATTGGCCGACGGCGCGCTTCCAGCCGCAGGGCGATATCGTCGAGGTGGTCGGCAACTACATGGCGCCGGGCATGGAAATCGACGTGGCCCTGCGCAGCTACGACATTCCGCATGTCTGGCCGGAAGGCGTAATTAAAGAAGCGCGCAAGCTCAAGCCCGATGTGGAAGAGGCAGATAAAGAGAAGCGCATCGACCTGCGCCATCTGCCGTTTGTCACCATCGACGGCGAGGATGCCCGCGACTTCGACGATGCCGTCTATTGCGAGAAGAACAGCAGTGCCTGGAAGCTGTTCTCCGGCGGCTGGAAACTGTATGTCGCCATCGCCGACGTGTCGCACTACGTCAAGGTCGGTTCGGCGCTGGACGAGGAGGCCACCAAGCGTGGCAACTCGGTGTACTTCCCCGAGCGCGTCGTGCCGATGCTGCCGGAAGAGCTGTCCAACGGCCTGTGCTCGCTGAACCCGCATGTCGATCGTCTGGCTATGGTCTGCGAAATGACCATGTCCAAGGCCGGCAAGCTGGTCGACTACCAGTTCTACGAGGCGGTGATCCACTCCCATGCGCGCCTGACCTACAACAAGGTCAGCTACATGCTGGAGCAGCCGAAGAGCAGCGAAGGCAAGTCCCTGCGCGCCGAGTACAAGGAAGTCCTGCCGCACCTCAAGCAGCTGTATTCCCTGTACCAGGTGCTGCTGGCTGCTCGCCACGAGCGCGGCGCCATCGACTTCGAGACCCAGGAAACCCGCATCATCTTCGGCGCGGGCCGCAAGATCGCGGAGATCCGTCCGACCCAGCGCAACGATGCGCACAAGCTGATCGAGGAATGCATGCTGGCGGCCAACGTCGCCACCGCGCAGTTCATGCAGAAGCATGAAGTGCCCTCGCTGTACCGCGTGCACGCCGGTCCGCCGCCAGAGCGCCTGGAGAAGCTCAAGGCCTTCCTCACCGAGCTGGGCCTGGGGCTGCACAAAGGCAAGGAAGGGCCGTCGCCGAAGGACTACCAGAAGCTGCTGCAGAGCATTCAGGGGCGTCCGGACTTCCATCTGATCCAGACCGTGATGCTGCGTTCGCTGAGTCAGGCGGTGTACAGCGCCGACAACGATGGTCACTTCGGCCTCAACTACGAGGCCTACACTCACTTCACCTCGCCGATCCGTCGTTATCCGGACCTGCTGGTGCACCGTGCCATCCGCAGCGTGATTCGCTCCAAGCTGGATACACCGCACGTCCGTCGTGCCGGTGCTGTCAGCATGCCCAAGGCGCGCATCTACCCGTACGACGAGCCGGCTCTGGAGCAGCTTGGCGAGCAGTGCTCGATGACCGAGCGCCGCGCCGACGAGGCCACTCGTGACGTGGTCAACTGGCTCAAGTGCGAGTTCATGAAGGATCGCGTCGGCGAGGTGTTCGAGGGCGTGATCACGGCGGTGACCGGTTTCGGCCTGTTCGTCGAGCTTAAGGACATCTACGTCGAAGGCCTGGTGCATGTCACCGCGCTGCCGGGCGACTACTACCACTTCGATCCCGTGCATCACCGCCTGGCGGGTGAGCGCAGTGGGCGCAGCTTCCGTCTGGGCGATAGCGTGGAAGTGAAGGTCATGCGCGTCGATCTCGACGAGCGCAAGATCGACTTCGAGCTGTCCGAAGGCGCGCTCAATGCGCCGGCCGGGCGCAAGCGCGCTCCCGGGCGTACTGCGCCGGGTGCCGACAAGGCGCCGGCGGGGCGTGGTGCGCGTGGCGGCAAAACGGAATCTGCCGGTGCCGGCAACACCGACGTGCAGAAGAGTCGCGACCTGAAGAAAGCGTTGCTGTCCGGGGCCAAAGGCGGCAAGCCGGCGGCCGGGCGCGGCGGGGAGGGGGCGGCGAAGAAGCCTGCTTCCAGCCACCGCAAGGGCGCGCCGAAAACCGATGGCGCGCCGAGTGGTGCCAGCAAGCCTCGTAAGCGCAGAGCCAAGTCATGACCCAGCTGGAAAAAGTCTACGGCGTGCATGCCGTGGAGGCGCTGCTGCGCCACCATCCGAAGCGGGTCAAGCAGCTCTGGCTGGCCGAAAGCCGGCAGGATCCCCGGGTGCAGGCGTTGGTCGAGCTGGCCGGGCAAAATCGCGTGCCGGTCGGGCAGAAGGATCGCCGCGAGCTGGATGAATGGGCCGAAGGCGTGCACCAGGGCGTGGTGGCTGAAGTCAGCCCCAGTCAGGTGTGGGGCGAGGCCATGCTCGAAGAGTTGCTCGATCGTCGCGAGGGTCCGCCGCTGCTGCTGGTGCTGGATGGCGTGACCGATCCACACAACCTCGGCGCCTGCCTGCGTACCGCCGATGCGGCCGGTGCGCTGGCGGTGATCGTGCCCAAGGACAAGTCGGCCACGCTCAATGCCACAGTGCGCAAGGTCGCCTGCGGCGCGGCCGAAGTGATTCCGCTGGTGGCAGTGACCAACCTGGCGCGCACCCTGGAGAAGCTCCAGCAGCGTGGCCTGTGGACGGTCGGCACTGCCGGCGAAGCCGAGCAGGAGCTGTACCAGCAGGACCTGACCGGGCCGACCGTGCTGATCATGGGCGCGGAAGGCAAGGGTATGCGGCGCCTGACCCGCGACCACTGCGACTACCTGGTGAAGCTGCCGATGTCTGGCAGTGTCAGCAGTCTCAACGTCTCGGTGGCGGCCGGTGTTTGCCTGTTCGAGGCAGTGCGTCAGCGCCAGGCTGCGGCCAAGGCATAGTTGCTCTGCAGCAGCCAGGCGACCATAAGGTTGCCGGGCTCTGCGGGCTGCGTGCTGTTCAAATAATCACCAATTACCTTGCGCCGGGCAGGGCCCTTCTCTAGAATGGCGCCCCTTGCCGTGTCGGCGGGTGCCTTGGTGCCCTTCGCTCAGCAAGAAAAAACGAGTCATTCACTCCTTGCCTGACCATCTTCCGTTGGCAGGCTGCAACCCGTAAGGAGCATTCATGCGTCATTACGAAATCATCTTTCTGGTTCACCCGGACCAGAGCGAGCAAGTCGGCGGTATGGTTGAGCGTTACACCAAACTGATCGAAGAAGACGGCGGTAAAGTTCACCGTCTGGAAGACTGGGGCCGTCGCCAACTGGCTTACGCTATCAACAACGTACACAAGGCTCACTACGTGATGCTGAACGTTGAGTGCAGCGGCAAAGCCCTGGCTGAGCTGGAAGACAACTTCCGCTACAACGACGCCGTGATCCGTAACCTGGTCATCCGTCGCGATGAAGCAGTTACCGATCAGTCGGAAATGCTCAAAGCCGAAGAAAACCGCAGCGAGCGCCGCGAGCGCCGTGATCGCGTTGAAACCGACTCCGCCGAAGGCGAAGAAGGCGACAGCAGCGACAACGCTGACGAGTAATCCACGGACCTATTGAGGAGCCAATTTCATGGCACGTTTCTTCCGTCGTCGTAAGTTTTGCCGTTTCACCGCTGAAGGCGTGAAAGAGATCGACTTCAAGGATCTCAACACCCTGAAGGCCTACATCTCCGAAACCGGCAAGATCGTTCCTAGCCGTATCACCGGTACCAAGGCCAAGTACCAGCGTCAGCTGGGCGTTGCTATCAAGCGCGCTCGCTACCTGGCCCTGCTGCCCTACACCGACAGCCACGGCCGTTGATAACAGTCCGTCGACTGAGTAGTAAGGGATAACCGCATGCGTGCCCTGGCTGAGTTGATCATGCGCGGCCGCATGCAGGCCACCCTGGTGGTGGTCGGTTCGGCGGCTGTGCCGCTGTTGTTCTGGTTGAGTGCCGCTGCCAGCTGCCTGGTGCTGCTGCGGCGGGGCCCCAAGGATGCCATTGGCATCCTGGCCTGGGCGATGTTGCCGGCTGTGATCTGGTGGCATTTTGGCGAGCCGCGCACCCTGATGGTGCTGCTCGGTTCGCTGGGGTTGGCGCTGATGTTGCGCGCCGGCCACTCCTGGGTACGCGTGCTGCTTGGCAGCATGTTGCTGGGCCTGGTGTATGGCGTGGTTCTGGGGGCGGTGTTCCGCGAACCCATCGCGGATCTGGCTGGCGAGCTGCACAAGCTCATGCCGCAGATGCTCGATGGGGTCTACCAGCAGTTTTCGGTAGACGAGCGAGCGCGCCTGGAAGCACTGATTGCCCCGGTACTCACCGGATTGATGGCGGCATTGCTGCAGATCGTCAGCCTGCTGTGCCTGATGCTTGGGCGCTACTGGCAGGCGGCGTTGTACAACCCGGGTGGTTTCGGCAGCGAATTTCGCTCGCTGCGACTGCCGCCGGCACTGGCCTTTGGTCTGTTGCTGGTCATGCTGATCGGCCCGAATCTCGGGGTTGAGCTGGCCATGCTGACGCCGCTGTGCAGTGTACCGCTGGCGTTTTCCGGGCTGGCTCTGCTGCACGGAGTGGGCCTGGCCCGCTTCTGGCTGGTGGGGCTGTACGTGACGCTGCTGCTGTTTATGCAGCTGATTTATCCGTTACTGGTGGCTGCGGCCATCGTCGACAGTCTGATTGATTTTCGTGGTCGCCAGGCGCGCAATAACGGCGCCGGCCCTGCGAACGGTGAAGGTTAAAAGTTCAAGAGGTAAGACCCAAATGGAAGTTATCCTGCTGGAAAAAATCGCCAACCTGGGCAACCTGGGCGACAAGGTCAACGTCAAAGCCGGTTACGGCCGCAACTTCCTGCTGCCGCAGGGCAAAGCGACCGCCGCTACCGCCGAGAACGTTGCTGCGTTCGAAGTGCGTCGCGCCGAGCTGGAAAAAGCCGCTGCCGAGAAAAAGGCTTCGGCCGAAGCTCGCGCTGCTCAGCTGGCCGAGCTGGAAGTTACCATCACCGCCGTCGCCGGCGATGAAGGCAAACTGTTCGGCTCCATCGGTACCCACGACATCGCTGATGCCCTGACCGCCTCCGGCGTCGAAGTGGCTAAGTCTGAAGTGCGTCTGCCGAACGGCACCATTCGCCAGGTTGGCGAATTCGACGTAGCCGTGCACCTGCACAGCGACGTTGAAGCAACCGTCAAGGTTGTTGTCGTAGCTGCCTAAGTCAGCCGACTTGTGGGCTTGCGCTTAGGCGCCGGCCTGCTGACAATCGGGCGCGACATTGCATTAGCAGTGTCGTGCCCGTTGTTTTTTCAGCAGAGCCTTTTGCAAAACCTGCGTTTGTAAAAGCCTCAGCACTTTGGAAGTACAGGTGCCATGAACGACATCAG
>JBOFCR010000157.1:0-6895 GCA_051646165.1 Pseudomonas sp. | reverse complement strand
AGCACCACGCCGGAGATAATCGCCAGCACGAACAGCAAGCCCATAAAGGCCAGCAGCAGCTTGCCCGGCAGGCCGGCGAACAGGTCCACATGCAGGCGCAGCATGGTCATCATGAAGCCGCCGTTGGCCGAGGGCATCTCCACCGCCTCGCCGCTGCGCGCATCGAGCATGAAGGTGTGCGAGGAGTTGGGCTCGGTGCCGGCGGTGGCGGCCATGATGGTCACCACGCCGTTGGGCTCGTCGTCTTCCCAGCCCAGGTACTGCACCACTTCGCCGGGGCGATGCTGTTCAGCCGCCAACACCAGTTGCTGCAGGTCGAGGTGCGGGGTGTTCGGCGCCATCTCGCGCAGTTCGGGGGCATCGCCGAGCAGGTGGTCGATCTCGTGGTGAAAAATCAGCGGCAGGCCGGTAAGGGCCAGCAACAGCAGGAAGCCGGTGCTGATCAGGCTGGTCCAGGTGTGGATGAAGGACCAGCGGCGGATGGTGGTGGCTTTCATTGGGGCGCAGGGCAGTCGGCGTGGGCCGGCCAGTCTAGTGGCTGGCGGGTGCAGGGGGAATCGAGAATAGTTTACAAATGATATTGAGCAGAACTATTGGACACGGCTCAGAACCTGCTTTCGATCTTCTGAATTAGAGCCAGACAAGGCGCTACGCCAGTAACAGCCTCCGGCTGGTCAAAGCGGCCGAGGAAGCGGAGTTTACGAGGTGTAAATGAGCATGACTCGTTTCACTCGCCCTTCGGGTCGCGCTGAAGCGCGTTAGCAGCAAGCGGCTTGCCGAGGCCGTTTTTAACGCGGTATGGCCGCGAGTCAGGAGATCGAAAACAGGTTCTCAGAGCGAGGGTGTGCGCTGGCGCCGGCGCCAGCCCTGCAGGCGCTGCTCCAGCGCGGCGAGGCTGTCGAGTTGCTGCTGACGGGCCTTGCTGAACAGGATCAGCGCCAGCTCGGCGGTGGCCAGGGCATCGGCGCTGGCGTTGTGGCGTTCGGCAGCCTGCAGCTGGAAGTGCGCCAGCCAGTCGTCCAGCCCGGCCTGGCGGAAGTTCGCCTGCGGGCACAGCAGCGGCGCCAGCTCGGCGACGTCGAGGAAGGGGTGACGCAGGCGCAGGCCGAGGCTTTCCCTGAGGGCGCGGGCCAGCATGTGCTGGTCGAAGGCGGCGTGGAAGGCCAGCAGCGGGCTGTCGCCAAGGAACTCCATAAAGGCCAGCAGCGCTTCGGCCGGATCAATGCCGGCGGCGATGGCGCTGGGCGCGATGCCGTGGATCAGGGTGCTGGCGCTGGCCTGGTGACCGGCGCGGTGCAGGGTGGCTTCGAACTGCTGACTGAAGTCGATGGCGCCGTCTTCGATCACCACCGCGCCGATTGCCAGCAACTGGTCGCGTTGCAGGTTGAGGCCGCTGGTTTCCAGGTCGAGGACGACGATGCGCTGCCGGCGCAGCGGCGTTTCGTCCAGCAGCAGTGCGCCTGGCAGGCAGGCGCAGCGGCGCTGCTGGTGCTCGTCCAGTTGCAAGGTGTCGCGGCGCAGCCAGGTGAACAGTTTCATAGCTGGTAGCGCAGGCTCAGGCTGGCCTGCAGGCGCTGCGCCTGGCGGAAGGATTCGCGCAGGATGCGCCGGTCCAGGTGGTTGAGGCTATCCGGGTCGAGGCGGTTGCTGAATGGCAGGCCCTGCAGCGCCTGCTGCTGGTGCAGTTGCAGGCGGGTCTGCTGGATGAAGTGGTAGGCCTCTTCGTAGGCGGCGCCGTCGAGCGGGTCGATCACCTTGCGGCGCACCAGCTCGGCGAAGCGCTGCAGGGTGTTGCACGGCGCCACGCCGTGGGCCAGGGCGAGCAGGCGTGCGCCGTCGACGAACGGCGTGAGGCCTTCCTTCTTCAGGTCCAGGGTGTCTTTCTCGGCGCCCTTGCGCGCCACCACGAAGTCGCGGAAGCGCCCCACCGGTGGCCGGTGCTGCAGGGCGTTGGCCGCCAGCAGGCGCTGGAACAGGCTGTTGTCGGCGACTTCGACGAACAGCTGCTGGCGCAGTTGCTCGCAGCCCAGCTCGCTGCCCCACACGCTGCGCAGGTCGAAGTAGATGCTCGAACCGAGCAGGTTCTCCGGCGTGGCCTCGCGCACGAAGGCGCTGAAGCGCCGCGCCCATTCCTGACGCGACAGGCACAGCGCCGGGTTGCCGGCCATGATGTTGCCCGGGCACAGGGCGAAGCCGCACAGCGCCAGTTGCTGGTTGATGCGTTGGGCGATGGGCAGCAGGCGCTGGCGGATCGCTTCGGCTTCGCCTGCATCTACGGCCTCGAACAGGATGCCGTTGTCCTGGTCGGTGTGCAGAGTCTGTTCGCGGCGGCCTTCGCTGCCGAAGCACAGCCAGGTGAACGGCACGCCGGGGTCGCCCATTTCCTCCAGGGTCAGCTCGATCACCCGGCTGACGGTGTGGTCGTTGAGCAGGGTGATCAGCTGGGTGATCTGCGTCGAGCTGGCGCCGTGGGCGAGCATGCGGTCGACCAGCAGGCGGATGTCGCTGCGCAGCGCCTGCAGGGTTTCCACTTTGGCCGCATGGCGGATGGTCCGCGCCAGGTGCACCAGGTCGACCCGTTGCAGGGAGAACAGGTCGCGCTCGGAAACCACGCCGCGCAGACGACCGTGCTCGACCAGGCAGACGTGGGCGATGTGCCGCTCGGTCATCGCCAGCGCGGCGTCGAAGGCGCTGGCGTCGGGCGACAGGTGAAAGGGTTTCTGGGTCATCAGCGCGCTGATCGGCTGCGCCAGCTCGCCGCCATCGGCGACCACCCGGCGCAAGTCGCGCAGGGTGAAGATGCCCAGCGGGCGTTCGCCCTCATCGACGATGACGATGCTGCCGACGTGCTGCTCGTGCATGCGCCGCACCGCTTCGCGGGTCGGTGTGTCGGCCAGGCAGCTGACCGGCTGCTGCATGGCCAGCTCGCGCAGCGGGGTGTCCAGCGAGTATTGCGCGCCGAGGCTTTCCGCCGCGCGCAGCTGCACCTGCTGGTTGACCTGGTCGAGCAGGCTGCTGACCCCGCGCAGGGAGAAATCGCGAAACGCCGCGGACTGGGCGAACAGGCGGACGAAGGCGTCCTTGGCCAGCAGCAGGCAGAAGGTGTCCTCGCCGGCCAGGTGTTCGGTGCGGGTGGCGCGCTCGCCGAGCAGGGCGGCCAGCGGGAAGCACTCGCCGCTGGTGATCTCGAAGGTGGTCTCGCTGCCACGCCGCGCCGAGTGCGGCCGTTCGCCGACCACCTGGCCCTGCTTGACGATGTAGAAGTGCTGCACCGGGCCGTCGCCGGGCTTGATGATGCTGTCGCCGGCACCGTAGAAGCGCAGCTGGCAGTGCTCGACCAGATAGGCCAGGTGGGCGCTTTCCATCTGGTTGAACGGCGGGTACTTGCGCAGGAATTCCATGGTGCCATGGATGTTCTGCAGCACCGCGGTCTTGCTGGCGGCCAGGCTTTGCTTGGTCTGCATCGGGCGTTCCCTTGTGCCGGGGAGGTTGCCCGCATGGTGGGCGCTTTCCCGGCGCGCCGCCAATAGACCTAGGTCGCAAGCCGGGTGGGGCGGCACAGGGCGGCGGTAAAGCCCGCGAGCCTTATGCGGTTTGCAGCGTCGCGCGCCACTGCTCGAAGGCGGCGCTGCGGTAGTCGTGGCGCCAGACCAGCAGGGTGTCGACGTCGAGCAGCGGTACGCACTGCACAGCCGGCGGTTCGCGCAGCAGGTCGAGCAGCGAGCGCGGCACTATGCCGACGCAGGAGCCGGCCGCCACGCAGGCGAGGATGGCGTGGTAGGAGCCGACTTCCTGCACCCGTACCGGGCTGCCGGCACTATTCAGCCAGCTCTGCGCGATCTGCCGGTAGGTGCAGCCCTGGGCGAAGCCGGCCAGGGTGCGCAGCTGCACGTCCTCGGGGCCGTTGACCGGCGGATGGTCGATCGGCAGGACCAGCAGCAGTTCCTCCTGGAACACCGCCTGGCTGAGCAGACCTTTATCCAAGTCCTCGACCACCCAGCGTTGGCCGACCCGACTGGTCGGGGCGGCGATCAGCGCGCAGTCCAGGCGCCGCGCCAGTACGGCGTCGAGCAGTGGCTGGCTGGGCCCGGTGCTGACTTCCAGGCTGACCTGTGGAAACTCGCGGTGAAAGCGCGCCAGCGGTGTGGGCAAGCGTGCCGCCGCGGTGCTTTCCATGCCGCCCAGGCGCAGGGTGCCGCCCGGCTGCTGCGGGTGCATGGCCTGCCGCGCTTCGTCGGCCAGGGCCAGCAGGCGCTCGGCGTAGGCGAGGAACTCGTGGCCCTGCTCGGTCAGGCTCATGCGTTTGCCTTCACGGAGGAACAGCTGCACGCCGAGGTCGTCTTCCAGCTGGCGGATGCGCGTGGTCACGTTGGATTGCACGCGTTCCAGGCGCTGGGCGGCGCGGGTGATGCTCTGCTCCAGGGCCACGGTGCGAAAGATGGTCAGCGTCGAGAGATCCATGGGCTTCCAATAATCTCTTTAAGAGAATAATGTTTTAACAAGGATCTCTTTTTGAGATTTAAAGGTCAAGCCGGCCCGCCGCCCGGCAGCACTGTAAGGAGTCAGGTTCATGGACACGCCGCGCATCACCGAACTGCTCGCGATCGAGCAACCGATTATCCAGGCGCCGATGCTCGGCGTGTCCACCCCGCAACTGGCGGCGGCGGTGTCCAACGCTGGCGGCCTGGGCTCGATCAGCCTGGCAGCGAGCACCGCGGAGCAGGGGCGCGCACTGATCGCCGAGCTGCGTGGGCTGACCGCCAGACCGTTCAACATCAACCTGTTCTGCCATCGCCCGGCGCCGCTCGATGTTCAGGCGCAGGTCGCCTGGCTGGAGCACCTGCGGCCGTTCTTCGGCGAATTCGACGCCGCGCCACCGCGCGAGCTGCGCGATATCTACCGTAGCTTCGTCAGCGATGCGGACATGTTGGCCATGTTGCTGGAGGAGCGCCCGGCGGTGGTCAGCTTCCACTTCGGCCTGCCGCCGCAGGCCAGCATCGAGGCGCTCAAGGGCGCCGGCATTCGCTTGCTGGCCTGCGTCACCAGCGTCGCCGAAGCCGAGCTGGCGGAGGCCGCCGGGGTCGATGCCCTAGTGGCGCAAGGTATCGAGGCTGGTGGCCACCGTGGCCTGTTCGAGCCGGAGCAGGGCGACCCCGGCATCGGCACGCTGGCCCTGGTGCGGGTGCTGGCGACGCGCAGCAAGCTGCCGCTAATCGCCGCGGGCGGGATC
Source organism: Pseudomonas sp. (assembly GCA_051646165.1). GTDB lineage: Bacteria > Pseudomonadota > Gammaproteobacteria > Pseudomonadales > Pseudomonadaceae > Aquipseudomonas. The sequence goes on along the minus strand of JBOFCR010000157.1, from coordinate 1,665 downwards.
ATGGATGGCGCCGGGATCAAGGCCGCGCTGGCCCTTGGCGCGGCGGCGGTACAGATGGGCACGGCGTTCGTGCTGTGTCCGGAGTCGCTGGCCAATGCGGCCTACCGCGCGGCGCTCAAGGGCGAGAAGGCGCACTGCACGCAGATTACCGCGGCGATGTCCGGACGCCCGGCGCGCGGCCTGCCCAACCGGGTATTCAGCGAGATCGGCGCGGCGGATGCGCCAGCACTGCCCGGCTATTCCTACACCTACGACGCGACCAAGGCGCTGCAGGCGGCTGCCACGGCACGCGGCAACCATGATTTCGCCGCGCAGTGGGCCGGCCAGGGCGCGCCGCTGGTCCGCGAACTGCCGGCCGCCGAGCTGCTCGCCTTGCTGGTGCGCGAGATGGCGGGCTAGGTTGTTAGAACCTGTTTAGGAGCTTCTGAGTTAGAGCCAGACAAGGCGAAAACGGCCGAGGAAGCGCAGTTTACGAGTTGTAAATGAGCATGACTCGTTTCACTCGCCCTCCGGGTCGCGCTAAAGCGCGCTAGCTGCCAGCAGCTTTCCGAGGCCGTTTTTAACGCGGGATGGCCGCGAGTCAGGAGCTCATAAACAGGTTCTTAGGCCAGGCCGGCGGCCAGATGATCGATCAGCACCCGCAGCTTCGGCGGCAGGTGGCGGGTCGGGTGGTAGAGCACCCAGGCGGTGCCCTGGTAGGAGCCGGTATAGCGCCAGTCGCCCAGCACTTGCACCAGCCGGCCTTCGGCCAGGGCCTGGGCGGCGGTGAAGTGCGGCAGGCAGGCGATGCCCAAGTGGTCCAGCGCGCCGTTCAGGCGCACCTCGCTGTGGTTGCTGGCGAAGCGCCCCTGCACCGCCACCACGCACTGCTCGCGGCCATTGCTGAAATGCCAGCGATGGTCCTCGCTGCTTTCGTCGAGGTACAGGCAGGCATGCCGCACCAGTTCCTGCGGGTGCTGTGGCGTGCCGTGGCGCTGCAGGTAGGCCGGGCTGGCGCACAGCAACTGCTGCACGCTGCACAGCGGGCGCCCGGCCAGGCCCGGTGGTGGCTGGTCGGTGATGCGCACCAGCAGGTCGAACTGCTCGCCGATCAGGTCCGGGCTGCGGTCGCTGAGGTTGAGGCTGACGTCCACCTCCGGGTAGCGGCGCAGGAACTCGCTGATCAGTGGCGCCACCAGGTACTTGCCGAAAGCCTTGGGCACGCTCAGGCGCACCTGGCCGCGCGGATGGCTCATCAGCCGCTCGCCCACCGCCAGCGCCGCCTGGGCGGCGCCGAGCATCTCGCGGCAGCGTTCGAACACTTCACTGCCGGCCTCGCTCAGGCGCAGCTTGCGCGTGGTGCGTTCCAGCAGGCGCAGGCCCAGGGCCTGCTCCAGCTGGGCGATCTGCCGGCTCACCGCCGAGGCGCTGCTGCCTTGCTGGCGGGCGGCAGCGGAGAAGCTGCCGCACTCCACTACGCGAACGAAGATGGCCATCAGGGGCAGCAGGCTGTTGGATAGATTCGTGCTCATGGCGAACAAGTCTTGTGTGTTTGCCATGGATTATCGCGGTAGATAACTCAATGGACAATCCACACTCCTGCTCGTAACCCCGGAGTGCGCCATGCTGACCCTGATACGCCAAGCCCCCGCGCGGCTGCTGCACGCCAGCGACCTGATGCTGCTG
>JBOFCR010000166.1:0-15132 GCA_051646165.1 Pseudomonas sp. | reverse complement strand
GATCTTGATGGTGGCGCCGCTGAGGGTCACGCCACCCGGATCGAGCTTGAACCAGCTGCCGCCGCCCTTGGCGGTGAGCTCCATGCCGGCGTCGATCACCACCTTGCTACCGGCGTAGTAGTGGATCTCGTTACCCGTCTCGACAAACTGGCCGGTGCCGATCTTCACGTGCTGGTTGCTGGCCACGGTCAGGTGGTCGTCGGCGCGCACCTCCACCTTGCGGTCGCGGTGGGTGGTGCGGTGTTCCTCGGCCTTCAGCTCGGTGTAGCTGTTGGCTTCGACCGTATCGTGACGCTCGTGGCCGATGCGAATCTTCTGGTCGTGCTCGACGTTTTCGTCCCAGTCCTTCTGCGCATGCAGATAGATCTGCTCCTGGCCCTTGCGATCCTCGATGCGCAGCTCGTTGTAGCCGCCACCGCCGGGCGAGCTGAGGGTCTTGAACACCGTGCGGGTCTTGTGTGCCGGCAGGTCGTAGGGCACCACGTGCTCGGCGTGGTACAGGCAGCCGCTGAGCAGTGGCTGGTCCGGATCGCCCTCGAGGAAGGTCACCAGCACTTCCATGCCCACTCGGGGAATGGCGATGCCGCCGTAGCGGTCACCGGCCCAGCTGCTGGCGACGCGTAGCCAGCAGCTGGTCTTGTCGTCGGCCTGTCCCTCGCGGTCCCAGTGGAATTGCACTTTCACCCGGCCGTACTGATCGCAGTGGATTTCCTCGCCCTTGGGCCCGGTGACCACGGCGCTCTGGCTGCCGAGGATGCGCGGCTTGGGATGCTGCAGGGCCGGACGAAATGGATCGGCCCAGGGCGTGGCGCTGAAGCGGTTGCGATAGCCCTGCTGGAAGCCGTCGCTGTCGGTCGCCTGGCCGGCCCGGCTACCACCGATAAAGTCAGTCACCGACTCTTCCAGCACCTGCGGCTGCTTGCCTTCGTGCCACACCTCGCGCAGCAGCCACAGATCGTTCAAGGCTGCGCTGGGGTGCTGCTGCAGGCCGAGGAAGTGGCCGCAGGCCAGGTGTGCATCGCTCTTGCCTTCGGCCTGGGTGTAGTCGCTGCGCAGGCGCTCCAGAGCTCGCTTGGCCAGGTGCTTGCCACGCTCGCGCTCAGTGAAGCGGCCGGGAAAATCGTAGACCTCCAGGGCGGGCTGGAAAGCGCCGTTGTGCGTGGCCTCCAGGGTCAGGCGCGGCTTCTGGAAATCGTAATCGCGGTAACTGGCCTGGGTGCTGCGCGTGGCCAGGCGCACGTTGAAGGCGCGCACCACGGCATGCTCGGCGGACAGGCCGCTGTCCTGCTGATAGTTGAGTGGCGGCAGTTTGCGGAACACCGTCTGGTCGTCGCCGAATACCAGCACATGGGCGTTTTCGCTGTGCTGGAAGTGAAAGCTGATGCCTTCTTCCTCGCACAGGCGCTGGATGAAGTGCAGGTCGGATTCGTCGTACTGGGTGCAGTAGTCGCGTGGCGGATAGACGCTGCCGAGCTGGAACTTATAGGCGCCCTGCTGGATGCCGTGCTCCTCGAGCAGTTGCGCGATGATCTGCGGCACGCTTAGTTGTTGGAAAATGCGCTGGTTGAAGCGGTGCTGCAGGTAGGCCAGCTGTGGCTGCAGGCTGATGCTGTAGCGGGTCAGACGCTTGCCGGAGTCGCCCTGTTCGATGGCGTAGACCAGGCCATGTACACCGCCATCAGCGGGGCCGAAGGCGAGAAAGGCCGGCTGGTTCAGCAGGGACTCGAGATCCAGTTGCGGATTCTGGCTGACCAGTTCGACGTTGAACTGGTAGGGCTGGTTGAGCGCCTCGTGGCCCTCGAAGGCGAGGACTTGCAGGTCGCTGTTTATACCCTGAATGCTCAGGGTGATATGTGCGCTATTGGCTGCGGCAAACATGATCGCTCCTTGATCGTCAGACATCGGCCGGGCTGATGTTCAGCCGGTCCATGCGGTACAGCAGGGTGCGCCGCGGCAGGCCCAGTTCGCGGGCGGCCTGGCTCTGGTTGCCGCGGTTCTTGCGCAGGCAGTCGAGCAGCAGGTTGCGTTCGACTCGCTCCAGGCGCTCGCGCAGGTTCATGCAGCCGTCGCCGGGCTGGCTGGCGTCCTGGCGCAGGTTGAAATGCTCGGGTAGCAGCTCGCCGCCTTCGCACAGCAGCACGGCGCGTTCGACCAGGCCCTTGAGCTCGCGCACGTTGCCGGGGAAGGCGTAGCCGGCCAGGTGGGTGAGGGTGGTCTCGGCCCAGCGGCACGGGTCGCGCTGCAGGAAGGCGCTGGCTTTGTCGGCGAAATGCCGGGCCAGCAGGAGGATGTCCTCGTCGCGCTCGCGCAACGGCGGCAGTTCGATGGGGAAGTGCGACAGGCGATAGAACAGGTCTTCGCGAAAGCGCCCCTGTTCGACCAGGCTGCGCAGGTCGCGGTGGGTGGCGGCGACGATGCGCACGTCGACCTGGTGCGTGGCGGTGCTGCCCAGCGGGCGCACTTCGCCTTCCTGCAGCACGCGCAACAGCTTGGCCTGCAGGGCCAGCGGCATGTCGCCGATCTCGTCGAGGAACAGGGTGCCGCCGTCGGCCGCGTCGAACAGACCCTTGCGGTCGCGCTCGGCGCCGGTGAAGGCGCCCTTGCGGTAGCCGAACAGCTCGCTCTCCAGCAGGTTCTCCGGCAGCGAGGCGCAGTTCTGCACGATGAAGGCCTGGCTGCGGCGGAAACCGCAGTCATGGATGGCGCGGGCGACCAGTTCCTTGCCGGTGCCGGTCTCGCCGGTGAGCAGCACGCTGACCGGGTTGTGCAGCACCTTGCCGAGCAGTTGGTAGAGCCCACGCATGCTCGGGCTGTTGCCGATCAGGCCGTAGCCGCTGCTGGGCATGCTCGCTGGTGCGGGGCTGGGCACGCTGGCCTGGGGGGCGCGCAGGCGTTGCAGCAGCTGGTGCTGGGTCAGGGCGAAGGTGCCGAGGCTGGCCAGCGAGGCGGCGAAGCCTTCCAGTTCGCGGGCGCTGTGGCTGGCGATCAGCAGCAGGCCGCCGACGCGATTCTGCTCGTCCTGCAGCGGCAGGCACAGCAGGCTGCGCCAGGGCTGCTCGCTGGCCGGCAGGAAGCTGGTTTCGTGCAGGTTGTGGTCGAGGTTGGCCAGGCTCAGGTGGCGGTTCTGGCACAGGCAGTACTGCAGCAGCTGCTCGCCGTCGTAGTCGCTCGGCAGGCTGGCGCTGTGCTCGGGGCGCGCCTGGCCATCCAGCCATTCGGCGGCCAGGGTTAGGCGGGTGTGGGTGCTGTCGAGCAGGTACAGCTGGCTCAGCTCGCAACCGCCGAGCTGCGCGGCGGCCTGCACCAGGCCGGCGGCCAGGGCGTCGGCACTGGCCAGGCGCGACAGCTGGCCGAACTGGGCGAGCAGGGCCTCGGCATAGGCCAGCGGCTGGGCGATACGCTGCAGCAACTGGGGTGGCTCAGGCAGATGCCGCGGCAGGCGTTCAGGCGAATTCACAGACCAGCGCTCCTTCACCGTCGAGGGTGGCGTGCACCTGCTGCAGGCTCTCGCCATTGGCCATGGCGTCCAGCAGGCGGTCGGCGATCTGCGGCAGCAGGTGTTGCTCCAGCAACTGGTCGATCAGCCGTGCGCCGCTGTCGCTGTGCTGGCAGCGCGCGGCCAGCTGGGCGAGCAGTGCCGGGCTGTGGCTGAAGCCCAGCTGGCGGCGGGCCAAGCGCTCGCCGAGGCGGGCCAGCTTGAGTGCGACCAGCTCCTCCAGAACGCTGCCGGCCACCGGGTAGTAGGGCACCACGCGCATGCGCGCCAGCAGTGCCGGCTTGAAGTGGCGACTCAGGGCCGGGCGGATGGCCTGCTCCAGTACTTCGGCGGCCGGGCGTTGTTGATCGGCGCAGAGCTGGGCGATCTGCTCGCTGGCCAGGTTGCTGGTCATCAGGATCAGGCAGTTGCGGAAGTTGATCTCGCGGCCTTCGCCGTCGTTGGCCACGCCTTTGTCGAAGATCTGGTAGAAGACGTTCATCACTTCCGGATCGGCCTTCTCCACCTCGTCGAGGAGGATCACCGAGTAGGGCTTCTGCCGTACTGCTTCGGTGAGCATGCCGCCCTCGCCGTAGCCGACGTAGCCGGGTGGCGCTCCGATCAGCCGCGACACCGTGTGCTTCTCCTGGAACTCGGCCATGTTGATGGTGGTGAGGAAGCGCTCGCCGCCGTACAGCAAGTCGGCCAGGGCCAGGGCGGTCTCGGTCTTGCCGACGCCGCTGGGGCCGACCAGGAGGAACACGCCGACCGGCGCATCGTCCTTGTTCAGCCCGGCGGCGCTGGCGCGCATGGCGCGGTCGAGGGCCACCACCGCCTGCTCCTGGCCGCGCACGCGCTGGCGCAGATCCTTGGCGAAACCGGCCACCTTGGCGTTGTGTTCGCGGGCCAGTTGGCTCAGCGGTACGCCGGTCCAGTGGCTGATCACCTCGGCTACCAGGCGCGGGCAGACTTCATGGCTGACCAGGCGCTCGGCGCTTTGTGCACCAGCCAGTTCGGCCTGCACCCCGCGTAGCTCGGCTTCCAGTTCGCCCAGATTCGGCAGGGGTTCGACGCTGTCGCCGCTCGCTTCGGCAGGTTGATCGAGGCGGGCGGTGGCGCACTGCTGGCGCAGTTGCAGCAGGCGTTCGGCCAGTTGACGCTGGCTGTCCCAGCGGCTGCCCAGTTGCTGCAGTTGGTCGACGGCCTGCAGCAGGCGGCTTTCCAGCTGGGCTAGGGCTTCGCCGTCGACCTTCAGGCCGGCGTCCAGGTCGCGGCGCAGGGCCTCGCGCTGGCGCTGGCCTTCGGCGATCTCGCCGCGCAGGCGCTCCACGGCTTCCGGCGCGGCGGCCAGGCTGATGCGCACGCGCGCGCAGGCGGTGTCGAGCACGTCGACCGCCTTGTCCGGCAGCTGACGCCCGGCCAGGTAGCGCGCCGACAACTCGGCGGCGGCCACTACTGCGTCGTCGCGCAGGTAGATGCCGTGGCTCTGTTCGTACACCGGGGCCAGGCCACGCAGGATGGTCACGGCTTCCTGAACGGTCGGCTCGTGCAGCTGCACCGGCTGGAAGCGCCGGGCCAGGGCCGGATCCTTCTCGAAGTACTTCTTGTATTCGCTCCAGGTGGTGGCGGCGATGGTGCGCAGCTCGCCACGGGCCAGGGCCGGCTTGAGCAGGTTGGCGGCGTCCGAGCCACCGGCCTGGCCGCCGGCGCCGATCAGGGTATGGGCCTCGTCGATAAACAGGATGATCGGCTTGGCCGACCCCTTCACTTCGTCGATCACCCCCTGCAGGCGCCGTTCGAACTCGCCTTTGACGCTGGCGCCGGCCTGCAGCAGGCCCATGTCCAGGCACAGCAGCTCGACGCCCTTGAGCACTTCCGGCACTTCGCCGCTGGCGATGCGCAGGGCCAGGCCCTCGACTATGGCGGTCTTGCCGACGCCGGCCTCGCCGACCACGATCGGGTTGTTTTTGCGCCGGCGGGCGAGGATGTCGATCATCTGGCGGATCGCCCCGTCGCGGCACAGCACCGGGTCGAGCTTGCCGTCGCGGGCCTGCTGGGTGAAGTTGTGGGTGAAGCGTTGCAGGTTGGATTCGCCGGGCGTGGCGGGCTTGCCGGCGCCGGCTTGCGGCTGCTGGCTCAGGGCGAAGTCGCGCAGGCGTTCGGCGTCGATCTTGGCCAGCAACGGCTGGTAGTGGCTGCCGGCATAACGCAGCGGGTTGCGCAGCAGGGCGAGGATCAGCGCGGCCTGCTCCACCTGGCTCTGGCCCAGTTCCAGGTTGGCCACCAGCAGGGCGTCCTGCAGCCACTGCACCAGCTCGGCGGAGAACACCGGGTTGCGCGAGGCGCTGTGTTCGCCGCGCGGTTGCAGGGCGCTGGCCAGGGCGCCGGCGTCGACTTCGGCATCCTGCAGGGCACGACTCAGCAGGCCCTGCGGGCGTTCGAGCAGGCCGAGCAGCAGGTCTTCCACCAGGATCTTGTTGCCGCCGCGCTGCAGGCAGCGCTCGGCGGCGCCTTCCAGGTCGCGGCGGGTGTCGGCGTCCAGTGCCTGCACCAGTTGTTGCAGATCGACATTGATCATTTCATCAGTCCTTTAATGAATGCGGCTGCCAATGGTGACCATGCCGTCGGCTCGTTCATGGCCGAGCCAGCTGGTCCAGCCGAGGTGGCAGGGGTTGTCGGCGCCGATGCGCAGCTCGCGGATTTCCTCGTGGCGCAGGGCCAGGCGGATGTCGTAGTCGAGCGGGTCGCGCAGGGTGAAGCGCACCAGCGCGCAGAGCGGCTGGTAGCCCGTGCCGATCGGCAGGAATTCGTGGAAACGTGCCCAGCTGAGCTGGCGGATATGAATGCGGAACTTGCCGCCGCGATCGCGCACCCGCTCGCCGAGCACCAGGCTTTCGCCCAGCTGGCTGTTGGCCAGGCCGAGGCGGTTGCGCTGCTCGCCGATGATCTGCACCTGGCGCTCGACGCACTGCTCGATGCGCAGGTCGGTGTGCTTGAAGTAGTAACGCAGTACCGACTCGACCAGTGCCGCCGAGTGGGCGCGCAGGCTGAGCAGGCCGAGGTAGGGCAGCAGGCGCTTCCAGTTGAGTTCCTCGGCGGCGCGGATCTGCTCGCCGCCGAGGCCGATCAGGGCGAACAGCTGGTTGGAGAACACATCGCTGGCGCCGCGCTGGAAGCGCGCGTAGTAGCGGTACTTCTGCCAGATCGGCAGGAGCAGGCGCTGCAGGCGGTCGTTGAACAGGTCGAGGAATTCGCGGGTCGGGTTGCCGTCCGGGTTGTCGCCCAGCGCCTGTTCGCCATAGAAGGCCGGCAGCGGCGAACCGGCACCGAACAGGCTGACCAGGTTGATGCGCAGCTGCGCGCGCAGCTCGCCGTGTTCCTCGAAGAACTGCACGCGATCGATATCGCTGCCGGGGAAGCCCAGGCTGGGGTTGGCCTGGAACTCCAGGCGCTCGTACAGCTGCTCCTCATCCAGTTCGGGATGGGCAGTGCGCAAGCGGTCCAGCACCAGCAGCACGCCCTGGAATAGGCTGTACTCGCGGATGCCGGTACTGAGCTTGCTCAGAGCAGGGGCTGCTGCCCCATGCGCGGCGTCCATCGGTACACCTCTCCTTGTGTGCTGTGTACGCGCAGCTCGTGGTACGAGTTGAGGCTGGCGTAGAGGGCGAAGAATTCATTGAGCACCGAGGCGAACAGGAACAGATCCCCTTCGCCCAGGTAACCGTCCGGGTTCATGCTCAGTTCGGTACGCACACCGCGCACCGGCAGGCCGCGGTGCAGGCGGTCGACATGCTGGTGGCGGATCGACTGCAGGCCGCCGAGCAGGCGCTTGCTGACCTTTTCCGCGTGCTGGTCGTAGTAGCGCGGCAGGTCGTAGGTCTCGAGGATCACCTTGAGCGCCTCGACGTTGGCCAGCGACAGGTAGTTCAGCGACATGTTGCTGATCAGCTTCCACAGGTAGTCGCGGTGCAGCGGCGGTGCGTAGCTGGGCGTCACCGCGCTGATGTTGCGGAAGGTGAGGAACTCCGGGGTGTCCTCGCTGGGCAGGCAGATATCGCCCAGGCCCAGCTGGCGCGGCAGGTTCTGGTTGGTGCAGGTCAGCTCGATGGACAGGGTTTCCTGCTGATCCTGCTGGCGCATGCCGAAGCTGAGCCAGGTCTCCAGGCCGTCGCCGAGCATGGATGGCTGCTGGCGCACGCTGTAGTGCGGACGAGCCTTGGGCACGTCGAAGCTGGCGTCGTGCTCGAAGGATTCGAACGGCACGTATTCCTCGTAGCCCATGCCGCCGGGCTTCCAGCCGGTCACCCGGTCCACCGAGAACACCGCGCAGTGGCGCGTCTCGAACTCGGCCGGCAGCAGCAGGTACTGGTCCTGCTTGCCGTCCAGGCGGATCGGGATGGCGTCGTGGGCGAACAGGTTGACCACCGGCGTGCAGTACAGGCGCACGTTGTCCAGGGTCGGGCGGATGCGCTGCAGGCCGGTCTTCTGGATATCGAAGCGCAGCTCCAGGCCGCGCACACGTTCCAGCAGCTCGGCCGGCTGGCGCTTGAGCAGCTCGAGGCCCTTGAGCTCGACGAAGAGGAACTTGTCCTGGAAGGCGAAGTATTCCTGCAGGTGGCGGTAGCCGCGGAAGGTATTCAACGGGTAGGGCACCAGCGCCTCGTTCTCGGCGAAGCCCACCGCCTCGACCTTGTCGGCACCCAGGGCGAAGCCGGGCAGCGGCTGGTCGTAGTCATCCTTGAGCGGCTTGCCCTCGCCATCCAGCAACACCAGCTGGATGCCGCCGAGGTGGCGCAGCAGGCCGAGGTAGAGCAGCTGGCTGATATAGCGCTCGCCGGCCAGGTGCAGACGCAGCTTGCTCAGCTCGACTTCGCCGAGATGGCCATCGGCGCTCATGGCCAGGCGCAGGCTGAGCAGCGCGCCGTCGCCCTTCACCGAATAGTCCAGGCCGTTCAGCGCCAGCGGCAGCACCTCGCAGGCGAAGGCGGTGCGGAAGCGGCAGGTCACACCTTCGATGGCCTTGGCTTCCACCGGCGTATGCCGCGGTACCGCCAGGGCCGGGCCGGGACGCTTGAGCGGGTCGAACTGCAACATGCTGAAGGCCGGCAGCGGGCGCATGTAGTTCGGCCACAGCAGGTGCATCAGTGAATGGGTCAGCTCCGGCAGCTCGTCGTCGAGCTTCTGCCGCAGGCGTCCGGTGAGAAAGGCGAAACCCTCCAGCAGCCGCTCGACATCCGGGTCGCGGCCAGCCTGGCCAAGGAACGGCGCCAGCGCCGGGCTGCGCTCGGCAAAGCGCTTGCCCAGCTGGCGCAGGGCGGTGAGTTCGCTCTGGTAGTGGTGGTTGAAGGACATTAGCGGGCCTGCTCCATGGCCGATTCGCTGCAGCGCCAGAGATCTTCTGCGGCGTCTTTTTCCGAGATGGCAATGTGTTCCGGCTGTATCGTCAGACGCGGCAGCTTGAGTGGTGCCGACGAGCACCAATATGTGCTCGTCCACATGCAATGGCGGGTGTGATAGCCGGGGGCGCTGATCGACAGCGTGGTCCAGCAGTGCGGCCCATCGGCGAGCAGGGCGAACAGGCGATAGTCGTTGTGTTCGGCAAAGGCGAAGCGGCCATCTGAGTCGCTGACCGTTTCATAGGCCCAGGATTCGTCGCTGCCGATATCCAGCTCGATCTTGGCGCCCGCCACGGCCTGCTCTGTTTCGGCAGACAGCACGCGACCTTCGATGGCCGGGTTACGGGTCACCGAGTGGGGGTAGGGTACGCAGGCGCCGAGAGTCGATAGCGCTGCTAGGAATAGAGCCGCGCTCATCTTTGGCTGGGTAGGAAAACCGAGCCGGCTGTGCTGATTAAAGGCCACTGCGTCAGTTCTCGATAATTCGGTATGGGGTATTGCTGATGAACAGGTTCAGCCAGCTGTCCTGCCATTCCGGCACGCCGATCTCGAAGGTCTGCTGCTGCTTGTCGAAGTCGAACCAAATAATGCCTACGGTTCTGTCATCTTCGTGTGAGCGCATGTCCGTGTAGTGCTTGTCGTAAAGCGGCGTACGGAAGGTGGAGTCCGGTGCCTGGGTGTCGATGACGCGGATATAGGCAAGATCGCACCACGGTCCGAGCCAAGGTGCCAGCAACACGTTCTGCAAAATGAATTTTCCCGAGGGGCTGGGATACGAGTACTGCGCGTTCTGAGTGATTGCGATGTGAACCGCCCCTAAAAAGAGCAAAAGCAAGAGTGATATTGGCAACAGCAGGGTCACAGAGACCTTCCGAATATTCATTTCTTAAACTCAAAGGAGACCGGAGTAATGATTTCGTAGCCGATATCGGAATAGACGACGAAGTCGCCGCCTTTCTTATGCGTCGAGCGGTACTGAACGAAGTCGCTGTTGGTGATGAAGAAATAGCGCTTGCTTTCTAAATCCTTAAAGCGCTGCGCAATGTCTTCGCCAGTGAAGGGTGCCGTGGCGACTACCTTCGCCTTCTCGTAGTCGATATTGGCGTTGTTGCTGACGCTATTTGTCACGCTCGGCGCAATACCGTCGAAGTTCCAGAAGCCGAGCGGCTGACTGAGCAGACCTTCGTCGTTGAAGTCATATGCATCCTCGGCATAGAACCCGATGCGCTCGGCAATGAAGGTCACCTTGTCCGGGAATGTGTTGACGGTGCCTTCGACTGTGACTCGTAGATTGAAGTCGGCGAGTGCACCGCTCAGATCATTGAGTTCGCCGCCAACGGTGTCGAATTTGACGGAGCGGCTGTTCGCGTAACCGAAAGCCTCGGCTTTGCTACCCCGGCCATTGAAAGACAGGGGGAAGCATCCGCCGGAGTGCTGACCAAACTCCCTGAGGATATTGCTGCGGATGAGGTTGATTGCTGGGGGATTGTTCCAGGCAGCTCTTAGCTCGTTACGAGCACTCACTGCCTTGGGAAAGGCCATCAACCATTGGTATGTGACTATGGTCTCCTCCATATATTGAGGAGGGGGCATTTGTTTATGGCTCTTCACTAATTCGGCCATACCGCCACTGGGGGTGACCCAGGGTTTTCCCTGGAACCAATGCCGCATTAACTTTGCGGAAACCTGCCAGCCAATTTTGTCCATGGCTGTCGGAATATCCGTGATCTTGAACAGGCGGAGCTGCGTGGCAGTTCCTTGTGGGTTCTGCGAGCTTGGCGTGAGCCTGGATTTCAGGGCGATATCGGGCATGTGCAGATCTCCTCGCGAGTCAGGCAATCACTACTTCTGACTGTTCGGCGATAACCAGCTCAAGAGTTTCTGCACTCGAAGAACGGAGCTTGTCGGTCTTCCCGTCCGCGCCGGTGATGCCATGGATCTCCTTGCCGGATGCGCTGCGAAGAACGTACGAAACCCCGCTTAGCGGGGCGCCAGAGTCTTGGTCAAGCAGGACGAAGAACTCATCGAACCCCCCTTTGATATCCACAGGAGTGGGAGCCACAAACGAAGCCCCACCCCCACTGGTGCCAATCAACACCGTCCCCGACCCCGCCACCACCACATTGCCGTGGCTACCCACGGTGCCGATGGTGGTCGCCGGTTTGCCGTTGATCAGCACAGTCGGGATCACATTGCCGGACAGCGCGCCGCCGCAGGCGGAGGCATCGCCCATACGCGCGGCCGGTTTGCCGTCGAACAGTACATTGGGCGAGCCGGCGGCGATGGGGTTGGTGCCGTGGCCGGGAATCGGGCAGGCAGTGGGGTCGCCCAGGCGGGCGGCGGGTTTACCGGACATCCTTGTTCTCCTTACCTGACCTTCACTTGCCCGCTGCCATCCAGCTGCGCGGCAAAACTCACGGGGCGCTTGATGCCGTCGATCTCCAGATGGCCTTCGATGGCGAAGGCCAGGCTCAGCGGATCGTGGTCGCGTGGCAGTGACACCACGCGCACCTGGGTCAAACGCGGTTCGTACGCTTCGATGAAGCGTTCGATGGCGATACGCGCCTGCTGCAAGGCATCGTGCAGCGACAGGCGCATATCGTTGAGATCGGGCAACCCGTAGTCGGGCAGCGTTTGCACGCTGCCCGCCCGGGTGCTGAGCATCTTCGCCAGGTGGGCAGCCACCGAGGCCATGGCGGACACCTCATGGCTCCAGCCGGCGCGTTTGCCGGCTTCGCCACCCAGGCGCTCGAACAGGCTGCCGTACGACATGGCGAGTTATTCCTTGTCCAGCTTGCCGACCAGGGACAGGGTGAAATCGGCACCCATGTACTTGAAGTGCGGGCGCACGTTGAGGCTGACGCGGTACCAGCCCGGCTCACCGTCGACGTCACTGACGATCACCTGGGCGGCGCGCAGCGGACGGCGGCTACGGACTTCCGAACTGGGGTTCTCCTGGTCGGCGACGAACTGGCGGATCCACTTGTTCAGTTCCAGCTCGAGGTCGGTGCGCTCTTTCCAGGCGCCGATCTGCTCGCGCTGCAGCACCTTGAGGTAGTGCGCCAGGCGGTTGACGATGAACAGGTAAGGCAGCTGGGTGCCGAGCTTGTAGTTCAGCTCGGCGGTCTTGCCTTCCTCGCTGATGCCGAAGAACTTCGGCTTCTGCGCCGAGTTGGCGGAGAAGAACGCGGCGTTGTCGCTGCCCTTGCGCATGGTCAGGGCGATAAAGCCTTCTTCGGCCAGCTCATATTCGCGACGGTCGGAGACCAGTACTTCGGTAGGGATCTTGGTCTCGATCTCGCCCATGCTCTCGAAGTGGTGCAGCGGCAGGTCTTCCACCGCGCCGCCGCTCTGCGGGCCGATGATGTTCGGGCACCAGCGGAACTTGGCGAAGCTGTCGGTCAGCTTGGAGGCGAAGGTGTAGGCGGTGTTGCCCCACAGATAGTGCTCGTGGTCGCCGGCGACGTTCTCCTTGTAGACGAAAGTCTTCACCGGGTTCTCTTCCGGATCGTAGGGGTTGCGCAGCAGGAAGCGCGGCAGGGTCAGGCCGACGTAGCGGGCATCTTCGCGCTCGCGGAAGCTCTGCCACTTGGCGAACTGCGGGCCCTCAAAGTGATCCTTGAGGTCCTTCAGGTTGGGCAGGCCGGTGAAGCTTTCCAGACCGAAGAATTTCGGGCCGGCGGCGGCGATGAAGGGCGCGTGGGCCATGCAGGCTACCGACGCCACGTGCTGCATGCACTTGATGTCCGGCGAGCTGGGGTCGAAGAAGTAGTTGGCGACGATGGCGCCGACCGGCTGGCCGCCGAACTGGCCGTACTCGGCGGTGTAGATGTGCTTGTACAGGCCGGACTGGGTGATTTCCGGGCTGTCCTCGAAGTCGTCCAGCAGGTCCTGCTTGGAGGCGTTGAGGATCTCCAGCTTGGTGTTCTCGCGGAAGTTGGTGCGATCGACCAGCAGCTTGAGGCCGCGCCAGGAGGATTCCAGGGCCTGGAAGTCGACGTGGTGGAGGATCTCGTCCATCTGCCGGCTGAGCTTGGCGTCGATCTCCGCAATCATGCGGTCGACCATGGCCTTCTTAACCGGCTCGTTCTGGTTGTGCGGCTTCAGCAGCTCTTCGATAAAGGCCGACACGCCACGCTTGGCGATGTCATAGGCCTCGTCGTCCGGGGTCAGGCGGGTTTCCGCGATGATGCGGTCGAGAATGCCGGCTTCGGCGGCATTCCGGGTGTTTTCCACTACTGCACTGGTGCTCATGCTCGGGCTTCCTTGTCGGGGGTTCAGGCGTCTTGCCGGGCCAGGCCCAGTTCGCTCAGTACGCGGTCACGGGAGTCGTCGTCGGCGAGGACGCTTTCGATCGCCTTGCGGAAGGCCGGGGCGTTGCCCAGCGGGCCTTTCAGGGCGACGAGGGCGTCGCGCAGCTCCATCAGCTTCTTCAGCTCGGGAACCTGGTCGACCACGGCGGCCGGGTTGAAGTCCTTCATCGAGTTGATGCGCAGCTGCACCGGCAACTCCTCGCTGCCCTGCTCATCCTGCAGACGGTTGGCCACATTGAAGGTCAGGTTGAGTTCCTGCTTGCCCAGCACTTCGTCGAAGTTGTTCTTGTCGATGCTGATCGGTTTGCGGTCCTCGATCTTGCGCTCGTCGGCGCGCTGGGTGAAATCACCCAGCACCATCAGTTTCAGCGGCAGTTCGATCTCTTCCTGGGCGCCGCCGGTGGCGGGTTTGAAGGTGACGTTGATGCGTTCCTTGGGGGCTACCGAGCCTTCTTTGGCCATGGTCGTTCTCCTTTACGTTTTCGGTATGTGGCGGCCTTGCGACCTCAATCCAGCACCACTTCGAGGTCGAGGTGGCACAGCCTGCGGTGGATCTCTTCCTTGCGTTCGCGGATCACGTGGCTCTGCGGCAGCAGCTCGTAGCAGCTGTGCAGCAGGCGCAGCACTTCCAGGGCGAGATCGGGTTCCCACTCGCCGAGGCCGGAGGCCTGCAGCGTCTGGTCGAGGGATTCGAGTTGGGTCTTGGCCAGTTCGTGCTTCTTCGCCGCGCTACACAGGCGCGCCAGGGCGAGCTGCCAGAAGAACCGGGCGCGGCCTCCCTGGGCCTGGGCCATGCCCTGCTTGAGTTGTTGCACGGCAGCTTTCAGGCCGTCCTTGCGCAGCTGCGGTAGCACCGCCTGCAGGGCGATTTCCCAGGCCGGTTGGCTGCCGTCGGTGCTAGATAGGGTTGGCGCCGGTTCGGCACTGTGCGCCTGCAGATGCGGCAACACATGGGCACCGATCCAGGCGCGGGTCTCGGCGTCGGCGAACGGCAGGCCATCGTGGAAGCACAGTTCTTCCAGGCCGGGTACGCGCTGGAGGAACAGCGCCAGCTGGATCTCCACTTCGCCCATGGCGGGCTCGGCGCCCAGCTCCTGCAGGCACTCCCAGGCCAGGCGCTGGCCGTCGAGCCAGAACGGCGCGCGGGCGATGCTGGTTTCCAGCTCCAGCAGCAGGTCGGCGTACTGGCCGGCGGCGAAGCGTTCGCGGTAGTTGGCCAGCTTGTCTGCCGGCAGACCGCGCAGGGCGGTGATTTGCTCGGCATTGCGTTCCGGCAGGCTGTCGATCGGCAGCCACAGCAGGGTGCGTGCCAGGCGCAGGGCGCGGATGTCGCTGGCCTTCTGCTTCAGCCACCAGCCGCACAGCGGCCGGGCACCGTCCTGCAGGGCGCGCAGGGACTTGTGCGCATCGCGCTCGTTGTCGATCGGCGTGCTGGCACTGAACACCTGGCTGGCGGCCTGCTTGACCTGGGCCAGGGCCGCGCCGACCACGCCCGCGTCGGCCTGGCCCTGGCTGGCGCGGTTGATCTGTTCGTCGAGGCGCCGACACAGCGGTAGCAGCAATGGCGCGTCTTCACCCAGGTGGCCGGACAGACAGGCTTCGAGATTGCGCAGTTGCTCGGCGAGGGCGCGAAACAGCGGCAGCTGAGTGGCGACCGGGATGTCTTCGCCGAGGGCCTTTTCCAGGCGTGGCGTGAGCCAGGCGAAAGCGGCGGCGCGGGTGCGTTCCTTGCGTGGGTGCAGCTCGCCCCAGTGCTGGCTGCAGAGCTGGTGCAGCAGGCCCAGGCCGGCCTGCAGGCCACCGAGGCTTTCGCGCTGGTACAGGCTCCAGGTCAGCCAGCAGGCGACCCGTAGATCCCGGGACTGCTCGCGCAGCAGTGCCTCGCTCTGCTCGCGGACCTTCTGCCAGTCGATGGCGTCGGTCTGGTGCATGGCCGCGGCCTTTTCCA
>JBOFCR010000164.1:0-4129 GCA_051646165.1 Pseudomonas sp. | reverse complement strand
CGGCAAAGCTGCGGTGCATTCTGGGTATGACGCACGCCAAGCTCTCAGTGCCATAGGCGAGAAAATCAATGACGATCTGAAATCCTCAATTGTCGGCTGGCAGGATCCGCCCAATGCACCAAGCACCATCGCCAAAAAGGGCTTCAACAAGCCACTGGTCTATACTGGCGACATGCTGCGCTCCACTACCTACCAAGTCCGCATGGAGGGAGATGAATGAACCTCCGCGCCATCGCCAACTCGGCGACGCAATCCATTAACCCCAACACACCGGTCACCGTCAAGGTGTCCAGTGGCTACACTATCGACCCGGCATCCAGACGGCAGGTGCCGGCATACACCGTCGAGACTGGCCAAGCCAACATCCAGGCACTGGACGGCAAAGACCTCAAGCAGCTTGATGGACTGAACATTCAGGGAACCATCCGCTCCGCCTATCTGTACGGCAATCTGGCCGGGGTAGTGCGCCCTGACAGCAAGGGTGGCGATCTGGTCGAGTTCAACAGCCAGAGCTGGCTGGTCGTCAAAGTGCTGGAGAATTGGCCGGACTGGTGCAAAGTGGCAATTGTTTATCAGGGGGCTGCAGCATGAGCGCCATGCCAAGCATCACCATCGACAACGTGATCGCCGCGCTGGCGGACTTTCTGGATCCGCTAATGCCAGCTGGCACGCAGATTGTGCGCGCACAGGTCAACCGCGTGGCCATGCCGGAGCCGCCGTGCATTGTTCTCACCGAGATGGGGCAGTATGACCTTGCCACCACCCACAACACCTACGACATCAACACCGGCGCAGACTTCCAGCGCTCGACTCGCATTGATGTGCAGGTGGACTTCTACGATGGCCAAGCCGGCGAGATGTGCAACACGGCCAAGACCCTACTACGCAGCTCGTACGGGGCCGAAAACTTCCCTGACAACATCAAGCCGCTCTACTGCTCCGATGGCATCCAGTCACCGCTGATCACCGGAGAGGAGCAGTACGAGGCTCGTTGGACGATAACCGTCTCGATGCAGTACAATCCCATTGTCAATGTGGCTGCCGAGCAGTTCGATACCGTTGGTGAAACATCGGTTATCGCAGCCGATTTACTCAACCCTGCATAAGGAGAAGGCGATGCCTATCCCAGTCAGTCAAATTGTCACCGTCAACCCGGCGGTGGTCGGGACGGGTGGTAACCCGCTTTCCCTCAACGCCGTTCTTTTGGATGCTGGCGTAACTACGCCAGTCTCCAGCCTGCTTAGCTTCCCGGATCAGGCGAGCGTCGGCGACTACTACGGCCTCAATTCCACCCAGTACGCCCTGGCCGGGATTTACTTCAACGGGCCGTCCAACAGCCTTAAGAAGCCCGGAACCCTGTTCTTCGGCGGTTATGCCTCGGCAGATCGAGCCGCCTGGTTGCGGGGTCAGCGCCTCAGCATTACGTTGGCTCAGCTCAAGGCGGTAACCGGCTCGCTGTCAGTTACCATCGACGGCGTGGCTCACAGCTATCCCACCGTGGATCTGTCCACGGCAACAAGCTTCACTGATGCAGCCTCCAAGCTTACCACCGGGCTTGGCCTGACCGGTGCGGCCGCAGTCACCTGGGACGCTGCAGCTTCCCGATTCCAGATCACCTCCGGGACGACTGGCGTTGCGTCTACCATCACTCAGGCAACAGGCACCGCCGCCGCTGCGCTCGGTCTGTCTGCCGGCACCCTATCCCAGGGGGTTGCCACTGACACCCCGGCCACAGCCATGGCGCGGATCGCCGTCCAGTCATACAACTGGGCGACCTTCACCACCATCTTCGAGGCCTCCGATGAGGAGATGGTAGGTTTCGCTGAGTGGGCCAACACCCAGAACAAGGGCTATTGCTATGTCGCGTGGGATAAGGATACGGCCTACAAGACCCCGAACAGCTCCACTTTCGGTTCGACGGTTGACACCCTCAACTATGACGGAACTCTGGTAATTTACGGCGACGACACGCACGCCGTTGCAGCCTGTAGCTGGGCCGGATCTATCGACTGGCAGGCGGTGAATGGTCGCAGCACCCTGGCCTTCCGCCAGTTCTCTGGCGTCCAGGCCTTCGTGGACAACTACGCCGACGCAGCCGCCGTACTGACCAACAATGCCAGCTACTACGGCTCCTATGTCGATCGCGGCGAGGGCAACGAATACAGCATCATGTACAACGGCCAGATGAAGGGCTCCACTTTCTTGTGGGCTGACAGCTTCATGGCTCAGCTGTACCTGAACGCTCAGCTTCGCCTGTCCATGTTTGAGGGACTGCTGTCCGTCAACTCGGCACCGTATAACGCCCTGGGCAACAGCCTGATCCGAGCGTGGTGCCAAGACCCCATCGACGAGGCGCTGAACAACGGCACCATCCGCACCGGTGTCCAGCTCAGCAATTCGCAGAAGGCCACCATCGCGCAGCAGGCCGGCTTGGACATCAGCTCCGATCTGCAAAGCAAGGGCTACTACCTGCAGATCCTGCCGGCAACCGCTCAAGTGCGCGGCCAGCGCCAGAGCCCGCCCGTCAAGCTGTGGTACACCGACGGCGGAAGCATTCAGCAGATCACCCTGGCGTCTATCGCCGTACTTTAAGGAGGGACGTCAATGGCTTCTCGTACCATTACCAGCGCGGACAGCGTTTTTATCCTGAGCTCGGCAGACTTCGCGCTGGCTGCCACTCAGATCCAGGGTTACGCCTCAGATGCGGCGTTTGCCACCGATGAGGCGGATACCGCCGAGGTTGTGCTTGGCGTTGACGGTGTCATGTCTGCTGGCTGGGTGCCGCGCATGTATACCCAGACCATCACCCTGCAGGCAGACTCCGCCAGTATCGACCTGTTTGACGGCATCGTGCTGGCTCAGGACGCCAATAAAACTGTGTTCCGGCTTGGAGGTGTCATCACCTTGCCGGGAACTCAGCGATCCTACACTCTTTCGCGCGGCGTGCTGAGTCGCTACACCTCGATCCCGAACGCCCAGCGCACCCTGCAACCGCGAACGTTCACGATCACATGGGAAAGCGTCTTGCCGACCCCTCTGGTATAATCCCAAGGCGGCCGGATGGTCGCCTTAATTCTTTCTATGGCTGGCGTGCTGCTGGCCAGTAACTGACGACGAGATGAGACAATGAGACGCACCGAGATTGTAGAGATCACCGAAGGACGCGACGCGGGCAAGAAGTACCAGATCACCGAGATGTCAGCCGAGGCGGCGGAGTGGTGGGCATTCCGTGCGCTGCAGGCGATTGCCTCCAGTGAGGTTGACCTGGATCTGCAGGCACCGATGGCCGAGCTGGCCCGCACCGGGCTGAAGGCGATGGCATCCGTTTCGCCTGCACAGGCTAAACCCCTGCTGGACGAGATGATGACCTGCGTGCAGATCATGGTTCCGGCCACCCAGAACCCGCGCAAACTGATGGATGGTGACATTGAGGACGTGAAAACCCGCTTCCTGCTGCGCAAGGCGGTGATGGAGCTGCATCTGGGTTTTTCTACCGGTGGCGAAGAGCAGATCTAACAGTCGCCGAGCAGGCCGGCGGGAAGGGGGTCGAGATGGCCCCTTATTCCAACACCCCCGGCATCATCGCCACCCTAGTTTCAGCACGGCTCGCCACGCTTCACGAACTGCAGACGATTTACGGCCCATATGATGCCTATCGGATGCTCGAAATCCACCAGATTGACCAACTGAACATGGCCCGAGTCCGCGCAGCTGGTGCGGCAGGGTAGGAGGCCGCATGGCGACAGTGATTGACAGCCTGATAGTTACGCTTGGGCTGGATAACAAAGACTTCCAGCAGGGGATGAAGGACACCGAGAAAGGGTTGTCCGACACCCGCAAGAACACCGACAGGGTTGGCAAGCAGATCGCAGCCTCCGGCAAGGACGCCGCCGAGTTCTTTGGTCAGATGCAGCGGTCGGCATTGAAGTTCTTTGCTGTGCTCACTGCCGGCAAGGGGTTGATCAACTTCACCCGCGACGTGGTCACCACTGGAGCCAACCTCTCCCGCCTGTCCAAGAACCTGAATATTTCCGCCGACACCATGCACCGCTGGGGCAAAGCCAGTGAGCTAAACGGCGGCAGCATGGAGGGGTTCCTTGGCACCCTGCAGAATCTGAATGGGCAAATC
>JBOFCR010000124.1:0-3134 GCA_051646165.1 Pseudomonas sp. | reverse complement strand
GCTGGCGGTTCGCCGCCGCCACCCTGGCCGCCATCTGCCGGCGCTTCGTCCATCGGGTGCAGGCCGAACAGCTTGCGCAGCGAGTTGATGCCGTTCATTGATCACCCCCTGCCAGCTTGCTGCGCAGCTCGTAGCCCATCAGCGGCCAGACCTTTGCCTCGGCATTCTGGCGAGCGATCTTGCGGCCGAGTTCGGCGTCGAAGTTCTCCGGCGATGCGCAGGCAGACTCACCTGTGACGGTGAAGCCGTTTTTCAGCACCAGCACGCAGAAGGTCAGGCAGCTGAGCGCGTGGTCACTTGCGTAGCTGATCTTCCCCTTCGTGGCGCCATGCACGCCTTGAGCCGCAGTGAAGTATTGCTCGCTGGCGATGTTGTCTTCGATGTCGGTCGGCGTAATGCGCGGCGCGGTCAGCCCCTTGGCTTGGATTTCTTGCTCTACCGATTCATGCATTCTTTGTTCCCTCGTTTGTTTCGCGCTGCTCGCGCGCCATCAATTCGTACAGCTCGGGACAATGCTCCATGACTTGCGCCATCAGTTGCAGGCCGAAGCCGCGCTTGCCCTCTGCTGCTGCCATCATCAGCGGATCACTGCTAAGGCTGGTGCGGAAAATACCGCACTGCTCCAGCACATACCAGACCAGCCGGCGGCCGCTGCGCATTCCCATTGTGTCGCGCAGGCTTTCCTGCATGGCCAGGAATGCCTCAGTTGCCGCCTTCTGTTGAGCCAGATTCAGCTCGTCGTCCATTTCCATGCGGTCAGCTCATAATCGCGTTGAGCGCAGTATCGCCCTCGACGGGCGTTTCTGCCAGTGTTTTGGCGGTTTGCGCCGCAGCGGCTGCATTCTGCTGCTGAAGCATTTGCTGCTGCTGCTCGGCTCTGGCCTGGCGAATTGCCGCAATCTCGTCATCACCACGGATCATGGTAGGCGGTGCGCCCACGCTGTCGAAGTAGGCGGCCTGTGCGGCGTCTGTGTTCAGCAGGTCGGCCGCATCTTGGAATCCCTGCTGTACCAGCATGCCGGTGAAGCTGACGGCGCGCTCGATGCTGCCGGTGCTGGCTGCCTTCTGCGCCTGGGCCAGAATGCTGATGTACTCGACGCGCAGCGTGATGTTCTGCAGTTCTTCCGGCGGTGGCGGAATAAGCGGCTCGCCTGGCAGCAGGCCCATCCAGCGCGGCTGCGATTGCGCCAGCAGGATGCTGAACACTTGGTCGATCAGCGGGTCGAGCAATTCGTCATCATTGCGCTCGATCACCGGGCCAAGCATGGCCATCTTTTCTTCTTGCCGGCGGGCAATCTCGTAGGCCGTCATCTGGCCGTCGAGCTGCGAGATCATCAGGAACAGATCCTCGAAGAAGATTTCCCTGATGTCGTTCTCGCATTCTTCGATCTCGGCGCGGATGTTCGGGATTGCCCCGGCCTCCGGCACATAGGTCGGCTTCATGGCTACGCCGGCCATAGTGTCAGGCACCCAGGTGATGCCGCCAGGCACAAGGTTCGCGCCGCCGTTTGCCTTCAGGCTGATCGGCGCGGTGCGGTTCGGCTGTGCCAGGTGCTGCACCAGCTTCATCTTGTCGCGTTCGAGCAATTGCAGCTCGCGGCATTTGCCCAGCGCGGCATGGCCTGGCCCGGTGCCGTAGACGTTATTCCCGTTCACGGCCCAGCGCGGCGCCATGACCGGGAAGCTCTGGAAGCCAGACACGGAAAGAATGCCCATGTTCTCGCCATCACGGGCGCTTTCCCAGTACGTTGAGCGCCACGGCATAGAGCGATTATCAACGTAGCGCATATCAAAGTCGGGGTTCGGCTCCAGCAGGTGCTCGACGGTGATCCAGTGGTTATCGCCGCGCTCTGCTGCCTGGCGCGTGCTGGCAGACAGGTTGGCAATGCCGAAGCGCTGCGCCATCTGGCGGGGCGTCATGCTGTAGCAGCGGCTGAAGGTGTCTACCTGATTGCGATCGTTGGTCGCCAGCGAATAGGTGCCGCAGGGGTAGTGGTAGAAACGCACCACGTCGTTGCGATCTGGCAGGGCTGCCATCGCGGCGGTGCCGTAAACGCCCTGCGAGTGATAAACCTGGGGCAGTACGTTGTACAGGTTCGACTTGGCCAGGGCGGATCTGATGGCTTCCTGCACGGCATACAGCCAGCGCTTCACGGCGATGGTGACGACGGTTCCCTCTGGCGGCTGCAACTCGAACCACGGGCGGGACTTGCTCGTCAGGCCGCTGGCCATGCCGGCAGCCAGGCGCAGGCTGGAAACTACGGGCTTGGGGTTGTTGACCCGGTAGTCGCGGCGCTCGCCGCTGTTCTTGCTGTCACCCTCGAATTGCCCCTCGTTGGGGCTGATGTTGTCGCGCAGGTCTTTGTAGGTCGGAGTCCACGACTTATCGCGCTCCTGCTTCATCTGTTGCGCCTTTTTCTGCAGGCGCTCGCGCTCCGTGAACTTGTCCATGATCAGCTGCCCAGCAGGCTTTTAAGGCCGGTGTTGGCTTGCGTCTTCAGGCCGCCGGCCCCGGTCAGTACGTTGGCGGAAAGGCCGGCCGCTGCTGCCTGGCGGCGCTTCTGGTCTTCACGCGCAGCCATTGCTTCAGGGTCTTGAGCGGTTGGGATGGCGGATGGAGCAGATGCTCCGGTGTCACTTGACATACTGTCTCCGCCGACTCCAAGCGCTGCAGAACCAAGGCCAAGCGCTGCATTGATAGGGTCAACGGCCAGTTTATAGGCGGCATCCGACAAGCCGAACGTGGCAACGCTGGCGATCTTTTTAACTTTCTTGCTCATGCTTGCGCCCCTTGATAATGGTGAACAAAAGTAAGTCGCTGCCATCAGGCGCAGCCGCGATCATTCGAGACTCTAGCCTGTAGCCTGTTGCTCGTAAGAATACAGCAGCGGCCCGATCATTGGCATCGACGCTAGCCTGCACCCTGTGCAGCTTATCCTTTTCCATGAGTTCGGCAATTCTTTGGCGCACGGCTGCCGCCAGTTCCTTGCCGCTTCCTGCTGCGAGTGGCCTGTTGATCAGTGCAAAGGCATAAGCGACGCCGCGCCATTGCAGCTGGTAGCCGGTGACGGCAACCAGTAGCCCGTCGCAGTAGTAGCTGGTCAGGCCGGCGGCGGTGCTTTCCATTTCCGCCA
>JBOFCR010000122.1:0-4038 GCA_051646165.1 Pseudomonas sp. | reverse complement strand
CGGGGAATCGTCCATAAAAAGGGCGTGCCGGCATCACCGGCACGCCCTTCTCCCATCCGGCTTGCTTAGCCGTTGAGGCGTTTCACCAGCCGCGCCTGCAGCTTCTCCAGCTCGCCGGCATCGGCCTTCGCGGTGGCATGCACGCCCAGCTTCTCGCCCTCGAAGCGCGGCACGATATGCATGTGGATGTGGAACACCGTCTGCCCGGCCGGCGCGCCGTTGAACTGCGCCACCTGCACCCCGGCCGGCTCCAGCTCCTCGACCAGCACGCGGGTCAGCTTCTGCACCACCAGCATCACCTTGCACAGGTTGTCCGCGTCGATCTCCAGCAGGTTGCGCGCCGCCGCCTTCTTCGGGATCACCAGCGTGTGGCCATAGGACTGCGGGAACAGATCGAGGAAGGCCAGCACGTCGTCGTCCTCGTACAGCTTGTAGCAAGGCGCATCGCCGCGAATGATCTGGGCAAAGATATTGTTGGGCTCGTAGGCACCGTGCAGGCTCATGGGGTTCTCCGTGTCCGTGGGATAACAAATAGCAGGGGCGAACCATACCGACTTCTGCCCGCGCAGGTAACCGCCACCTGCACGCCGAGGCTCTGCGCCGCAGCCGCTGGCGCTTGCTGACCGAACAGACAAAGCTCGCTATTCTGGCCCTTTCGCCATCCCGACCGGAGTCCGTATGCCCGACTTGTCCGCCTACGCCATCACCCGCAAATGGCCCGCCACCCAGCCCGAGCGCCTGCAGCTCTACTCGCTGCCCACGCCCAACGGGGTCAAGGTGTCGATCATGCTGGAAGAGACCGGCCTGCCCTACGAGCCGCACCTGGTCAGCTTCGAAAGCAACGACCAGCTCAGCCCCGAATTCCTCTCGCTCAACCCCAACAACAAGATCCCGGCGATCCTCGACCCCAACGGCCCGGACGGCAAACCGCTGGCCCTGTTCGAGTCCGGCGCGATCCTCGTCTATCTGGCGGAAAAGACCGGCCAGTTGCTGCCCCAGGACGCCGCCGACCGCTACCAAACCCTGCAATGGCTGATGTTCCAGATGGGCGGCATCGGCCCGATGTTCGGCCAGGTCGGCTTCTTCCATAAGTTCGCCGGCAAGGACTACGAAGACAAACGCCCACGCGACCGCTACGTCGCCGAATCCACCCGCCTGCTCGCCGTCCTCGACCAACACCTGCAAGGCCGCGACTGGATCATGGGCGAGCAATACAGCATCGCCGATATCGCCATCTTCCCCTGGGTACGCAACCTGGTGGGCTTCTATGGCGCCGGTGAGCTGGTGCAGTTCGAGCGATTTGGCAATGTGCAGCGGGTGCTGGAGGCGTTTGTGGCGCGGCCGGCGGTGGTGCGAGGGTTGGGGATTCCGAAGCGGGATTGAGAGTGATCCGAGCGGATAGTTAACCTATCCGCTCGGCACAAGGATTAATCATCCGCACCTAGCCAATGAGTGGATGGCAGAAATCGGCCAGAAGCGGGCATTGCTGGGGGAAGCGCTTTACCCCAAAAAGAGGACTCGCGAAGAGATCTGTTAACGGCGGCTTTTCGGAGTTCGAGTTTGTCTGCGAGGTAGGGGTAATTGAGTTTTTTCGGCTATTGTCAGGCCGCAGCCCCCCCTACGCAGGGTCGATAAGCACCTGTGCTCAAGGACGATTGTTTACCTTCAAGGAGATCCAATATTGCGCCTGACCATCGTAATGACGTTGCTCTTTCTGCCTACATTGGGTTGGTCTGCCGAATTTTGCTCGGGGCAATACAAGAACGCCCGTGAGATGGCTCAAGCTGCCCTGCGAAAATATGACTCCCTCTACTCTGGAGGTGACCACTGGCATGGCATTGATGACATAGGCGAAACTCTGGATCTGTACCGCCTCTGGCGCAATCTGCCCGACTGGCGCCTGCGCGAACTAAGTGATGGACTGAACTACGACAATTACTCAGACGGCACCCCCAGAGCGGTAGAGCAGCTTCAGTGGGTGGCCGAACACGCCAGCGACGCAGATCTGCAACCCCAGCAGAAATTCGATGCAATTGTCGGGCTTGATCTGGCTGGAGTAATCATCAGGCCTCCCGACGCCTTACTGGAGTACTCCGCCAACTATTCCCCTCAATGGCTGTGGCTACAGCTGGTGATGACAGGCTCGGACGCACCATGGGCCATCGCTCCCCACCTGACCCAGGCAAATGACCTACGGTTGCAGGCCTATGCGCGCCTGAAAGATGAGGCCTGGAAACGCTATGAAGAAAGCGGCGGCATCGAGTGGGCAGTTGCTGCCCATACGCTGATACCGACCGGGGTCGCGGATACGCAGGCCGATGGCCTGTTCCTGCGCTGGCAAACCGACGTGAGGCGCTGCAGGGCTTCTCAAGGTGAATACGCCGCCTGGGCCGTCACGGCTCCCTTTCGCTGGGCATCGAAGGAGATGAGCGCAGAATCGATTTCCAGCCTTGGGCCCCTATTCGAGCAGCTACCCATTGCGTCGCAGCACCTTGTGATCCGCAACCTGTCCTGGGCCACTCTGCTTGAAAGTCTGCAGCGCTATCCTCCGAGTAATACAGGCCTCCGGCTGACGGCCATTGCGAAGCTCGCTGATTCCTCCCCTGCCAATGTTGCAGCTTGGGTAAACGTCGCCCGCACCTATCAAGCGTCCTCCCTCGAAGAACTGATAGAAATTCATCAGCATCACAAGGTGGAGGCCAAGTCCGCGCGCGCCTTCAACTTGCTGTCAGCTGCAGACATGGCGCGTCTGGCCGAAGCCCCTGGGCTCAGTCCTGACATGCACAAAGCCCTCGTGATGACAGCTTTCGCTCGGCATGTGGCCCTGGGCAATGTCGAATCGGCACAGGAGCTGATCGCCCTGCTGCAGCAACTCGCCCCGGAGTACGCATCCGACATCGACAAGCGACTCCGGCAAGATTTGCCGCAACAGATCCGCCTGGACTTGATAGTGCTCGATATTCCGGAGCTGTCCGTCTGGCTGGTGGCAGCGGATGAGAATTACGATGACGCAGGCATCGAACTACGCAATTCCCGATCACGGCGGGATTTGCCGCGCGAACTTGCTAGCACCCTTGCCATTGAACAAGACCTGCAAACCTGGCTGTTGCTCCCGCAGAAGTGGGATAGGTTTGTGAGCATGCACGGATACACGCTGAACGCTCTGGACCGAATCCATGCATCTAAGGCTCGAGCTACTCCCGATGCCATTCCGGCACCAGCTTTGTTCAAAACGACTCCAGGCCCAACATATCGCTACCTCGAGCACTGGGTTGCCTGGAGCGAATTACCCCGACTGGTCGAGGGAAATGGTCTAAGCCGTGCAGTCAGCCTCGATATTGTCGAATGGGCCGACAGCGAGTCGGATAGTTGGTTGAAGCGACTCTTTCTTGACCAGGAGTTGATGGCACAAGCCTTGGGTCAGGTAGTCCGACTCAACCGCAGAGAAGATGGCGGCATGCTTGGCCAGATACCCAGCGGGCAAGCTGCCTTCGCGCTGCTGCACAGTCGATTTTCTGACTCGGAGGCAGCGAAGCAGACGCCCTATTGGTATCGCTAGAAAAGAGCTGGATCTAGCTGCCTCCAAGAGAGTCTTCGCAGACCGAAAGTCAGCGGCAGCTTTTGGCCGACTCTGTTGAAAAACTCCCTCGACGATTTCCTTCGCCAAAAGTATGCGATTGAGGCTGAGATCTGACTCGTTGCTGTGGTCGAGTGCTCTAGATTCCACGTAGCAACGCTCGATTTGGACGTTTCTCAGGCGGAGAACAAGAAGCTCTGTCGCACACCGAGTTTCAGATGGTTCCCACGCTCTGCGTGGAAGCTGAACCCGTGACGCTCTGCGTCACAAGACTTGCGGCCGAGGGTGGACGCAGGAGCGTCGAGGGCTGCATTCCCACGCGGAGCGTGGGAACGATCATGTTCTCTGAACACGAAATCGTCAGGCAACACCAGTTGCCCCTTTCAGCAGACCGAACGTAATTGTTGCGTAAAGGCTTGAGCGACATAGATGTCGAGAGAGCCGCGATGGGCCAGGGATGG
>JBOFCR010000093.1:0-1778 GCA_051646165.1 Pseudomonas sp. | reverse complement strand
CGGTCATAGCGCTTCAGGCTGTCCTGCCAGGACAGGTGCTCGACATAGGTGCCGGCCAGGCGCAGGTGCGCTGCGCTGAGATTCTCCTCAATCCGGCACAGGTTGATCGCTGGGCCAGTGGTTGCCGTCCCAAAAGTCTGGCCTGCGAACCTTGGATAGAGTCCGTCAAGGTGGTGTAAATTTCCGGGCCGAACTCCGGTTCGGTTTTCCGTTGCTACATCCCCAGCAGTGGGGTGTTGTCCGGCAAGGCCTCTGCCGGTTCGGCCATTGAATGCTGCGGCATGTAGCGGTGCTGCAGCTGCCATTCTTCGTTCTGCTCCATCAGCACCGCGCCGATCAGCCGGCGGATGCTGGCTTCGTTCGGGAAGATCCCGACCACGTTGGCGCGGCGTTTGATTTCCTTGTTCAGCCGCTCCAGCGTGTTGGTCGAATGGATCTTGACCCGATGTGCCTGCGGGAAATCCAGATGTGCCAGCACGTCATGCTCGGCGTTATCCATCACGCTGGCCGCCTTGGCAAAACGCGGGCGCAGCTTGTCGGCGACCTGGCGCCAGGCCAGGTGCGCAAGCTCGGTGCTTGGCTGCTGGAACACCTGACGGATCAGGGTGCTGGCCAGCCCCTGCTGTGATTTGGGCACGCAGGCGAGCACGTTGCGCATGAAGTGCACCCGGCAGCGCTGCCAGCTTGCCGAGAACACTTGGGCGATGGCGGCCTTCAGTCCCTCATGCGCATCAGAGATCACCAGCTTGATGTCGTCGAGCCCGCGCTGGCGCAGGCTGCGCAGGAACTCGATCCAGAACGGCGCAGCTTCCGATTCGCCGATGCCCAGCCCCAGGATCTCGCGCCGCCCGTCCTGATTCACGCCGCAAGCCACTATGGCGGCGACCGATACCACGCGTCCGCCCTTACGCACCTTCAGGTAGGTGGCATCGAGCCACAGGTATGGCCATTCGCCGTCCAGCGGGCGGTTCAGGAAGGAATCGACCCGTTCGTCGATGCCTTTGCACAGCTCGGAGACCTGGCTCTTGGAAATGCCGGTCATCCCCATCGCCTGGACCAGGTCGTCGACCTTGCGGGTGGAGACGCCGTGCACCCAGGCCTCCTGCACTACCGCTGCCAGCGCCTGCTCGGCCAGCCGGCGCGGCTCCAGAAACGAGGGGAAGTAGCTGCCTTGGCGCAGCTTGGGCACCTGCAACTCCAGCGTGCCGAGGCGGGTATGCAGGACGCGGTCACGGTAGCCGTTGCGGTAGGCCTGCCGCTCACCGTTGCGCTCGTAGCGCTCGGCACCGACCTGCTGGCCGACCTCATACTCCATCAACTGGGTGAGGATGTGCTCGACCAGGGAGCGCAGAAAATCGTTGCCGCCTTGTTGCTTCAACTGCTCGATGAATGCCATGCTGTCGTCGGCCATCGGGTTCTCCATCGGTAGGTGTGTCTTCGAAAAACAACCTTGCCGGAGTTCTCCGATGGCCTTCCATCATTCCGCCGGATTTACACCACTTCCGTGGACTCTATCCAGGTTCACCAGCTCGCCGTTCACATCGTTCAGGACCTCTGCCTGAGCGGGTACGGGGCGGCTTGGTGTTTGTTGCGCATGTCAAAATGTAACCTGATATGGTCAGGTGGCGGGCGTTTTGTAGCAAAACCAGAGGGTGGGGAAAAAATTTTTGATTGCAATTCGTGTGCGGGGTTTCGCTTGCTTTTATTCCAATAGGGTTGCTGGCCAGCGTCGAGCTAAGTCGGAGGGCTTTTTTGCGAGACAGGCTACCCGAGGATGC
>JBOFCR010000082.1:0-20201 GCA_051646165.1 Pseudomonas sp. | reverse complement strand
TGAAGAAGCAGGGCAACCAGAGCCAGGCGATCAAGAGCCTGGAGCAGGACCTGCTGGTACTGCGCAGCGAGCTGGATAACCGTCCGGCGCCGAGCAGCACCAATACCGCCGAGTTCGATGCCTTCCGCGCCCAGGTCACGCGCAACGTCAGCACCCTGCAAGCGCAGGTGCAGAACCTGCAGCAGCAGATCAACGCGCGCCAGTGATGCCGGCGTAACGAAAAAGCCCCGCTCAGGCGGGGCTTTTTATTGGCTATGTACCCGTCATGTGTTGCATGGGGTTTGGCAGGCATGGATCGGCTGCAGGTCAGGTAATTCCCGTAGGTTGGCGTTGAGCGCAGCGAAGCCCAACGGGTTCGGTGTAGGCTTCGTTGGGCTTCGTCGCGCTGCTCCTCAACCCAACCTACAGCTTTAACCTGTGCAACACGCTATTGGGACATAGCCGGATTTCACACCCAGGTATTCAAACTCAGGGTGCGCTGGCTGACGCGCACGAACTGCTCGCTGGCCAGCTGCAACAGGGAAAACTGGTCGACAGTCAGTTCGCAGCTGGGGTGGCCCTCCGCTTCACACTGATAGACGGCCTGACCGCTACCCTGGCGCAGGCAGTGGTAGCGCTGCTGGCGTGCTTCTACGCGCAGACTGAGCAGGTCGACGTGGGCCACGGCGAGTTCTTCGCTTTGTCCGGCTTCCAGGGCGCAGCGCTGCAGGGCCGGGGTATGGGTGAAAGGGGAGGCGGAGAGCATCACCTGCTGGCAGTCGCGCAGGTCGTCACGCGGCTGGTCGTTGAGAAACCAGTGGCCGCGCAGGTCGCGGCGCAGTTCCAGGCTGCGCTGGCCGTGGTTGTCGACTTTCAGCCAGAGCCGGCGGAAGCGCCAGCGTTCGTCGCACTTGATCAGGTAGGTGGCGGCGATGCTGTTGCCGCGAATGCTCTGCAGCAGGTGGCTGCTGGCATTGATGCCGTTGCTGTCGATATCCAGGTTGAGGTGTTCCACACCCGGATTGTCCCAAGGTTTCCATACCAGGCTCTGTTGCATCCCTGCACTCCACGGCTCAAGGTCCGGGCCCCGCGCCAGCATCCTGCTGACGACATCCATGGGGTATCCCGGTACTCAGGTGGGCGCAGGATACGAGGCTTGGCGGGGCTTGTCTGTCAGCCAAAGCCGACAGGTAGGCAACTTTTTGCGCAGTTCAGGCCTTGCGCGTCAGCGGTTGCTGCTCGAAGTGCACGCCGTTCAGGCCGGTGTCCTGCAGGGCGCGGATATTGCCGTGGTCGTTGCCATCGGGGTTGGCCAGTACGGCGCGGTAGTGCTCGCCGAAGGCGCGCAGGCTTTCTTCCAGGCTGAGGTCTTCGAGCAGGGCCAGGCCGAGGGTCTTGCACGAGCCTTCGTTCTGCCCGCTGGCGTTTTCCACCGCACCGTTGCGGAAGGCGCTGGGCTGGTAGTCGTAGTGCGCGGCGACGAAGGCCAGGGTCTCAGCGAACAGGAAGCTGTCGCTGTGCAGGCGGGCGCGGAAGTCTTGCAGTTGGCTCATCAGGGTTTTCCTTTGGCGAAGGCAGCCTGTTGTTCGGCGCTGGCTTCTTTCTGGTATTGGGTTTTCCACTCGGCATAGGGCATGCCGTAGACCTCTTCGCGGGCCTCGTCGAGGCTGACGCTGACTTCGAGATCATCGGCGGCGGCCTTGTACCATTTGGACAGGCAGTTGCGGCAGAAACCGGCGAGGTTCATCAGGTCGATGTTCTGCACATCGGGGCGCGAACGCAGGTGCTGGACCAGGTTGCGGAAGGCGGCAGCTTCCAGTTCGAGGCGTTGTTGATCGGTCATGACGGATTCTCGGGGGCGGCAGTGGCGCAGATGATAAAAGCGCCGGCCGGGGGCGGCAATGTCCGGCGCCAGAGCGGCGCCGGACGGCTGGCGAGATCGCCTCAGCGATGTCCTGCGAGGGTGATCGAGACCGACTCGGCGAAGCGCAGGGCGTGCAGCTTGTCGACTTCCACTTCGGCGTAGCGCACGGCCGGGTTGCTCATCACCAGGTCGAGGATGTCCTGAGTCAGGCGCTCGAGCAGGGCGAAGCGGTTTTCCTCGACGTGGCGGATCACCGCCTTGGTGATGGTGCGGTAGTTCAGTGCGTGGTCGATGTCGTTGTCGCGCACGGCTTCGCTGGCGGGGTAGAGGATGGTCAGGTTGATCAGCACATCCTGCTTGTTGAGGATCTCCTCCTCCTTGATGCCGATGAAAGTGCGCAGGCGCAGGTCTTTCACGCGGATGCGCGCCATCCCGGGTTCCAGTCGCGGCATTTACTTGCTCCGTCCGATCAATTGCAGAAACTCCTGGCGAGTGTTGGTCGACTCGCGGAAGGCGCCCAGCATAACCGAGGTGAACATCTGCGAGTTCTGCTTCTCCACCCCGCGCATCATCATGCACATGTGCTGGGCCTCGATCACCACGGCCACGCCGGCGGCATGGGTGACACTTTCGATGGCATCGGCGATCTGCCGGGTCAGGTTTTCCTGAATCTGCAGGCGCCGGGCAAACATGTCGACGATGCGTGCCACCTTGGACAGGCCGAGCACCTTGCCGGTGGGGATGTAGGCGACATGGGCCTTACCGATAAAGGGCAGCAGGTGGTGTTCGCACAGCGAGTACAGCTCGATGTCGCGGACGATCACCATCTCGTCATTGTCGGAGGCGAACAGCGCGCCGTTGACCACGTCTTCCAGCGATTGCTGGTAGCCGTGACACAGGTACTGCATGGCCTTGGCGGCGCGCTTGGGTGTGTCGAGCAGGCCCTCGCGCTGGGGGTCTTCACCCACCCCGAGAAGGATCTCGCGGTAGTGCTGCGGCAGTTGCGAATTCATGCAAGGAGTCCTCGCGGCGGCCTCAGACGAGGTGGCGGCCGCCGTTGACGGTGAGCGTCGTGCCGGTGACATAGGGGTTGTCCAGCAGGTAGCGCAGGCTGTGGTAGACGACTTCCGCGCCGGGCTCGATGGCCATCGGCGTTTCGGCCAGGCGTTTGGCGCGGTACTGCGCATCGTCGCCTTCATTGAACAGGATCAGGGCCAGGGCCATGCCATTGACCTTAATGGCCGGGGCGAAGCGCGCGGCGAAGCTCTGCGTCAGGCTGTCCAGGCCGGCTTTGCTGGCGCAGTAGGCCGGGCGTTTGGCGCTGCCCTGGCGGGCCACGTCATCGCTGAGGTGGATGATGTCGGCCGGCGTCGAGCGGCGCAGCAGCGCTTCGCAGTGCAGGTTGATCAGATAGGGTGCGAGCATGTGTACGTTGACCATCTGCTGGAACACCCGGGCTTCATTGCCCGGGGTTTCCGTCAGCCAGTCCGAGGCGTTGTGGACGATGGCGCGCAGGCTGTCGGTATGGCGCTTCAGCTCGTCGATGAAGGCGAGGATGCCGGCCTCGCTGGAAAAGTCGGCGGCCAGCGCCAGGGCGCCGCGTTCGCGCAGCTGCTGCACGCCATCGCGCTCGCTGCGGTAGCTGAAGATCACCGGCTGGCCCTCATCGAGCAGGCGATGGGCGCAGTGCAGACCCACGCGCTGGCCGGCGCCGGTAATCAGAATGGGGGCAGCGGAACCGCTCATGAATGCCTCGATCAGGGGCGCGCCTCCCGGAAATGGTGCGCGCGACGCAATCGAGGCAAGTTAAACCAGGCCCCGATTGCGTACAACCATGCTCAGCGTGGGGGTTTGTGCGGCTCAGCGCGCTGGCAGGGCCGGGGCCGCGGCTGGCGTGCTGCGGCCCTGCAGCCAGGGCTCGAGCAGGCGGGTCGACAACGGGATGAACCAGTAGGTCATCAGCGGCGTCAGGGCCAGGGTGCTGAGCAGGATGCGCACGGCCAGCGGCAGCTCACCGAGCCAGCCACCGAACAGCAGGTTGAAGGCCAGCGACACCGGGAAGAAGGCCAGCCAGATGGCCACGCTCTGCTTCCAGCGCGGTGGGCGGCGCTGGGCGTTGCCGAACCAGGCGTCGAGGCCTCGTATGCGCTGCTCAACGGGCTGGGCGAACAGGCCGCTGCCGCGCTGCAGCCAGGTGCGCCGTGAGGCCGAGTGTTCCCAGGTGGCGAGGGTGGCTTCATCGGCGAAGCGGAAGACGATCTGGAATTCGTCATCGTCGGCAGGCGGGGCCAGTACGCCGGAGCCGAGGTAGCCGGCGAAATCGGCGGCGAGCAGTTCGCCTTCGTGCAGCCAGGCGCGGAATTCGGGGAAGCGCTCGCGCGGTACGCGACGCGCCACCAGCATGGTGACGGGAGCAGCAGACATTGTATATCTCCAGGGCAACTGGCCAAGCCCGGGTAGGGTCTGGCGCGGGGCATGTCGCCGGGGTGGTGGCGGCATGCCGAATGACAGGCAAGGATTATTCCTATTTTTGCGCGCGGCGCCAGAGGGACGAGGCGGTAGCAGGTTCGGGCTGACGGAAGGATCAGCTGCAGGTCGTTCTAGCCTTGCCGGTGCCTGGGGTACACTCTGGCAAACTTTGCTGCGGCGACCCGATGGCCATGACCGAACTTGCTGGCGCCTCTAGCGCTTCCGACTCCTTGAGGCAGGAAGAGCTGTTCCCCATCCGCGAGGTGTCGCGCGCCACCGGCGTGCATCCGGTCACCCTGCGTGCCTGGGAGCGCCGCTACGGGTTGATCCAGCCGACCCGCACCGACAGCGGCCATCGCCTCTACTCGGCGGCGGATATCGATACGGTGCGCAGCATCCTGGCCTGGATCGAGCGCGGCGTGGCGGTGAGCAAGGTCGGCAAGATCCTCGCCCGCAGCCAGGCGATCAAGAGCCCGGCGCCTATCCACCTGGAAACCGGCAGCAATGAGTGGGGCGAGTGGCAGGCCCGGGTTCGCGTGGCCTTGGGCGCTTTCGATGGGCCGCAGCTGGAGCGGCTCTATGGCCAGATCTTCTCCACCTATCCGCCGGTCGTGGTGTTCCAGGACATCTTCATGCCGCTGTGGCAGGAACTGCTGCTGCGTCGCGACGATTTCGGCCAGCTCAGCGAGTGGCTGTTCCTCGACAGCTTCCTGCGTGCCCGCGTCCTGCAGCGCCTGCAGTTCGGCGCGGGGCAGGGCCAGGTGTTGCTGGCTGCTTTGCCGGGGCATTGTCGCGAACTGGAACTGCTGGTCGCCGGCCTGCTGTTGGGCCACGAAGGTGGTGGCGTGCAGGTGCTCGGCCTGGGCCAGCCGCTGGCGGAACTGGCCCTGGTCTGCGAGAAGATCCGCCCGCAGGCGCTGGTGCTGTTCTCCAACCAGGCGCCGCGTGACGAGCTGGCGCAACAGCTCAAGCGCCTGGCGCTGAGCCTGGAGTGCCCGCTGCTGCTGGCTGGTGATCTCGCCGACCTGCTGCAGGCCGAACTGGCTGGTTCACCTATCGCCTGCCTGGGTAACTCAGGCGTGCTGATGCAGCGACGCCTGCAGCAATTTCTCGCCGGCCACCTGGATACCTGAGTCCGCTCTAGCTGCATGCCAGCCGCCGGTCGTAGGGGGGCTGCGTGCTTGCCAAATGGTGTTATTAAGCTATACAAAATCTGTACTTTGTAATTCATATGTACAGATTTTTACGGGAGACTGGTTCCGAATCTCCTGCGCAACCGACAGCCGTTACCTCTCCATGTCCCTTTGGGCTGTCGGTCTTTTCTTCCCGCTGATTGGCTGATGGCCAGCAATGAAAAAGCCCGGCACTGGGCCGGGCTTCTTCGCAGCGCCTGGGCGCTTACTTCACTTCCACCGCCAGACTTTCGGCGATCTTCTTGTTCCAGATCGCTGGGCCGGTGATGTGCACCGACTCGCCCTTGGTGTCGACTGCCACGGTAACCGGCATGTCCTTCACTTCGAACTCGTAGATGGCTTCCATGCCCAGCTCGGCGAAGGCCAGCACCTTGGACTTCTTGATCGCCTGGGCGACCAGGTAGGCGGCGCCGCCGACGGCCATCAGGTACACGGCCTTGTTGTCGCGGATCGCCTCGATGGCAATCGGGCCACGCTCGGACTTGCCGATCATGCCCAGCAGGCCGGTGGTCTCGAGGATCTGCCGGGTGAACTTGTCCATACGGGTGGCGGTGGTCGGGCCGGCTGGGCCTACCACTTCGTCACCGACCGGATCGACCGGGCCGACGTAATAGATGAAGCGACCTTTGAGGTCGACCGGCAGCTCTTCGCCCTTGTTCAGCATGTCGACCATGCGCTTGTGCGCGGCGTCGCGGCCGGTGAGCATCTTGCCGTTGAGCAGTACGGTCTCGCCCGGTTTCCAGCTCTGCACGTCTTCCGGGGTGATGGTGTCGAGGTTGACGCGACGGGCGCTCGGGCCGGCTTCCCAGACGATTTCCGGGTAGGCCGACAGATCCGGCGCTTCCAGTTCGGCCGGGCCGGAGCCGTCGAGCACGAAGTGCGCGTGACGGGTGGCGGCGCAGTTGGGGATCATGCACACCGGCAGGGAAGCGGCGTGGGTCGGGTAGTCCATGATCTTCACGTCGAGCACGGTGGTCAGGCCGCCCAGGCCCTGGGCGCCGATGCCCAGCTGGTTGACCTTGTCGAACAGCTCGAGGCGCATTTCCTCGATCTTGTTTTGCGGGCCACGGGCTTTGAGCTCATGAATATCGATGTGCTCCATCAGCACTTCCTTGGCCATCACCGCGGCTTTCTCGGCGGTGCCGCCGATGCCGATGCCGAGCATGCCTGGCGGGCACCAGCCGGCGCCCATGGTCGGCACGGTCTTCAGCACCCAGTCGACGATCGAGTCGGACGGGTTGAGCATGGCCATCTTCGATTTGTTCTCGGAGCCGCCGCCTTTGGCCGCGACGTCCACTTCCAGCTTGTCGCCGGGCACCATGGAGTAGTGGATCACCGCCGGGGTGTTGTCCTTGGTGTTCTTACGCGCACCGGCCGGGTCGGCCAGGATCGAGGCGCGCAGGACGTTTTCCGGCAGGTTGTAGGCGCGGCGTACGCCCTCGTTGATCATGTCGTCGACGCTCATGGTGGCGCCGTCCCAGCGCACGTCCATGCCGACTTTGACGAACACGGTGACGATACCGGTGTCCTGGCAGATCGGACGATGACCAGTGGCGCACATGCGCGAGTTGATCAGGATCTGCGCCATGGAGTCGCGCGCGGCCGGCGACTCTTCCTTCAGGTAGGCCTCATGCATGGCCTGGATGAAGTCGACGGGGTGGTAATAGGAGATGAACTGCAGGGCGTCGGCGACGCTCTGAATCAGGTCATCCTGCTTGATCACGGTCATGCAAGCGCTCCTCTAGTACGGGAACATCTGTAGGGAAGCGCCGGACCACGACCCGGCGCATTGCGACAAAAAAGGCGCCGCAGTATAGCGCGGCAGAGGCCCGCGGCACAGCCGCCGGCAGTCGCGCGTGGCCTGCGGCCAGGGTTGTGCGTTTAGTCTGGGAGGGCGCAAAGACCCTAGGTTTTTTGTGATCACGGGGGTGCAGTGAGGCACGGTGCCAGTACGGGATGGAGCCCATGAGTACGAGCAGTCCACGGGTTACGAAACGAAGTCTGCAAAGCCTGCTGCTGAAACGTTTCGGCATGGCGGTGGCAACCTATGCCCTGGTGCTTTTGCTGCTATGGGTGGCGAACCTGAGCGGCCTGTACGACGGCGTGTTGCTCTCCACCAGCCTGGTGCTGGTTTCGCAGCTGACCTTCTACGCGCTGTTTCGCAGTGGCTACAACCTGCGCTTTCGCGACCCGAGCCTGACCGAGGCACAGATTCTGGTTGGGCTGGCCATGCATACCTTGCTGCTGGCGCAGCTCGACAGCGGTCGCGGCACCCTGCTGCTGTTCTATGTGGTGATCCTGATGTTCGGCGTGTTCCAGCTGCGCCCACGGGTATTCGCCCGTTGCGCGGCGTTCGCCTTCTTCGGCTTCGCCAGTCTCAATCTCTGGGAAGGCTACCAGATGCGCCTGAGCAATCCGGGGCTGGCCCTGCTGCAGAACTGCACCCTATTCGTTGCGTTGATCTGGCAGAGCCTGTTCGCCAGCTATGTACAGGCCCTGCGCCAACGCATGCGCCAGCGCCGCTACGCGCTGCAGGCGCACCAGGACACCCTGCGTGGGATGATGCGCCAGCTCGAAGATCTGGTGGCCACCGACGAACTGACCGGGCTGTTCAACCGCCGGCACTTCCTGCGCCTGGCCCTGCGCGAATTGGAAAATCTCAGCGGCGGGCGCCAGCACGGCCTGGCGTTGATCGACCTCGACCACTTCAAGCGGATCAACGATGTGCACGGCCATGCTGCCGGCGACCGCGTGCTGCAGACTTTCGCCGCGGTGGCGCGTGCCTGCCTGCGCGATGGCGACGTGCTGGCGCGCTACGGTGGCGAAGAGTTCGTCCTGCTGCTGCCCAACACCGATGCCGATCAGTTCACCAGCTGCTGCGAGCGTTTGCGCGAGGCCTTTGCCTGTGCCGAACCGATTGGCGTGCAGGTGGACAACCTCAGCCTGTCTGCCGGCATGACCTTGCTGGCCGAGGGCGATGACCTCGACGAGGCCCTGCAACGGGCCGACCAGGCGCTGTACCGGGCCAAGCGCGGCGGGCGCAACCGCTGTGATGCAGCCTGGGAGGGCGCTGGTGCCTGAGATTCGTGCCGCTGGTCAGGCCTGGTCGGTGACTCCCGAAAGCAACCTGCTCGATGCCCTCAACGGCGCCGGCCTGCGCGTGCCCTACAGTTGCCGCGCCGGCAGCTGCCACGCCTGCCTGGTGCGCTGCGTGGCCGGCGAAGTGCTAGATGGCGCCCCCGATGCGCTGGATAGCCAGCGCCGCGCCGAAGGCTGGCGCCTGGCCTGCCAGTGTCAGGTGATGGGTGACCTGGCGGTGGAAGTCTTCGATCCGTTGCGCGATGGTCTGCCCGCCCAAATCGATTCGCTCGATTGGCTAAGCCCGGATGTGCTGCGCCTGCGCGTCAGACCCCAGCAGCCACTGCGCTACAGCGCCGGCCAGCACCTGCTGCTGTGGACCGCAGAGGGCGTGGCGCGGCCCTATTCGCTGGGCAGCCTGCCGGGTGTCGATCCCTGGCTGGAGTTCCACCTCGACTGCCGGCAGAGCGGCGCTTTCAGCGATGCGGCGCGCCGGTTTCAGGTGGGCGACCCGCTGCGCCTGGGCGAGCTGCGTGGCGGCGCCTTGCACTACGACCCGGACTGGCATGAGCGGCCGCTCTGGCTGCTGGCTGCCGGCACCGGCCTGGCACCGCTGTGGGGCATCCTGCACGAGGCGCTGCGCCAGCATCACGAGGGGCCGATACGGCTCATTCACCTGGCCCATGACGCAGCCGGACATTACCTCGCCGGGCCGCTCGCGGCGCTGGCTGCGGACCATCCGCAGCTGCAGGTGCAGTTGGTGACGGCGACCGAGCTGGCGGCGGTTTTGGCGGAACTGAAGCTTGTTTCACGACAAACCCGCGCCTTACTCTGCGGCTCTCCCGCCAGCGTGGAAAGCTTCGCGCGCCGTCTCTATCTGATCGGCGTGCCGCGCAACCAGGTACTGGCAGACGTCTTTCTACCCCACGCGTAGGCCGCCCATTCCTGGCGCCTGTGCGGCGTAAGGAGTTGCAATGAGCGAGCATGTACTGGTCGAGCGTGATGGTGGTCTGCTGACCCTGCGCCTGAACCGCCCCGACAAGATGAATGCCTTGACCCGCGCCATGTACAGCCAGATGGCCGAAGTGCTGGATGCGGCCAATACCGATCCCAGCGTGCGTGTAGTGCTGATCACCGGCGGCGCCGAGTGCTTCACCAGCGGCAACGACGTGGCCGACTTTCTCCAGGCGCCACCGACCGGGCTGGACAGCCCGGTGTTCCAGTTCATGCGCGCGCTGTTCGACTTCGGCAAGCCGGTGGTGGCTGCCGTCGCCGGCCCGGCTGTGGGTATAGGCACCACCTTGCTGCTGCATTGCGACCTGGTCTATGTCAGCCACGACGCCAAGCTGAAGATGCCTTTCGTCAATCTCGGCCTGTGCCCGGAGTTCGGTTCCAGCCTGATCCTGCCGCGCCTGCTCGGTCAGGCCAAGGCGGCCGAACTGCTGCTGCTCGGCGAGAGCTTCAATGGCGAGCAGGCGGCGCAGTGGGGCATCGCCAGTGCAGTACTCGAAGGCGGCCCGGCGGCTCTGGCCAAGGCGCGCGAGATGGCGCAGCGCTTCCTCGCACTGGCACCGTCGGCAGTGGCCGACAGCAAGCGCCTGATGCGCACTCCAGGGCGTGAAGAGCTGCGCCGGGCGATCGAGGAGGAGGGGGTGTTGTTCGGCCAGCGCCTGCGTTCGCCGGAAGCCATCGAGGCGCTGTCGGCTTTTATGCAGCGACGTAAGCCGGACTTCTCCCGGTTCGCGTAGGCTGGATGCCGATGGTTCCCACGCTCCAGCGTGGGAACCGGGCCTTGGGACGCTCCGCGTCCCGCAGACGCAGAGCGTCCGTAGCGGCATTCCCAAGCAGAGCGTGGGAACGATCAATTCTGTGTCTGTAGGAGCCAGCTTGCTGGCGATCCAGTCTCGACCCAGGCATACCAGCGTGGGAACGATCAACCCGACAGATAAAGCGACAGGCATGAAAAAGCCGCTCATCGAGCGGCTTTTTTAGTGGGCCTGGGCCTTACACCATCTGATCGCCGACATGCAGGATCTTCATGGTGTTGGTGCCACCGGTGCCGTGGTAGCTGTCGCCCTTGGTCAGGATCACCCAGTCACCCGGCTCGACCACACCGAGCTTGAGCAGCTCGTCCACCGCCGCCTGGCTGACCTTGTTGGCGGGCAGGGCGGCCGGGTCGAACGGCACGGTGTAGACGCCACGGAACATCGCGACCCGGGCCTGCGCCTCGCGGTGCGGGGTGAAGGCGTAGATCGGGATGGAGGAGCGGATGCGCGACATGATCAGCGGGCTGTAGCCGCTCTCGGTCAGGCTGATGATTGCCTTCACGCCCGGGAAGTGGTTGGCGGTGTACATGGTTGCCAGGGCCACGCTCTCGTCGCAGCGCTCGAACTGGCGGCCGATGCGGTGGCTGGACTTCTGGCTGAGCGGGTTCTTTTCCGCGCCCAGGCACACGCGGGCCATGGCTTCCACCGCTTCCACCGGGTACTCGCCAGCGGCGCTTTCAGCCGAGAGCATCACCGCGTCGGTGTAGTCCAGCGCGGCGTTGGCCACGTCGGACACTTCGGCGCGGGTCGGCATCGGGCTGTGGATCATCGACTCCATCATCTGCGTGGCGGTGATCACCGCTTTGTTGTAGCGACGGGCGTGGGCAATGATCTTCTTCTGGATGCCGACCAGCTCGGCATCGCCGACTTCCACGCCGAGGTCGCCACGGGCCACCATCACCGCATCGCTGGCGCGGATCAGGGCATCGAGGGTGGCATCATCGGCCACCGCTTCGGCGCGTTCGATCTTCGCCACCAGCCAGGCAGTGCCGCCGGACTCGTCACGCAGGCGACGGGCCAGCTGCATGTCGGCGGCGTCACGCGGGAAGGACACGGCCAGGTAGTCGACCTCCATCTCGGCGGCCAGCTTGATGTCGGCCTTGTCCTTTTCGGTCAGAGCCGGCGCAGTCAGGCCACCGCCACGGCGGTTGATGCCCTTGTTGTCGGACAGCGGGCCACCGATGGTGACGCGGCAATGCAGCTCGTCGGCGCCCTTGAGCTCGACGCGCATGACCACGCGGCCATCGTCGAGCAGCAGTTCGTCACCGACATCGCAGTCCTGGATCAGCGCCGGGTAGTCGATGCCGACCACTTCCTGGGTGCCTTCAGTGCGCGAGTGGCTGGAGGACAGGCGGAACAGGTCGCCTTCCTTGAGTTCGATGCGCTTGTCAGTGAACTTGGCGATGCGGATTTTCGGGCCTTGCAGGTCTCCGAGCAGGGCAACGTGGCGGCCATGCTTGGCGGCCAGTTCGCGCACCAGCCTGGCGCGGGCCTTGTGCTCGTCGGGGGTGCCATGGGAGAAGTTCAGGCGGGCCACGTCGATGCCGGCGAGAATCAGTTTTTCCAGGACTTCCGGCGAGTTGCTGGCAGGGCCGAGGGTGGCGACAATTTTGGTACGGCGCAGGGTCATGCGGATAACTCCAGTATTACGGCTGGGCGCAGGCTACTACGGCAAAACACTGTAGTCATTGTTCGCCTGCACTACCTCGCAACTCTAGGTCACAGCTCTGCTGCGGCTGGCTGGAGAAAAGCCGCGGGCTGTCGATACACTGCACTACGGAGGTATTTTCCATGCGTATTCTGATTGCCCTGGCCGTGCTGGCCACCCTGGCCGGTTGCACCCGTGTCAGCCTCGACCGCCACCTGGACGAAGCCTACCGCCATTACGATGAAGGCAAGTGCGAGGAAGCCATCCTCGACCTGTCGCGGGCCGAGCGTAACAGCCGCTCGCGCAACTATGTGCAGCCGGAAATCTCCCTGTTGCGCGGCCAGTGCCTGGAGCGGCAGAACCTGTTCGTCGACGCGGCGCGCACCTACGAGTTCATCGTTTCCCGTTACCCGGCCAGCGAGTATGCCTACCGTGCCCGCGCGCGCCTGGAAACCCTGCAGCAGCTCGGCCACTACCGCGACGGCGGTGTCGCCAAGACCAGCCCGGCACCGCTCTGAGCCGGCCGCCAATCGACGCATTGTCGCATCGCGCAGGCCGGGGTTAAGCTCGGCTTTTCTGAGGGAGTCGGTTATGCGCAAGCTGTTGTGGTGTTTCCTCCTGCTGCCGGGATTGGCGGGGGCGGAAATCTATCGTTGGACCGATGCCAGCGGGCAGGTGCATTTCAGCGAGAAGCCCGCTGTGGGTGCCGAGCAGATCGAGGTCAAGCCGCAGGTGGTCGAGCGTGACGATGCCACCCGTCAGCGCGAGGAGCGCACGGCGCAGTTCTACGATGCGCGGCGCCAGGAGAAGGCCCAGGCCGAGGCCAAATCTGCCGAGGCGCAGGCCAAGCGTGCCCAGGAGTGCAAGCAACTGCGTGGGCAGCTGGCGGAGATCCAGCGTGGCGGGCGCTATTTCGTCACCGATAAGAATGGCGAACGTTCCTATATCGACGATAAGGAAATAGACGCCGCCCGCAACCGTTTATCGTCCCGTATCGCCGAGCGCTGCCGCTGAGTCTGGCGCCGCCCGGCCGCTCGGCCCATACTTGAAGATCTCACCGTAGCGATTGGCCATCATGCATATCGAGCGCCGCATCGAACGCCACCAGTTACCGTACTACTTGAAGGTGTTCAACCGTATCACCGACAAGCCTATGGGCTATATCGGCAACGTGTCCCTGGACGGCATGATGCTGATCAGCCAGCTGCCCATGCTGGTCAACGCCCGCTTCGACATGCGCCTGAAGATTCCCGGCCACGACGGGCATATCCGCCATATCGACTTCTACGCCACCTGCCAGTGGAGCCGCGAGGACGTCACCCCGGGCACCTTTGATTCCGGCTTTGCCCTGGTCGCACCGCCGGCCGAGTATGTCGAGATGGTCGAGGCGCTGCGCTACTACTTCAGCTTTCGTCCCCTGCAAGCCTCGGCCTGAGGGCTGAGTTCTTGCGCATTGCTGCCAGCTGCCACTCAGGCAATGGGTGGCAGGATGATCTCGTCGCTGCGGCGAATCCCGGCGGTCATTTCCCGGCACAGTTCAAGAAACTCGCGGATGGCCGCCGTCTGGTACTTCTGCCGGTGCCAGATGAAATAGAACTGACGGATCAGATCCAGCTCCGGCGTGGCCAGGGCAACCAGGCTGCCACGGCGAAAGGCATCGCGCAGTGCCAGGCGCGAGATACAGCCGATGCCCAGGCCGGATTCTACGGCCCGCTTGATCGCCTCGGTATGCTCCAGCTCCAGGCGGATATTCAGCATCGCCGAGTGATGACGCATGGCCTGGTCGAAGGTCAGTCGCGTGCCCGAACCCTGTTCACGGAGAATCCACGCCTCGTGGATCAACTGCTCGAGGCTGGCCGTGCCGCCCTTGGCCAGCGGGTGCTGCGGCGCGCAGAACACCACCAGTTCGTCTTCCACCCAGGGCTGCACTTCGATATCCGGATGCTGACAGTCGCCCTCGATCAGGCCCAGGTCCAGCTTGTAGTGCGCCACCTGCTGCACCACATTGGCGGTGTTCTGCACGTGCAGGCGCACCCGGCACTCCGGGTGGCGCTGCATGAAACTGCCGATCAGCAGGGTGGCCAGGTAGTTGCCGACGGTCAGCGTGGCACCCACTTCCAGCGAGCCGAAACCGCTCTTGCCGTTGAGCAGGCGCTCGATCTCGCGGGCCTGGTCGAGCAGCGCCACCGCCTGCGGCAACAGCTGGTGGCCAAGGGCGTTGAGCGACAGGCGCTTGCCGGCGCGATCGAACAACTGGCAATCAGATTGGCGCTCCAGCTCGGTCAGCGAAGTGCTCGCCGCCGACTGCGACAAGGCCAGAGATTGCGCCGCCCGCGACACGCTTTCCTGCTTGGCGACGGCGGTAAACACCTCTAATTGACGTAGTGTGAATCGCATATCTATATAACCGATAAACCATATCTTGATAATTCACTTAACAGATATTGTGGCCATCACTAGAATGGCGCGCAATGCTGCCGGCACCCGGTAGGCAGATTATTTGCAAAACGCCCCATGCCCCGGCCCTGAGACTTCCTTGATGCATCTCAATGCGAGGCGCCCGGTTTGCAGGCAATCTGAACGAACAGCGAGACTTTGAGGAAACAACGCATGAGCAACATGAACTCGGAACGCGTCGTCAGTGTGCACCACTGGAACGACACCCTGTTCAGCTTCAAATGCACCCGCGACCCGGGCCTGCGCTTCGAGAACGGCCAGTTCGTAATGATC
This sequence comes from Pseudomonas sp., assembly GCA_051646165.1. Taxonomy (GTDB): domain Bacteria; phylum Pseudomonadota; class Gammaproteobacteria; order Pseudomonadales; family Pseudomonadaceae; genus Aquipseudomonas. The sequence goes on along the minus strand of JBOFCR010000082.1, from coordinate 5,414 downwards.
GGCCTGCAGCAGCCCAACGGCCGCCCGCTGATGCGTGCCTACTCCATCGCCAGCCCGAACTGGGAAGAGCATCTGGAGTTCTTCAGCATCAAGGTGCCGGACGGCCCGCTGACCTCCCAGCTGCAGCACCTCAAGGAAGGCGACGAGATCATCATCAGCAAGAAGCCCACCGGCACGCTGGTGCTCGATGACCTCAACCCGGGCAAACACCTGTACCTGCTCAGCACTGGCACCGGCCTGGCGCCGTTCATGAGCGTGATCCAGGACCCGGAAACCTACGAGCGTTTCGAAAAGGTCATCCTGGTGCACGGCGTGCGCTACGTGAACGAAGTGGCATACAAGGAGTTCATCACCGAACACCTGCCGAACAACGAGTTCTTCGGTGATGCCCTGAAGAACAAGCTGATCTACTACCCGACCGTGACCCGCGAGCCGTTCGAGAACCAGGGCCGTCTGACCGACCTGATGCGCAGCGGCAAACTGTTCGAGGACATCGGCCTGCCGCCGATCAATCCGCAGGACGACCGCGCCATGATCTGCGGCAGCCCGAGCATGCTCGACGAGACCAGCGAAGTGCTCGACAGCTTCGGCCTGAAAATCTCCGCTCGTATGCGTGAGCCGGGCGACTACCTGATCGAGCGCGCCTTCGTCGAGAAGTAAGCGTCGCGTCAGTCAAAACAAACCCGCCAATTGGCGGGTTTGTTGTTTCTGGCTTCTAGGATGGGCGGGCTGCTCGCTAGCTCAGGCCTTGACCACTTCCAGCACGCGGATCTGCTCCGGCGTGGGGTAATTCCAGCGTACCTGCACGTCCCAGAACAACACGCCATAGCGCCGCTCCGGCTCCGGCACCTGGTAAGCCGGGCGCGGGTCCTGGGCCAGGCACTGTTCGATCAGCGCCACCAGCGGCTCACCCAGGCGCTGCGCGTGACTGTGTGCCTGTTCCAGCGCAGCTTCGCTCCACTCTACGGGCAAGGCGGTGGGCGGTGCATCGGCCATGGCATTGCGCGCTGCGGGCACTGCATCGGCATAGGGCACATAAGGCTTGATATCCAGCACCGGCGTGCCATCCAGCAAGTCGATACCGGACAACCACAGGCGGCCGGGCTCGATCTTGTCCAGCTTCACCACCGACTGGCCAATCCCATTGGGGCGATGGGTGGCGCGTGTAGCGAACACCCCGAGCGAAGCATTGCCGCCCAGGCGTGGTGGTCGCACCTTCAGCCTCGGCTTGTCTTCCAGGGCCTGGTGAAAGAGAAACAGCAGCCAGACATGGCTGACCTGCTCCAGTCCGAGCAACGCTTCCTCGCGATCGAAGGGTGCTACCAACTCCAGTACGCCACGAGCAGCCGGGGCAAGCTGTGGCTGACGGGGAATGGCGAATTTCTCCTTGAAGCAGGAGCGCATGAAGCCGATGGGGGAGACGGAGTAGGACATGGTGGTTTGGGCGGCTGAGAACTAGCGCATGGTAGCCGATCAGGCGAGGGCGGTGGGCTAGGTGGGGGCAATGAGCTGGGTGCGGTAATTGACTCTCCTCGCGCCACACTCTACTTATCGGGTGGTGTGTTGCTGGGGGGGAGTCCATTTCCATTAACGTCTAACGTTTGGCTAAGGGGCCGGCTTTAGCCGGTCCCGAGTGAGCGAAGCGAACGGCTTGAACCGTTTGTTAGGTGCTGACACCGATGCTAATGACCTTGCCTGTGGCAATGGTTTTGCCCTCCCACAACGTGAATTCAGAGCCAACCTTTACTAGGGCCAAAGCTTGCTCGGAAAATAAGAACTTAGCCGGGATTATCGTTTTTATATTTGGGGCGACCTCACTAATACCAGACAGGTCAAGCCGTACGTCAAAATACAAACCGCCGATGCATAGCGGGCAACTGAACCATGAACCTACCGGAATGGCGGATGCCCTACCTCCAGCCTCAGGAGGCAAGAGGGTAATTTCTATTATGGCGTCGGGCTTCCATGGAGCCATTAGTAAAGGCACCTAACGTTTGGTTAAGGGGCCGGCTTTAGCCGGTCCCGAGTGAGCGTAGCGAACGACTTGAACCAGTAGTTAGATGTTTTGCATGCGGTCTTCATAGTGGTGCCATATACGAAGAATCACGATAGTTTCGGTATGGGTGGCATACCGAATTACGTATTTACCGAAAACTGCGTCACGAATAGCTTTGGGGTCTGGAGCTAATTCAACTGCGCGGCCCATTGTTGGGAATAGGCGAAGATTTTCGATGCGTGCAATGAGTTCTGTTGCTACACGTGCAGCAGCAAGGGGATCTTTTTCAGCAATGAATGCTCGGAGACGAACCAAATCTGCCACGGATTCTTCTGAGTAGACCAGCTTCATTGGCCCGCCTTCGGTGGTGGCAGTTCATTGGAGTTGCCCCAGCTTTGAAGCCAGGCACTTACAGCTTCGCCGGAAACGACTCGGCCTTGCGCCACAGACTCCATAGCTTGCAGTGTTTCTTGCCAGCGGGTTTGTTCTAGCTCCTGACGCTCGAAGAATTCCCTAAGCGCTTGATTAATAAGCCAACTTTTACTTCTGTGAAGCTTCTCGGCCATAGCCCCAAGATTTTCTTCGAGCTCTGGCTGAAGCCGGACGGTTGTGACGCTCATAAGGATGCCCTCCATACTGTTGAATGCAATGTATTACATGGTATTCGTGAGGGCAAGCGGCGCGACGTGCGATGGGGCAATGCATCTAACGATTAAGCTAAGGGGCCGGCTTTGCCGGTCCCAGCGAACGAAGTGAGCGCTTTGAGCGCATTGTTAGGTGACTCACTGGGGCTTTTTATAAAAGCCACCCCATTTCCCCTTGAGCTCTTTGATAATATGTTCAATGTCAATGTTTGCATTGCTCTTCAGATTTGTGAGATGCACTAGCCGCTTGCACATATATTCGAGAGGTAACCCTTCAGTGTTACTAAACACCAGTTCCTTTAGGGTTTCTGCCTGCTCCATGACGTCAGCGAAAGTATTTAGTGAAGATAGACGGAATGAGTGGTTTTTATCAAAACTGAACTCGATCGAGTGCTCTTCAAGTCGAAATCTTGAGTCAACTGTATCTAGCCAGGCTTCGTATTCATGCAGCTGAGTCATGTTGTGTTCACCTAACGATTAAGCTAACGGGCAGACAAAAGCGCAGCTTTTGGCTGTCCAGCGAACGAAGTGAGCGGCAGTTGAGCGCATTGTTATATGAGCCTACACATGAAGATGGTTGGAGAATTTTGAAATAAATGCAGACGTAGATTTTTCTGGCATCAGCGTTGTGAGGCCGGTTAACTTTGGCCTCTTGAGTTTTTCCTCAAAAAGAGGAATTAATCGTATGGCCATAAGCAGCATACAAGAGATGGCGTCTTGTTGCGGCGGCGCTAAAGATACATGCTCAAAGCATTTTTTCTCTTTTTGGCTGTTGTACTCATAGCGCTGCAGGCTTCCCAAGAAATTAAATTTGTCACCTACGCCGCCATTTAATGACATCGTTCCGTCATGTGCGCATGCGTTTCTTGCAGATTTAAGGAACTTGAATAGCTCGTGATCTGACTCTTTCGAACTTTTGAAATACCCCATAAATTTTGAGTGGTCTTCTGCAAGCGCAATTTCACTGGCAAGCCCAGTACGATGCTCCTTATTTTGTAATGCATTTTCAATTTGAATTGTGAGCTTTGATATTTCCCATGTTGAGATTAAGGCATTTATAAATGCTGAAAAATAGAATTGTGCGGTATTAAATTGCTCTATGTCTCTAGGGATGGGAGTGGCTGCATATGCTTTATGATTCTCTATGGACTTTTCCAAGTAAAAGCCCACCTCGTCAACTTTGTTGTAGAATTGAAAAAATACGTTTTCAAAGTAATTTTCGAGGTTCATTCTCAGGGCCGAAATAGGTCATATAACGTTTGGTTAAGGGGCCGGCTTTAGCCGGTCCCGAGTGAGCGAAGCGAGCGATTTGAACCAATTGTTAGAGAATTGCACGCGGTGATTTTTGTAAGTGTCCGAAAGCGGACGCCAAAGAGAACATAAAAGCAAACCTTATGATGACTACAGTTGCGATGCCAAGCTGTGAAATTTTCTCTTGCACTCCATAGGTCTGGCTTGAAATTAGAGCTATTCCGACTAAGGAGAAGATGAACCCATAGAGCGCACCTGCGATAGCGCCATTTTTGAGTGGGAAATATTTAGACTTGTAACCAGTGACGAAGCCACCAGCTAACCATGGAAGGTTATAGATAGCTTCCAGCATAAAGTCTGCAAGGTTGCTGCCCAGTGTGGCTTTGAGAAGCTTAACGACCAGTAGTGCAATTGCTGCTGCGGCTAGCCCAAGGAGTATCGGTGTACGTTCCATGTTTTTCTCTAACGTTTGGTTAAGGGGCCGCGGAACGCGGTCCCGAGTGAGCGAAGCGAACGACTTGAACCATTTGTTATACGCCGTTGTTTGCTGGGATTAGTAAACCATTTATGTGTTCTACAATTTTTGCATTTATTTCAATCCATTTTCCGCTAAGAACGTGTTTCGGCTGAATTGAATAACTAACGCGTCCTCCCAAAGAGATTTTTGTTGTAACTTTGCACGTGTGCAATTTTAGAAAATTCTCTGGTGAAATTATTTGCATGCAACTAATTAGTGAGTCTGGGTGATTAGTAGGTACATATATGGCCTCCCGCATTGCTGTGCAGGACCAGCGTTTCTTTTCCGGGAGTGATTCTTTGTTTATGAATGTGCCAGTGGCAGGGCAGGTTGTGTCATCATATTTTTGATAACCTTCTATATCGCTTGAAACTTCTAAATATTTAGCTGCTGGCACTAAGCGAAGGCGCTGCAGGTGAGCGCTAAGCTCATCCTCGGTGCTGTACGATATGCGTACAGTGTCGACGTGACTTCCTATTAAATAGTTAAGGGCAGTCCCGCCTTTCTTCCTGTTTTCGTATATGCTTTCGGCTTTTTCGTCAGACACAAACAAACCTAGCCCAGCGTAATCATTATAATTTCTATCGTTTGGTGGATAAGATACAGATCGAGTTTGTGCATTTATATAAAAGGCGATTCTGCTTGGGTCGGGTGAAAGGCATTTTTTACCTGGGCTCGGGTCGGCGCAGGGGATTTCAATAATTCCATTTGTTATGCCAATAATCCTATTTTCAGGCGTAAGAAAAAATGCGGCCACGTAAATGGCGGGAATTATTAAAACGAATATCATGATTTTGGCACGTGACATGGCGACCTCAAACAGTGAATGCGAACCCTCTAGGCTTGGTGTGAGTGTGGCTAGGCGTATAACGTTTGGTTAAGGGGCCGGCTTTAGCCGGTCCTGAGTGAGCGAAGCGAACGACTTGAACCATTTGTTAGGCAGAGGACTTCGGTCGTGCGCAGGTGATGAATACCGCACTGTGGCCAACCCGTAGCGGCCTTGCAA
>JBOFCR010000078.1:0-3009 GCA_051646165.1 Pseudomonas sp. | reverse complement strand
CTTCGAGCATATCGAGCAGCACCTCAGCGGGCGCCAGTGGCTGGTCGGCGAGCGCTACACCCTGGCCGATGCCTACCTCGGCGTGTTCGCCAGCTGGCTGCTGCGCCTGGGTGGCCCGTTCAACGAGCTGCAGGCCATCGGCCGCCTGCGCGAGCAATGGCGCGCGCGTCCGGCGGTGGAGCAGGCCCTGAAGGCCGAAGGGCTGCTCTGAGAACCAATTTACGATCTTCTGGCCGTCGGCCATACCGCGTCAAAAGCAGGCTCGGAAGCCGCTTGCGGCTAACGCGCTTTAGCGCGGCCCGAAGGGCGAGTGAAACGAGTCATGCTCATTTACAGCTCGTAAACTGCGCTTCCTCGCCTGCTTTTTCCTTGTCTGGCTCTAGTCCAAAAGATCGTAAACAGGTTCTAGCATCTTGGTGCGCTGGTAGGATCGCCCTACCGCACCTGCCAGCCGTGCGAGGAGAAAGCCAATGCAACGAGCGCCCGAACCCGCCTTCGGTGACCTGATCGATACGCCCCTGGGCAGCCTGCTGGCCCTGGTGGATGAGCAGGGTGCTCTGCTGCGGCTGGACTTCCCGCCGGAAGACCAGCCACTGACCATCTGGCACGGCTATGCCTGGCAGCGCGATACGGCGTCCGTGGCGCCGGTCGCCCGACAGATCGACGAGTACTTCGCCGGCCAGCGGCGGGTCTTCGATCTGCCTCTGGCGCCGCGTGGCAGCACTTACCAACACCTGGCCTGGCGCTATCTGCGCGAAGTGCCCTACGGCGTCACCCTGACCTATGCCCAGCTGGGCGAACGCCTGTTGCCGCACAAGACCTCGGCACGCGCCATCGGCCGGGCCAATGCGCTCAATCCGATCTCCATCATCGTGCCCTGCCACCGCATCATCGGTGCCGACGGCAGCCTCACCGGCTATGCCGGTGGCCTGGCGCGCAAGCAAGCGCTGCTGGAGCTGGAAGGCATCGCCACGAGCAGCCGCCAATCGGCGTTGTTCTGAGGGTCTGACGGATACCTTGCAGGCATATTTCCCATGCCGCTAAAGCATTGAATTTAAAAGTTGTTTAAATTCAATTGCTTGCAATCGCATATGCCAATAAAGAATTTAAAAATCATTAAAAATTACTTTATGCGATAAGGCGCGCCTCCGATCATGGCGACCAGCCCGCCGGGCTGTTGTTTCGAGGCAATCGAGGAAGGCGCCATGCAGGCGATCAGCACCATCGCAACCTGGGCCCAGGCCGTTACCCGCGCGCTGGAGGCTGAAGGCTATGCCAGCGCCGAGCTGCTGCGCGAAGCCGGGATCAGCCCGCAGGGCCTGCATGACAGCAACCTGCGCATTCCGCTGGCCAGCATGAGCCGCCTGTGGCGTGCGGTGCGCCGGGTCAGCGGCGACGACTGCTTCGGCCTGCGCGTGGCGCAGCACTGTTTCCCCACCGACTTCCACGGCCTGCTGTTCGCCATGCAGAGCAGCAACACCCTGGGCGAGGCGCTGCAGCGCGCGGTGCGCTTCTCGCACATCGTCAGCACCTCGGCCAACCTCGAACTGCGCCAGCAGGGCGCGCGCACCCTACTGCTGTACCGGCCGCTGCCGGGTGTGCAGTCCGAGCAGATCGCCACCGAAGCCCTGATCGCCAGCGCCGTGCGCTTCACCCGGCAGAGCTGGGGTGAGCGCGAGTTCATCAGCGCGGTGGAGCTGGTGCGCCCACGCCCGGCCGACCCCGAGCGCTGGGAAGAGCTGCTTGGCTGCCCGGTGCGCTTCGCCGCGCCGTGCAACGCCATCGAATACGCCCTGGAGCCGCTGGATACTGCCCTGCGCACTGGCAACAGCGAGCTGGCCAACAGCCTCGACCAGGTGCTGATGGACTACCTGCAGCGCCTGCAGCACAACAACCTGCCCGAGCTGGTGCGCACCGCCATCGTCCGCCAGCTGCCGTTGGGCGAAGTGCAGCAGGGCGCGGTGGCCGACGAGTTGGGCATGAGCGTGCGCAACCTGCATCGCCACCTGCTCAAGCACGCCACCAGCTTCAAGGAACTGCTCGACGACACCCGCCGCCAGCTGGCCTTCGACTACCTGCGCCAGTCGCACTGCTCGGTCAACGAAGTTTGCTACCGCCTCGGCTTCAACGAACCGAGCAGCTTCAACCGTGCTTTCCGCCGCTGGACCGGCGAGACGCCCGGCCAGTGGCGCCGGCAGCTGCTACCGGTGGTGGCCGCCGCAGCCCTGCGCCCGGCACCGAGCAGCTACTCGGGCAGCCGCCTGGCCCTGGCGGTCTAGCCCGCTGCACTGCACAGCCAAGGTTGTCCGCCAGGGACTATGTCTTGTCCGGCAAAGCCCATCTTCGAACCCCGCTGTTCCCTAGCATCCCGTTACAAGGCGACCCCCCGATTCGCCGCAGCCCGCCCACCTGGCCGGCTGCCCGGTCTGCCGTACGCACGAGGAATTCCCATGAGTCATCTGAACCACCGCGCCGCACTGGCTGGCGCCCTGTTGAAACCGCTGAGCCTGGCCCTGCTGCTGGCCCTGCCGCAGCTGCTGCAAGCCGCCGAGAGCGAGCAGGCCAGCGCACCGGTCGCCGAGGAAGAGCAGGCCGCCACCCTGGGCAAGGTCACCGTCACCGCCCGCCGCCGCGCTGAAGATGCGCAGAGCGTGCCGACGCCGATCACCGCGTTGAGCGGTGCCGACCTGGAAACGCAGAAGGTCTACCGCATCCAGGATCTGCAGCAGGCGCTGCCCAGCGTCAACGTCGCCTACGTACATGCCCGCGTCTCCAGCCTGGCGGTTCGTGGCATCGGCAACAACCCGGCCAGTGATGGCCTGGAAGGCAGCGCCGGGATCTATCTGGACAACGTCTACCTGGGTCGCCCGGGCATGGCCGCCTTCGACCTCCTCGACATCGAGCAGCTGGAACTGCTGCGCGGCCCGCAAGGCACCCTGTTCGGCAAGAACACCACCGCCGGCGTGCTCAACATCACCACGCGCAAGCCGACCTTCACCCCTGAACGCA
>JBOFCR010000075.1:0-12234 GCA_051646165.1 Pseudomonas sp. | reverse complement strand
TATAGGTGTAGGTATAGTTTTTAAAGCTAAATCATCGTTAGGTGGAACAGACATAATATCAGCTATACTTAAAATAAAGAAAAATATTCCAATTAAAGATACTGCCCTAATGATAAATTTTTTAGTTGTATGCCTTTCGGTCGTTTCTTCCAGCTCCTGGTCTTCAGTCTAACCAAGGCTTATGTATGGCGCAGCGGACGGGACTCGAACCCGCGACCCCCGGCGTGACAGGCCGGTATTCTAACCGACTGAACTACCGCTGCGCGTAACTGCGAGATGGTGGGTGATGACGGGATCGAACCGCCGACCCTCTGCTTGTAAGGCAGATGCTCTCCCGGCTGAGCTAATCACCCTTCACTCTCGAAGTGGGCCGCATTCTAGACAGCGACCCCGACCTTGGCAAGCTCTTTTTTAAAAAGAATTTACAACAGTTCCAAAGGCTTAGGAGAACGGAGGCTGTTCGTCATTTCCCATAAAGGAAGACTCGACTGCAGCTTGGACAATCCGCCCCGGCAGAGAATAATGCGCGCTTTGCGTAATTGGAGAGTCAGCCCCATGTGGTTCCGCAACCTGCTCGTCTATCGCCTTACCCAGGATCTGCCTTTCGATGCCGAGGCACTGGAAGCTGCGCTGGCCACCAAACTGGCCCGCTCGTGCGCCAGCCAGGAGCTGACCACCTACGGTTTCATCGCCCCGTTCGGCAAAGGTGAGGACGCGCCGCTGGTCCACATCAGCGGAGACTTCCTGCTGGTCGCCGCGCGCAAGGAAGAACGTATCCTGCCGGGCAGCGTGGTGCGCGATGCACTGAAGGAAAAGGTCGAGCAGATCGAAGCCGAACAGATGCGCAAGGTCTACAAGAAGGAACGCGACCAGCTCAAGGACGAGATCGTCATGTCCTTCCTGCCGCGCGCCTTCGTGCGCCGCTCGGCGACCTTCGCCGCCATCGCGCCGAAGCTCGGCCTGATCCTGGTCGACTCGGCCAGCGCCAAGCGTGCCGAAGACCTGCTGTCGACCCTGCGCGAAGTCATGGGCTCGCTACCAGTTCGCCCACTGTCGGTGAAGATGGCACCGACCGCGACCATGACCGACTGGGTCAAATCGCAGCAGGCTGCAACAGACTTCTTCGTGCTCGACGAGTGCGAACTGCGCGACACCGCCGAAGACGGCGGCGTGGTGCGTTGCAAGCGTCAGGACCTGACCAGCGAAGAGATCCAGCTGCACCTGTCCGCTGGCAAGCTGGTCACCCAGCTGTCCCTGGCCTGGCAGGACAAGCTGTCCTTCGTTCTCGACGACAAGCTGGTGGTCAAGCGCCTGCGCTTCGAAGACCTGCTGCAGGACCAGGCGGCACAGGACGGTGGCGAGGACAACCTCGGCCAGCTGGACGCCAGTTTCACCCTGATGATGCTGACCTTCTGCGACTTCCTGCCGGCGCTGTTCGAGGCCCTGGGCGGCGAGGAAATTCCAGAGGGAATCTGATCACTCAGATACCTTTGGCAACACCTGCCAGGGCCCGCTCATCCCGCTGGGCTTGCCCTGTGCAGCGACACGTGCAAAATAATGCACAACGCAGGGACGACCCTGCGACTCCTTTCGAGTGATCATCCGGGACGGCCCGCAATCCCCTAGCAGTACGCGGAGCACCTTATGTCCTGGATCATCCTGTTTCTTGCCGGCCTGTTCGAAGTCGGCTGGGCCGTCGGCCTGAAATACACCGACGGCTTCACTCGCCCCCTCCCAACCCTGCTCACCGTTGGCGCGATGATCGTCAGCCTGGCCCTGCTCGGCCTGGCGATGAAGGAACTGCCGCTGGGCACCGCCTATGCGATCTGGACCGGGGTCGGCGCGGTCGGCACGGTGATCGCCGGGATCATCCTGTTCGGCGAATCCATGGCGCTAGTGCGCCTGCTCAGCGTCGGCCTGATCGTCGCCGGGCTGCTCGGCCTCAAGCTCAGCCACTGAACTGATGCACAGAAAAAACCTGCCGGTTCCGATGGTTGCCACGCTCCAGCGTGGCAACCTGGTCCGCGTCCCGCAGACGCAGAGCGTCTGTAGCGGCATTCCCACGCAGAGCGTGGGAACGATCATCAAAAACTGACACCCAGAAAAAGCCCGCCGATTGGCGGGCTTTTCATTCCAGCAACACTCAGCGCACGGCACCACGCAGCTGGGTGACTTGCTCCTGCAATACCAGGCGCCCGGTGTCCGCCGGCAACGGCTGGCCAGCCACCAGGGTGATGCGCGACCAGAAGCGGCGGAACAGCCCCTTGTTCGGGTCGCGACTGAAGAAGCTGCCCCACAGCCCCTGCAGCGCCATGGGGATCACCGGCACCGGGTTGGCCTCGAGGATTCGCTCCACCCCCGCCTTGAACTCATCGACCTCGCCACTGGTGGTCAGCTTGCCTTCGGGGAAAATGCACACCACCTCGCCGTCTTCCAGGTACTGGGCGATACGCTTGAAGGCCTGCTCGTAGACTTCAGGGTCCTCGCTGCGCCCGGCGATCGGCACGGTGCCAGCGGTGCGGAAGATGAAGTTGAGCACCGGCAGGTTGTAGATCTTGTAGTACATGACGAAGCGAATCGGCCGGCGCACCGCCCCACCGATCAGCAACGCATCGACGAACGACACGTGGTTGCACACCAACACCGCCGGCCCCTCGTCCGGGATCACTTCCAGCCCCTCATGCTTGACCCGGTACATCGAGTGACCGAGCAGCCAGATAAGGAAGCGCATGCTGAATTCGGGGACGATCTTGAAGATGTAAGTGTTGACCGCGATGTTCATCAGCGACACCACCAGGAACAGCTCGGGGATGCTCAGCCCGGCGACGTTCAGCAACAGCATCGCCACCAGCGCCGAGACCACCATGAACAGCGCATTGAGGATGTTGTTGGCGGCGATCACCCGCGCCCGCTCGGTCTCCACGGTGCGCGACTGGATCAGCGCATACAGCGGCACGATATAGAAGCCGCCGAACACACCGATGCCGAAGATATCCGCGAGAATCCACCAGGCCTGGCCGATGCCCAGCAGGCCCAGCCAGTCGTGCGCGACCTCGGCCGCCGGGAAGCCACTCGAATGCCACCAGAGCAGGATGCCGAACAGGGTCATGCCGATCGAGCCGAACGGCACCAGGCCGATCTCCACCTTGCGCCCGGAGAGCTTCTCGCACAGCACCGAACCGAGGGCGATGCCCACCGAGAACACGGTGAGGATCAGGGTAATCACGCTCTTGTCGCCGTGCAGCAGGTCCTTGGCGTAGGCCGGGATCTGCGCCAGGTAGATCGAGCCGAGAAACCAGAACCACGAGTTGCCGAGCAGCGAGCGCGACACCGCGGGACGCTGGCTCAGCCCCAGGCGCACGGTGGCCCAGGTCTGGCGGAAGATGTTCCAGTCCAGTGGCAGTTCCGGCATCGCCGCTGCCGAGCGCGGGATATGGCGGCTGGCGAAATAGCCGAGGCAGGCCACCAGCACGATGGCGGCGGAAACCAGGCCGGCGGAATGGCTGCCGGACATGATCAGCCCAGCGCTGATGGTGCCCGCGAGGATCGCCAGGAAAGTGCCCATCTCCACCAGGGCGTTGCCGCCCACCAGTTCTTCTTCACGCAGGGTCGCCGGCAGGATCGAGTACTTCACCGGGCCGAACAACGCCGAGTGGGTGCCCATGCCGAACAGCGCAAGCAGCAGCAGATAGAGGTTGTTGTAGAAGAAGCCCAGGGCGCCGACCAGCATGATGGCGATCTCGGCCAGCTTGATCAGCCGGATCAACGCGTCCTTGGCGAACTTCTCGCCGAACTGCCCGCCGAGTGCCGAGAACAGAAAGAACGGCAGGATGAACAGCATGTGGCAGAAGTTCACCAGCAGGTTGCCGGTCTTGTCGGAGAACGCCATGCCGAACAGCACTGCGAAGATCAGCCCCTGTTTGAACACGTTGTCGTTGAAGGCGCCGAGCAGCTGAGTCACGAAGAACGGCAGGAAACGCCGGGTGCGCAGCAGGGCAAATTGCGAGTGTTGGGTCATCGTCCATGTACCTGGCGGCGGGGCCGCCTGCGAGTAGTAATCCAAGAGCTGGCGAGGAATGTGGCCTCTCTCCTATTGGATTGCAAGACTGCCCGGCTAGCCACATCGGCGCGATCACACCACCTTCACATAGGCAGTGCCGTAGCCCGGACTTCAGTCCGGGGCACCTCAGCCAACCCCGGACTGAAGTCCGGGCTACTGACGGGATTATCGAAGCTTGCTGCGAATCAGATCGGCAGTTGCCCCTGCGCCCAGCGCAGCAGGAAGAACACCAGCAAACCGCCGGCGATGGTCGCCAGCAGATGACGGGTCAACACCGCGATAACGATGGTCGCCAGGCCGGCCAGCAGGTAGGCGTTGTCCAGGCCCAGGGCCCAGTGCTGGCCATCCGGCAGCAGCATCCCAGGCACCACGATGGCGGTCAGCACGGCAGTCGGCACATAGTGCAGACCCTGACGCACCAGCGGCGGAAAGCGCAGATCGGGGAAGGCGAACAGGCTGTAGCGGGTGCTGAAGGTGATCGCCAGCATGCCGAGAATCAGGATCCAGTTGTCCATCAGGCCACGTCCTCCACCATCAGGCGATCACGCCGTTCCAGCACGATGCCGACCAGGATGCCGCTGCAGGCGGCAGCCATCAGGCCGAGTTTGTACGGCAGGCCGTGGCAGGCCAAGGCCACCGCTCCGGCGACCAGCGCCGCCGCCACCTGCGGGCGGTTGCGCAGCATGGGCACGACGATGCCGATAAAGGTGGCAAGCATGGCGAAGTCCAGCCCCCAATCGGCGATATTCGGTACCACCTGGCCGAACACCAGGCCAACCAGGGTACAGGCCAGCCAGTTGACGTACATCGCCAGCGCCGCGCCGAGGAAGTACCAGTGCTTGTGCGGCGAGGCGTCACTCTCGGCGTAACGATGCTGGACCACGGCGAAGGCCTCGTCGGTCAGCCAGAAGGCCAGCGGCACCCGCCAGCGCTTGGGCAAGTGGCGCACGAAGGGCTGCAGGCTGGCGCTGTACAGAGCATGGCGCAGGTTGACCACGAAGGTAGTGAGCAACAGCACGGCCAGGGTCGCGCCGCCGCCGAGCAGGCTGATGGCGATGAACTGCGCCGAGCCGGCGAACACCAGCGCCGACATGCCGATGGTCTGCCAGGGCGTGAGCCCAGCGGCGCCGGCCAGGCTGCCGAAGATGATGCCGAACGGCATGGCGCCGAGCAGCATCGGCAGCATGTCGCGGACGGCCTGGAAAAATTCGTGATGACGGGACATGGAACCTCCTTGAGGTAGCGAGGCTAGTCGGTCGTGCGTGAAGCGTCTTGAACGATCTTGCGCAGTATGGCCGTCACCCGGGGCATTGCGGATTCCCCTCAGCTACCTGCGCAGGCCTTGCGGTACTCGCCCGGCGCCACGCCATAGGCCTGCTTGAACTGCCGGCTCAGGTGGCTCTGGTCGGCGAAGCCCAGCTGCATGGCCACCGCCAGCGGCGCGCAGCCGACCTTGAGCAGCGCGCGCGCCTGCTCCAGGCGCCGCTGCTTGAGCCAGGCATGCGGCGGCAGACCGGTGGCGCGACGGAACACCCGGGCGAAATGGAACGGCGACAGGTTGACCGCGGCGGCCAGCTCTTCCAGCGACGGTGGCTCGGCCAGGCAGGCGCCGAGCAGCTCCTTGGCCCGCGCCACCGCCTGCGGTTCGCGCCCGGCAGCTGCCGGCGTGCCGACCTTGGCGTGACGCTGGAACAGCAGCAGGATCGCCTCGCGCCAGGCGGTCTGCTGCTGCAGGGCACTGGCGCCGCCATCCAGCAGGCGATGCAGGGTGGCGAAGCAGGCATGCAGCTCGGGGTCCTGCAGCACGCTGGCGGCGAACGACGGCATGCCGCCAGTGGCCAGGCCCAGCTCGTCGAGCACGCCGCTGACCTGGGCGTTGTCCGGGTAGAAGGCGCGGTAACGCCAACCCTCGTCATGGGCCTTGGAGCCGGTGTGCAACTCATCCGGGTTGATCAGCACCATGCTGCCGACCGGCGCCAGGTGGTCGCGGCCGCGATGGCGGAAGCGCTGGGCGCCCGCCTCGATCACAGTGAACACGAAACCCTCGTGCACATGCGGGGCAAAGCGCTGCTGCACATAGTGGGCGTGCAGCAGCTCGACCCCGGCCAGGCCCTCGGCCTGCCAGAAGTGCGTCTGCTCGCGGCTCGTCGCAGCCATGCTCAGGCGCCGAAGCGCGCCTCCAGCTGCTGCTTGACCTGCGGCCACTCGCGGTCGGTGATGCTGTACATCACTGTGTCGTCGAGGCGGCCGTCGGCCAGGCGGCGCTGGTTGCGCAGTACACCCTCGCGCTGGGCGCCGAGCTTCTCGATGGCACGCTGCGAGCGCAGGTTGCTGGCGGCGGTCTTCAGCTGCACACGCACCAGTTGCCACTCCTCGAAGGCGTGGCGCAGCAGCAGGTACTTGATCATGTTGTTCAGGCCGGTGCCGTGCTGGCGGCTGTCCAGCCAGGTGTAACCGATCTCGGCGGAAGGCAGGGTCGGGTTGAAATCGAAGAAGCGCGTAGTGCCCACCAGCTCGCCGGCCAGGCGGATGGCGAAGCTCACTGCACGATGGGCACGGTGATCGGCCAGGGCATCGCGGTACCAGTCGGGGCGCAGGGTGCCGTTCATGAACTGCTGCTCTTCGCGGTTGTTTTCGGCCAGCGCCAGCAGGGCGGGCAGGTCGGCCTCGCGTAGCGGTTCGAGGCGCAGGGCACCCTGTTGCAGGGTGACGGGTTTGGGATTGAACATTGCAGACTCCGGAAAAAACATCAGACCGGTGCATGACGAAAATGTCGCGCGGCAGTAAAGCTGCGCGAGGTCATGGCGGTCTGTGGTCGATCACGCTAGCAGGCCGCTGCAGACGGCTCAAGGGCTGTGCGACCTTGGTCGGCCTGACGGCACGCGCAGCGCATGCGAGACTAGCGTTAGTCTGGGTCGTGCACGCCCAGCCCCGAATCCAAGCGCCCTGCCCCAGGAGTCTGCATGTCGCTGTCCGGCGGACTGATCGCCTTCGTCGCCCTGGCCTACATGGCCGTCCTGTTCTGCATCGCCTTCTATGGCGACCGCCGCCGCGCGCCGCTGTCGCCACGGGTGCGGGCCTGGGTCTACAGCCTGTCGCTGGCGGTGTACTGCACCAGCTGGACCTTCTTCGGCGCGGTCGGCCAGGCCGCCGGCGAGCTGTGGTCGTTCCTGCCGATCTACCTGGGGCCGATCCTCCTGCTGCTGTTCGCGCCCTGGGTGCTGCAGAAGATGGTGATGATCAGCAAGCAGGAGAACATCACCTCGATTGCCGACTTCATCGCCGCCCGCTACGGCAAGTCGCAGGCCCTGGCGGTGGTGGTGGCGCTGATCTGCCTGGTCGGCGTGCTGCCGTATATCGCCTTGCAGCTCAAGGGCATCGTGCTCGGCGTCAACCTGCTGATCGGTGCCACGCCCAGCCCGACCCGCGCCCAGGACACCGCGCTGATCGTGTCGCTGGTGCTGGCCCTGTTCACCGTACTGTTCGGCACCCGCAATCTGGATGTCACCGAGCACCACCGCGGCATGGTCCTGGCGATTGCCTTCGAGGCGCTGGTCAAGCTGCTGGCCTTCCTCGCCGTCGGCGTGTTCGTCACCTGGGGCCTGTTCGACGGTTTCGACGACCTGCTCGGGCAAACCACCCAGGCGCCCGCGCTAAGCGAGTTCTGGGCGCAGACCGTGAGCTGGCCGGCGATGCTGGTACAGACCGGCCTGGCCGCCACCGCCATCGTCTGCCTGCCGCGCCAGTTCCACGTCACCGTGGTGGAGAACACCGAGCCCAGGGACCTGCGCCTGGCGCGCTGGGTGTTCCCGGTGTACCTGCTGCTGGCCGCGCTGTTCGTCATCCCCATCGCCCTGGCCGGCCAGTTGCTGCTGCCGGCCGGGGTGCAGGTCGACTCCTTCGTCATCAGCCTGCCGCTGGCCGAGGCGCACCCGGCCCTGGCCCTGCTGGCGTTTATCGGCGGCGCCTCGGCCGCCACCGGCATGGTCATCGTCGAGGCCGTGGCGCTGTCGACCATGGTTTCCAACGACATGCTGCTGCCGGTGCTGCTGCGCCGGCAGAATGCCGAGCGGCCGTTCGAGGCCTTCCGCCACTGGATGCTCAGCGCGCGGCGGGTGAGCATCGTGGTGATCCTGCTGCTGGCCTACGTCTGCTACCGCCTGCTCGGCACCAACGCCAGCCTGGCCACCATCGGCCAACTGTCGTTCGCCGCCATCGGCCAGCTGGCGCCGGCCATGTTCGGCGCGCTGCTGTGGAAACAGGCCAACCGCCGTGGCGTATTCGCCGGCCTCGCCGCCGGCTGCGCGCTGTGGTTCTACAGCCTGGTGCTGCCGCTGGTGGCCGGCGGCCTGCGCTGGTCACTGGACAGCTTCCCGCTGCTGCCCGAGC
The DNA here is from genome assembly GCA_051646165.1 of Pseudomonas sp. Taxonomy (GTDB): domain Bacteria; phylum Pseudomonadota; class Gammaproteobacteria; order Pseudomonadales; family Pseudomonadaceae; genus Aquipseudomonas. The sequence continues at coordinate 3,785 of JBOFCR010000075.1, read as the reverse complement.
TGCTGTATTACCCCATCGGTATCGAGGTCGATCCGCTGACCCGCGGCGTACTGCTGTCGCTGAGCGGCAACTGGCTGCTGTTCGCCGGGGTGTCCTGGTTCTCCCGCACCCGCGTCGCCGAGCACTGGCAGGCCGGGCGCTTCGTCGGCCAGGAGCTGGCGGCCAAGCCCGGTGCGCGTAACCTGCTGGCGGTGCAGGTGGCCGACCTGATGGAGCTGGCGGCACGCTTCGTCGGCGAAGACCGCGCGCGGCAGAGCTTTGTGCGCTTCTCCTATCAACAGGACAGGCCCTTCAACCCCAACCAGAACGCCGACAGCGAGTGGATTGCCCACACCGAGCGCCTGCTCGCCGGCGTGCTCGGCGCCTCCAGCACCCGCGCCGTGGTGCGCGCGGCCATCGAAGGCCGCGAGATGCAGGTCGAGGATGTGGTGCGCATCGTCGACGAAGCCTCGGAGGTGCTGCAGTTCAACCGCGCCCTGCTGCAAGGCGCGATCGAGAACATCACCCAGGGCATCAGCGTGGTCGACCAGTCGCTACGCCTGGTGGCCTGGAACCGCCGCTACCAGGAACTGTTCGTCTACCCGGAAGGCCTGATCAGCGTCGGCCGGCCGATCGCCGAGATCATCCGCTACAACGCCGAGCGCGGCCTGTGCGGCCCCGGTGATGTCGAGGAACACATCACCAAGCGCCTGTACTGGATGCGCCAGGGCAAGGCGCACACCTCCGAGCGGTTGTTCCCCAATGGCCGGGTCATCGAGTTGATCGGCAACCCCATGCCCGGCGGCGGCTTCGTCATGAGCTTCACCGACATCACCGCCTTCCGCCGCGCCGAACACGACCTCAAGGAAGCCAACGAAGGCCTCGAACAACGGGTCGAGGCGCGCACCCGCGAGCTGTCGCAGCTCAACCAGCAACTGGGCGAAGCCAAGGGCGTCGCGGAAAGCGCCAACCAGTCGAAGACCCGCTTCCTCGCCGCCGTCAGCCACGACCTGATGCAACCGCTGAACGCCGCGCGGCTGTTCTCCGCCGCCCTCTCCCACCAGCAGGACGCCCTGCCACGCGAGGCCCGTGAGCTGGTGCGTCACCTGGACAGCTCGCTGCGTTCAGCCGAAGACCTGATCACCGACCTGCTGGATATCTCGCGCCTGGAAAACGGCCGCATCACCCCGGATATCAGCGCCTTCGCCCTCGGCAGCCTGCTCGATGCGCTGGGCGCCGAGTTCAAGGTGCTGGCCCAGGAGCACGGCGTCGACTTCCGCCTGCGCGGCAGCCGCCTGCGCATCGAGAGCGATCCCAAGCTGCTGCGCCGGGTGCTGCAGAACTTCCTGACCAATGCCTTCCGCTATGCCAGGGGCCATGTGCTGCTCGGCGTGCGCCGCGAAGGCGACAACCTGCGCCTGGAAGTCTGGGATCGCGGCCCCGGCATCCCCGAGGACAAGCGCAAGGTGATCTTCGAGGAGTTCAAACGCCTGGACAGCCACCAGACCCGCGCCGAGAAAGGCCTGGGCCTGGGCCTGGCGATTGCCGACGGGCTGTGCCGGGTGCTCAACCACCGCCTCGACGTGCGCTCCTGGCCGGGCAAGGGCAGCGTGTTCAGCGTCAGCGTGCCGCTGGCCCGGCAGCCCGCCGTCGCCGCGCCGCGCCAGGCCGTCGAGCACAACGGGCATGGCCTCAGTGGCGCCCAGGTGCTGTGCATCGACAACGAGGACAGCATCCTCGCCGGCATGCACAGCCTGCTGTCGCGCTGGGGCTGCCAGGTGTGGACGGCGCGCAACCGCCTGGAATGCGAACACCTGCTGGACGAGGACGTGCGCCCGCAACTGGCGCTGGTCGACTACCACCTCGACGAAGGCGACACCGGCACCGAGCTGATGGCCTGGCTGCGCACGCGCCTGGGCGAACCGTTGCCCGGTGTGGTGATCAGCGCCGACGGCCGCCCGGAGCTGGTGGCCGCGGTGCACGCTGCCGGCCTCGACTACCTGGCCAAGCCGGTCAAGCCGGCGGTGCTGCGCGCACTGATCAGCCGCCACCTGCCGCTGGCCTGAGCCTGAGCCTGAGCCTGAGCCTGAGCCTGGAATGGTCACAAATACATCAAATAAATCGATTTTTATGGCGGAGTTTTTGCGCTTTTTATCAATATTAAATCGATAGATCATTCACTCCAACGCCACTGCACCGTAATCCCACGGCGCAGCAGATGGAGCACCGTCATGATCGACGTACGTCCTTTCAACAGCCTGGGCCACGCCCAGCACGGTTGGCTGAACGCTCGCCACCACTTCTCCTTCGCCGAATACCACGACGCCCAGCGGGTCAACTGGGGCAAGCTGCGCGTGTGGAACGACGACGAGATCGCCGCGCAGAGCGGCTTCCCGCCGCACCCGCACCACGACATGGAAATCATCACCTATGTCCGCGAAGGCGCCATCACCCACCGCGACAACCTGGGCAACCAGGGTCGTACCGAAGCGGGCGACGTGCAGGTAATGAGCGCCGGCACCGGCATCACCCACTCCGAGTACAACCTGGAGGACATGACCACCAAGATCTTCCAGATCTGGGTGATCCCGGACCAGTTCGGCAAGGCGCCCTCCTGGGGCGCCAAGCCGTTCCCCAAAGGCGAGCGCGCCGGGCAGTTCGTGGTGCTGGCCAGCGGCAGCGAAGACGACACTGACGCCCTGCGCATCCGTGCCGACGCCCGCCTGGTCGCCGCCACGCTGAAGGCCGGACAAACCGCCGAGTACCCCATGGGCCGCTTGCGCAAAGGCTACCTGGTGCCGGCCAGCGGCCTGATCGAGGTCAACGGGGTACGCGCCGCCGAACGTGATGGCGTGGCCATCGCAGGCGAGGAAGTGATCCGGGTTACCGCCTTTGAAGACAGTGAAGTGATTCTGGTGGAGGTCGCCTGATCCTAGACACTGCCACAAACGCGTCAGGCCAGGTGATAGGTAGGTTGCGGTTGAGCGCAGCGAAGCCCAACGCAGACTCAGCGTAAACCCCGCCCGTTGGGCTTCGCCGCTACGCGGCTCAACCCAACCTACGATTTACAGAGCGTCGAGGTAACGTTCCACATCCAGCGCCGCCATGCAGCCTGCCCCAGCCGAGGTAATGGCCTGACGGTACACCGAGTCGGCCACGTCGCCGGCGGCGAATACGCCCGGGATGCTGGTCGCGGTGGCATTGCCGTCGCGCCCGCCGTTGACCAGCAGATAGCCGTCACGCAGTGCCAACTGGCCGTCGAACAACGAGGTATTCGGCGTGTGGCCGATGGCGACGAACAGGCCGTCGACCTGCAATTCACTGCTGGCACCGTCGTTGTGCTGGAGGCGCACGCCGGTCACGCCCATGGCGTTGCCCAGCACTTCGTCCACCTCGGTATTGAGGCGCAGCTCGATCTTGCCCTCGGCGATGCGCGCCTGCAGCTTGTCCTGCAGGATCTTCTCGGCGCGGAACGTTTCGCGGCGGTGCACCAGGGTCACCTTGCTGGCGATATTGGCCAGGTACAGCGCCTCTTCCACCGCCGTGTTGCCGCCGCCGACCACCGCCACTTCGCGGTTGCGGTAGAAGAAGCCGTCGCAAGTGGCGCAAGCGGAAACGCCCTTGCCCATAAACGCCTCTTCCGAGGGCAGGCCCAGGTAGCGGGCGCTGGCACCGGTGGCGATGATCAATGCATCGCAGCTGTAGGTAGCGCTGTCGCCGACCAGGGTGAACGGTTTGCCGGCCAGGTCCACGGCATTGATATGGTCGTAGACGATCTCGGTCTCGAAGCGCTCGGCGTGCTCCTG
>JBOFCR010000036.1:0-24968 GCA_051646165.1 Pseudomonas sp. | reverse complement strand
TCCAGCAGACGTTCCAGGGTATCGGCTTCCAGCAGGTGGTGAGGGATCAGCATGGCGGGTTCTCTAGGGCCTGTTAACACTTCGGCGCACGCCGCGTTGCCGTGCAAAATCGCGCCAGGCAAGGCGCGGGACGCAGGGAATGGTGATCCCTTGCCAAGTCCCGCAACGCCGCATGGCGTGATTTTGCACGCAACCCGAAGGGACGGGCCAGTATTTGCGCGGAACGTCGTTGCTCGACGGCTCATTTGGGCGACCAAACCACGCGTCTCGCGCCTAGCTCCGCGCAAATACTGGCTCCGTCGCGGTCGCGCGCCGAAGTGTTAGCAGGCCCTAGGGGCGCTCATGCTAATCCTTCGCCAGGGGCTGATCGAGTAGAAAGCGATCGAGCGTGGCGTACAGCTGCTGGCAGTCCAGCGGTTTGCCGAGGAACTCGTCCATGCCGGCCTGGGCACCCAGCTCGCGGTGCTCGTCGAGGATGTGCGCGGTCAGCGCGATGATCGGCACCGCTGCCAGTTGCCGGCTGCTTTCCAGCTTGCGGATCTGTCGGGTCGCCTCGAAACCATCCAGTTCGGGCATCTCGCAGTCCATCAGGATCAGCTGGATGGAGGTGGGGTCGCGCTGGTACTCGTTGACCGCCGCCTGGCCATTGGTTACCAGGCGCACGCAGTAGCCGCGTTTCTTAAGGAAGCCCTGCACCACCAACTGGTTCACCACATTGTCCTCGGCGACCAGGATGCAAGGTGCCGTGTTGCCACTCTGGTAAGGCTCTGGCGGTGCTGCGCGGGTCTCGCTGCGCCGCTCGCTGTACAGCTCCAGCAGGGTGCTGCGCAGACTGCTGACGGCAATCGGCAGGGGCAGGTTGAGCATGCGCAGGCCCTGGCCGCTGGGCAGGTTGAGGGCCTGCTCCGGCGGGTGCAGCAGGAGCACGCGCTGGCCGCGTTCGAGTTGCGGGCCGAGGCTGTCCAGCCAGTGGCCGATGCTGCCGGGCCAGGGGGTCATCAGCACCAGCAGGGGTGGGATGGCGAAGTCTTCCAGGTAGGTGCGCAGGCGCTCCGGGTCCTGGCAGCGCTGGGTACGCATGCCCCAGCGCTCGAGCAGGTGGCTGAGGGCCTCCAGGCCCAGGCCGTCCAGCGAGCAGAGCAGGGCGGTGCGGCCGTTGACCAGGGTGGCCAGTTCATCCGGTTCATCGCTGCCGGGCTGCAGCGGGATATTGAAGCTGAAACGGGTACCCTGGCCGAGGGTGCTCTGCACCTCGATCTGGCCGGTCATCATTTCCACCAGCTCCTTGCTGATGGCCAGGCCCAGGCCGCTGCCGCCATAGCGCCGGGTGGTGCTGGAGTCGCCCTGGGAGAAGGACTTGAACAGCTGACTGAGGGTCTCGTTGGGGATGCCGATGCCGCTGTCGCTGACGCTGAACACCAAGTGCGCGTGGCCGAGCTTGTCGCTGCGCCGACAGATGTTCAGCGCCACATGGCCTTCCTGGGTGAACTTGAGGGCGTTGCCCAGCAGGTTCATCAGTACCTGTTTGAGACGGGTCGGATCGCCCTTGATCTTGCGTGGCACGCCGCCCTGCAGGCTGACGTACAGGCGTATGCGCTTGTCCTGGGCCATGGCGCTGAACAGGATCAGGGTGTCGGTAATCAGCTGTTCGAGGTCGAACTCGATCTCCTCCAGGCTCAGCTTGCCGGACTCGATGCGGGCGTAATCGAGGATGTCGTTGATCACCGCCATCAACGAGCTGCCGGAGCTGCTGATGGTGTCCACATAGAAGCGCTGGTTGCGATCCAGGCTGGTATCGCGCAGCAGTTGCAGCATGCCCAGCACGCCGTTCAGCGGGGTACGAATCTCGTGGCTCATCTTGGCCAGGAAGCGGCTCTTGGCCAGGCTTTCCACTTCCGCCTGTTCAGCGGCCTGGCGTGAGCGGTAGCCTTCTTCCTTGAGCAGGTTGATGCGGTCGGCGAGGCCGATGGAGAGGGCCAGTAGCTCGATGGTGACCCCGACCTTGACCACCGTCGAGCCATAGATGCCGAACAGCTCGATGCCCAGCGAACCACTGGTGACCAGCATGAATGACACCAGCAATACGCTCCACGCCAGTACGTAGTAGGAGCCGTGGCGGATGCCGCGGCGCCACACGTAGATGCCGGTGATCAGCAGCAACAGGGATACCACCAGCACGGATACGCTGGCCAGGATGTTCCACGCCTGCAGGCCGATCAGCGCCACCGACAGCAGGCCGCCGACCGTCACCAGCATCAGCAGGCGCAAGGCATTGTCCAGGCGCGGAAAGTACTGGCGGGTGTGCAGGAAGTGCCGGCTGAACTGGGTGGCCGTGAGGCAATGCAGGTACATCAGGATGTAGATGCTCACCGACTGCAGGGCAATGTGCTCGGGCAGCAGCTTGAACAGCATGCCGTCGAAGCAGGCGGCGAACAGGCCGACGTTGATGTTGTAAGCCAGGTACCAGAAGTAGGCGCGCTCACGCAGCGAGATGAACAGGAACAGGTTGTAGATGAACATGGCGAACAACACGCCATAGAAGGCACCGTTGATGCCCATCAGGTTTTCCTGGGCGGCCGCGCTGGCGCCGTAGGTACTGAAGAACAGCGGTACGAAGATGGTGCTGGTGGACTCCACCCGCAGCAGCAGGGTGTTGCTGCCGTGGGGTAGCTGCATGGGGAACCAGAAGTGACGAACTTGCACCGGGCGCTGGGCGAAGGCGAAGCGGTCGCCGCTTTCCTGGTGCAGCAGCTTGCCGTCGGCGTCCTGCAGGTAGACGTCGATCTGGTCGAGCAGGGCGTAATTGACTTCCAGATAGCCATTGAGCGGCTGTTGCCGGCTGTTGACCAGGCGCACCTTGAACCACCAGGTGGAGTCGTGCTTGCCGAGGTTGGCATGGTCGCCGGTGACTGGGGTGAAATCGCTGTCTGGGAGGAGCTGCACCTGCTCGGCATTGAGCTTGCCGTCGCGGTCCTGGTAATAGCCCATGTAGGGCGCCAGCGACAGGCGCAACTCGTCACGATCCAGCGGCGCCGGAGTCAGCGCCCAGAGCGGCCCGCTAAGCCACAACAGCAGCAGGGCCAGACAGAAGCGAGGCATTGCAAACCTCTTTGTTTTTATACACCTGTGATTGCACTGTGCCCGTATGCGCGGGAGGCGGCAAGCTCTCTGTGCCATGCCGCCGGCAACCTTTCTAAGCAGCTTAGCCGGCTTGCGGCGGGCGCGTTCCCTGTATGCTGTCGACGGCGGGCAACTGGGTTTCGCTGGCCATCTGCGCCGTGTGCTCGAGCGGTTGGCTGACGTGCAGTTCGCCAGCTATTTCGCACGCAGTTCCTTAGCGCTTGCTCCGTTGGTGACGACTGCCGCGCAGGCGAGGCAGGATGGTGCCGACTGGTGTAAGCCGAGAATTCTGGATCCATAGGTTATATGCGGGTGTAGCGGAACCGCCTGGCGATGAGCGCTGGATCGGCGAGGCTCAGCGCTGGCCGCAAGCGCGGTTGGCTGGCACGGCGATGTCCATCAACCGTGGATCGGGTAGTTTCAGGCTGCCCATCAGCTGGGCGTAGGCCTCGGCATCGGCGACTTGCAGGCGCGGGTTGTGTGCGGCTTCCTCGGCGATGCAGGAGCGTGTCCAGCCGCGGTAATCGTGGCCTGGCCAGACTGCGGTGTCGCCTGGCAGGGCCAGCAGGCGCTGCAGGCTGGCCCATTGCATGCGGGCGTCGCCGTTCTGGAAGTCGGTGCGGCCACTGCCGCGGATCAGCAGGGTATCGCCGCTGAACAGCTGGGCCGCTTCGCTGCCCTCGCCGGGCAATAGAAAACAGTAGGAATCATCGGTATGTCCGGGCGTATGCCAGGCGATCAACCGGCGCTGGCCGAAGGCCAGGGCCTGACCGTCGGTGAAGGTGAAGCTGGCGCACTGGCTGCCGCTCTGCGCACCGAAGCCGCTGCGACAGCCAGTGGCGTTGCGCAGGTCGCCGAGGGCGGTAATGTGGTCGGCATGGGTATGTGTGTCGACGGCCAGCAGCAGGCGCAGGTCCAGCTCGCCCAGCAGGCGCAGGTAATCGTCCAGTTTGTCCCTGACCGGGTCGATCAGCACGGCTTCGCCCTGGTCGGCCAGCAGATAGCTGTAGGTCGAACTGGCGCTGTCGAACAATTGGCGCAGCAGCATGTCAGGTTCCTCCAAACAGTTTCTGGGCGGCCAGCGACAGGCTGACCACGACCAGCATCAGGGCGAACAGGCGTTGCAGCAATTGCCCGCCGAGGCGTTGGGCCCATTGGTTGCCGGCCAGAACGCCAAGGGCGCCGCCGCCAGCCAGGCCCCAGAGCAGCAATGGCGAAGGGCTGGCTTCACTGAGGTAGAGCAGGAAGCCACCGCCGGAAACGATGGCGATCAGGGCCATGGAGGTGGCGGTGGCCGCCAGCATCGACAACGGCGTGAGCCAGAGCAGCGCGGGCACCACCAGAAAACCGCCGCCAACCCCCATCAGCCCCGACAACAGGCCGACCCCCAGGCCGATTCCGAGCAGGGCCAGGTTGCGGGTGTGCGGTTGGTTGCTGCGCGGCAGCCTGGCGCCGTGCCACATGCGCCAGGCCGACCACAACACCAGCAGGCAGAACGCGATGATCAGCAGGCTTTCCGGGATGAACTGCCCCAGCCATTGGCCCAGGGCGTTGCCCGGCAAGCCGCAGAGACTCAGCAACAGCACCGGGCGCCAGGCCACCAGGCCCTGAAAGGCGCGGGGAATGGCGCCGACCAGGGCCGTCAGCGCCACGGCGCCCAGGCTCACCCCGATGGCATCGCGCAGCGGCAGGTGCAGGCTGAGCAGCAGTGGCAGGGCCACCAGCGAGCCACCGGCCCCGGTCAGGCCCAGCAGCAGGCCGAGAATCGCGCCGATCCCGAGGGCCTCGAGGAGCAACAGCGTCATCAGCGGTTCCAGGGCATGCGTGCCAGCAGCAAGGCCATGGCGCAGGTGTTGCTCAGGCCGGCAAAGGTCAGCCCGGCGCCGACGAAAGCGGCCAGGCTGTACCAGCCCGGATGCAGCCAGGTGCCGAGTATGCAGCCGAGCAGCACCAGGCTGCCGGCGCTGATCTGTACTTGCCGCTGCAGGCTGATGGTCGTACTGACGCCCTGGCTGGTTGCCATGCCGCAGGCCACGCAGGCCTCGGTGCCGCCGTCGACCACCTGCACGCCGGGTAGCAGGTGCTGCAGTTGTTCGGCGGCACGCTGGGCGCGCTGCCCACGCTGGCATAGCAGGAAGAGTTCCGCGCCGGCCCGCAGGCCTTCGCTCTTCAGCTGGTCGGCCAAGGGTTCGGCTTGCAGTTGATCCAGCGGTACGTTGCGTGCGCCTGCCACATGCTGCGCGCGGAATTCGGCCGGGCTGCGTACGTCGATGAGGAAGCGCACCTGGCCTTGGTGCTGAGCGGCAGCGAAGCGCGGGGCGTCGATCAGGCAGATGGAAGAGGTCATTGCATACTCCCCTGGGGTATCAGGTGTATTTGGTAAAAATGGCCCGGACTCGCGCCAGGGTCTCGGCATCATCGCGCTGGGGATCGAGCATGGTTTCTTCCAGCAGACAGGCGAGCATTTCCTGGTAGGCCTTATCCAGGGCCTTGCGTGCAGCAGCAAATTGCTGGGCGATGGCTTCGCACTCTTCGCCTCGCCGGATCATCGCCTGGATGCCGCGGATCTGCCCTTCGACGCGGGCCAGGCGTTTGAGCATGGCGTCCTGTTGTTGCAGGTTGGGCGTGGTCATACGCGGGCTCCATGGATACGGGTGGGGGTATTTGTTTACTGGGGGGAGTATCTTATGGTGGTTACGGTCTGGCAAGCCCGTTTGTCGCCGGCGGGTTGTTCAGCGTTGGCGGATCAGCCGGCGCAGCAGAAAGCGATTGGGGTGACAGGCCTCGGCCACGCTGCGTGGCAGGGGTAGCGGCTCGTCGTTGAGCCAGGCCGCCAGCAGCTCGCCGGACAGCGGTGCGCTGATCAGGCCGCGCGAGCCGTGGCCGCTGTTGACGTAGAGTCCGTCGAGCCAGGGGCAGGGCGTGTCCGGTTGCTGGCGCGCATCCTTGGTCAGGACTGCATAGGCGTTGGCGAAGGCGGTGCTGTCGGCCAGCGGACCGACTATCGGCAGGTAGTCCGGGCTGGTGCAGCGGAAGGCGGCGCGGCCCTGCAGCTGTGCCGGGTCGAGCTGTTCGGCGTGCAGGCGTTCGGCCAGGTCGCTGGAGATTTCCCGCAGCAGGTCGAGGTTACCGGCATGCTCGGCGGCGGTGGGCGTCAGGTCGTCACTGTGGAAATCGAAGCTGGCGCCGACGGTGTGTTCGCCCTGGCGCGCCGGCGCGACATAGCCTTCGGCGCAGACCACGCAGGCCAGCTCGGCGCTTTCTGCTGTCTGCGGCAGGCGGCTGATTTGCCCGCGAATGCGCTTGAGCGGCAGCTCGGCGGCCTGGGCGAAGCGTTTCACTTCGGCGGCGCCGGCCAGCACGGCAACCGGCGCACTGGCCAGCAGCTGCTCGCCATCGCGGGCCTGCCATTGTCCATCGACCCGCTGTAGCTCCAGCGCTTCTCTATGGGGCAGCAAGCGGATATTCGGGTGGCGGGCCAGCAGTTCGCACAGGGCCGGTGGATGCACCCAGCCGCCCTCGGGGTAGAACAGGCCGCCGGTGGGCAGGGCGATGCCGGCCTGGGCCTCGGCCTGTTCGCGCTCGAGGCTGTGCAGCAGGTCGCTGGGGAAGGCCGCGGCGAGGCGCGCCTGGCGCTCGCCCTCCTTGGCGTCGAAGGCCAGTTGCAGCACGCCGCAGGGCGCCCAGTCCGCACCCGCCTGCAGGCGCTGCAGCTGGCGGCGGGTATGGCCGAAGCCGCTGACGATCAGTTGCGACAGCGCCGTGCCGTGGGCCGAGAGCTTGAGGTAGAGCACGCCTTGTGGGTTGCCCGAGGCTTCCTGGGCAACGGCGGCGTGGCGCTCCAGCAGGGTCACTTGCCAGCCGCGACTGGCCAGGCTGGCGGCCGTGGCGCAACCGGCCAGACCTGCACCGATCACCAGGGCTTCACGTATCGATTGCTGAGCCGGGCGGGCGAACCAGGCTGGCCCGCCAGGCGCTGCCGGGCCGTTGTAGCGGCCGCTGAGGTTTTCCCACTTCTTGCCGTAGCCCGGTACCCGGCGCATGGCGAAGCCGGCTTCGTTCAGCGCGCGGCGCACGAAGCCGGTACTGGCGAAGGTGGCGATGCTGGCCTGGGGTGCGGACAGGCGTGCCAGTTGCTGGAACAGCGCCGGGTTCCACATATCGAGGTTCTTCGCCGGGGCGAAACCGTCGAGGAACCACACGTCGATCTGCCCGTCGAGCAGGCTCAGTTGCTCCTGCGCATCGCCGATCAGCAGGGTCAGCACCACCCGTCCACCATCCAGCAGTAAGCGCTGGAAGCCGGGGTGGATGGCCACGTACTGCTCCAGCAGCTGCGCGGACCAGGGCGTCAGCTCCGGCCACAGGGCCAGGCTGCGCTCAAGGTCGGCGCGGGTCAGTGGGTACTTTTCCACGCTGACGAAGTGCAGCTGGGCATCGGCCGGAGCCTGTTGCTCGAACAGCTGCCAGGCGCAGAGGAAGTTGGTGCCGGTGCCGAAGCCGGTTTCGCCGATCACCAGGCGCCCGCCAGCTGGCAGCGCGGCGCAACGGGTGGTCAGGGCATTGCCGTCGAGAAACACGTGGCGGGTTTCGCCCAGGCCGTCCTCGCGGGAGAAGTACACGTCGTCGAACTGCCGCGAGTGCGGCTGGCCTTGGTCGTCCCAGTCGAGCTGGGCGTGTGGGGTGGGTGTCTCGGTCATCATCGCGGCTCACGGGCAAGGCGCGCATTCTAGCGGATGGCGCTCGCTTTTTTCGCTCGGCGCACTTGCCAGCCACCGGTGGCGATCCGCTAGGCTGAGCGCAACTGATCAGGGAGTGTGTACATGTTCGAGTCTGCGGAAATCGGTCATGCCATCGACAAGGAAACCTACGAAAAAGCGGTCACCGAGTTGCGCGAAGCCTTGCTGGAGGCGCAGTTCGAGCTGAAGCAGCAGGCGCGCTTCCCGGTGCTGATCCTGATCAATGGCATCGAGGGCGCCGGCAAGGGCGAGACGGTGAAGCTGCTCAGCGAGTGGATGGACCCACGCCTGATCCACGTCGAGAGCTTCCTGTCGCCGACCGACGAAGAGATGGCCCGGCCAGCGCAGTGGCGTTTCTGGCGCAAGCTGCCGCCCAAGGGGCAGATCGGCATTTTCTTCGGCAACTGGTACAGCCAGATGCTGCATGCGCGGGTCGACGGCGATATCAAGGACGCGCGCCTGGATCAGCTGATCGACGCCACCGAGCGCTTCGAGCGCATGCTCTGTGACGAGGGTGCGCTGATCTTCAAGTTCTGGTTCCACCTGTCCAAGAAGCAGCTGAAGAACCGCCTCAAGGAGCTGGACAGCGACCCGCAGCGCAGCTGGCAGATCAACCCGCTGGACTGGAAGCAGAGCGAGGTCTACGACCGCTTCGTGCGCTTTGGTGAGCGGGTGTTGCGGCGTACCAGCCGCGACTACGCGCCCTGGTACGTGATCGAAGGTTCCGATGCCAACTACCGCAGCCTCACGGTCGGGCGCACCCTGCTCGAAGGGTTGCAGGCGGCGCTGAAACTCAAGGAGCGGCCACGGCGCCAGCCCCATGCGGCGCCTCTGGTGGCCAGCCTCGATAACCGCAGCCTGCTGGACAGCCTTGATCTCAGCCTCACGCTGAGCAAGGACGACTACAAGCAGCAGCTGGCCGCCGAGCAGCAACGCCTGGCCCTGCTGGTGCGCGACAAGCGCTTTCGCAGCCATGCGCTGATGGCGGTGTTCGAGGGCAACGATGCGGCCGGCAAGGGCGGGGCGATCCGCCGGGTCACCGGCTCCCTCGATCCACGCCAGTACCGCACCGTGCCGATTGCCGCACCGACCGAGGAGGAGCGCGCGCAGCCCTATCTCTGGCGCTTCTGGCGGCATATCCCGGCGAGGCGGCAGTTCACCATCTTCGACCGCTCCTGGTATGGCCGGGTGCTGGTGGAGCGGGTCGAGGGCTTCTGCACGCCGGCCGACTGGCTGCGTGCCTATGGCGAGATCAACGACTTCGAGGAGCAGCTGCACGACTACAAGATCGTGCTGGTGAAGTTCTGGCTGGCGATCGACAAGGACGAGCAGGCGCGCCGCTTCAAGGAGCGGGAGGAGACGGCCTTCAAACGCTACAAGATCACCGCCGAGGACTGGCGCAACCGCGACAAGTGGGATCAGTACGTCGATGCGGTAGGCGACATGGTCGACCGTACCAGCAGCGAGATCGCGCCCTGGACCCTGGTGGAGGCCAATGACAAACGTTATGCGCGGGTGAAGATACTGCGCACCATCAACGATGCGCTGGAGGCTGCGTTCAAGGCGAGCTGAGTGCTTGACGCGGGTGCGCTGCCGTCGAGTGGCGGCTGCGCGCAGGGAGTCGTGCTCAGAATGCCCGGCTTTCGATGATGTCGTTGGCCTGGCGCATTCGGCGGATATAGAAGGCGATTTCTCGTTCGGCATCGACCCGGGTGAAGTAGGGACCTTCCAGTGTGCCTTCGCGGGTCGAGAAGAAGTACTGGCCGTTGACCGCACTGACTCGTTCGCTCCGGTAGTGGGTGCTTGGAGTGGGGTCGATATTGCGCTGACCGAACATGGTGAAACCTCCAGTTGCAGGGGTGCACTGGTTTCAGTCTAGTGGTTGAATTTTGACCAGTTCGGCTTGGCGACAGATGGTCGGAATTGCCTTACGGATCGCCGCAGATGGCGGATTTTCCATTTTTCTGACGTCAGATTTGCAGGAGCCAGCTTGCTGGCGATGCTTTTACTTGGCAATGCATGGCCAGCAAGCTGGCTCCTGCGGAAGCGTTTTTTGTGCGGTGCTGCGGCTGCTTCAGGCCTTCACGCCGAGCTGTTCGGCGCGGCGCAACCAGCTCTGCCGTTGTTCTTCCGAAGAGGGCCGCACCGGGGCGAACTCGCTCAGGCGACGGGTCTTGATGCCGCTGAAACCGAGGATGGTGCGGGTCATCTGCCGGTGCGCCGGCGCGCCGTAGATCCAGCGGAAATACCAGGGCGGGGTATCCAGGGTCACCAGCAGGTCGGCGGTGCGCCCGCTGAGCAGCTTGTCCCACAGTTGCGAGCGGTTGCGGTACTTGAAGGCGAAGCCGGGTAGGAACACCCGATCGAAGAAGCCCTTGAGCAGGGCCGGCACGCCGCCCCACCAGACCGGGTAGACGAACACCAGGTGCTCGGCCCAGTGGATCTGCCGCTGCGCCTCCAGCAGGTCCGGTTCCAGTGCCTGCCCCTGGGTATAACCGTCGCGCAGGATCGGATCGAACTGCATTTCACCGAGCTTGAGCTGGCGCACCACATGGCCTTCGCCGCGCGCGCCATGACTATAGGCCTCGGCGAGGGCGTGGCAGAGGCTGTCGCGCTTGGGGGTGCCGAGGATCATCAGGATGCGCTTGCCGTCGCCTTCCAGCGGGGTGGCACCACTCTTGGTTTCTTCAAGCATGTTGTCCGGACTCCAGCATGTTTTCCGGGCGCACCCAGGCATCGAATTCCTCGTTGCTCAGGTAGCCCAGTTGTAGGGCGGCCTCGCGCAGGCTGAGGCCTTCGGCGTAGGCCTTCTTGGCGATCTCGGCGGCTTTGTCGTAGCCGAGGTGCGGGTTCAGCGCGGTCACCAGCATCAGCCCGCGCTCCAGGTGCGCGGCCATCTGCTTGGCATCCGGTTCCATGCCGGCGATGCAGTGCTGGTTGAAGTTGCGGCAGCCATCGGCCAGCAGGCGGATCGATTGCAGCAGGTTGTGGATGATCACCGGCTTGAACACGTTGAGCTGCAGGTGGCCCTGGCTGGCGGCGAAGGCGATGGTGGCGTCGTTGCCGAGCACCTGGCAGGCGAGCATGGACAGTGCCTCGCACTGGGTCGGGTTGATCTTGCCCGGCATGATCGAACTGCCTGGTTCGTTGGCCGGTAGACGCACTTCGGCGAAGCCGGTGCGCGGGCCGGAGCCGAGTAGGCGCAGGTCGTTGGCGATCTTCATCAGGGCCACGGCCAGGGTCTTCAGCGCGCCGGACAGGCTGGTCAGCGGCTCATGGCCGGACAGCGCAGCGAACTTGTTGGGCGCGGAAACCAGCGGCAGGCCGGACAGTGCCGCCAGTTCGGCAGCCATGGCTTCGGCGAAACCATGCGGGGCGTTCAGCCCGGTGCCCACCGCAGTACCGCCCTGGGCCAGTTCGCAGACTGCCGGCAGGGTGGCGCGAATAGCGCGCTCGGCATAGTCGAGCTGGGCGACGAAAGCGGAAAGCTCCTGGCCGAAGGTAATGGGCGTGGCGTCCATCAGGTGCGTGCGCCCGGTCTTGACCAGTTGCATGTGCCGCGCCGCCTGTTCGGCCAGCCCGCCGGACAGCTCGGCGATGGCCGGCAGCAGTTGCTGCTGTACCGCCTGCACGGCGGCGATGTGCATGGCGGTGGGAAAGCTGTCGTTGGAGCTTTGCGCGCGGTTGACGTGGTCGTTGGGGTGCACTGGGCTCTTGCCGCCACGTCCCTGGCCGGCCAGTTCGTTGGCGCGACCGGCGATCACCTCGTTGACGTTCATGTTGCTCTGCGTACCGCTGCCGGTCTGCCAGACCACCAGGGGGAACTGCTCGTCATGCTGGCCGGCGAGCACTTCATCGGCGGCTTGCTCGATCAGTCGGGCGATCTCCGGGGGCAGGTCGCCGATACGGTCGTTGACCCGTGCGGCGGCCTTCTTGATCAGCGCCAGGGCATGCAGCACGGCCATCGGCATGCGCTGCTCGCCGATGGCGAAGTTGATCAGCGAGCGCTGGGTCTGCGCGCCCCAGTAAGCGTCGTCGGCTACGGCGATGGCGCCGAGGCTATCGGTTTCGGTGCGGCTCATGGGCTTTCTCCGGATGGGCTTCCGGCAGTTTAGGCCGCCGGAGACGGGGCTGGTTCCCTGCTGTTTCTATCGCCGCGATTACCAGCGCGCCTGGGTCGCGCCGAGCCAGCCGTAGGCACCGGCTACCGGGACTTTCTCGCCGTTCTGGTCACGCAGGGTGCCGTCGAAACAACCGAACCACTGGCGGGTATCGGCGAAGAAGGGGCCGAACTTGGGATGGGCCTGGTGCAGCTGGCGAGGGGTGAAACTCAGTTCGACCTGGCCGCTGGGGCTGTGCAGGCGCCAGGGTGCCAACGGGCCCTGGGGGTTCTGAACGATATCGACCGGCTCCTGCAGGTGCAGCAGCTCGCCCCCGAACCACAGGGCGTTTTCCGACAGGCCGCTGTAGTCGCACCAGCCTGAGCCGAAGTTGGCCGCGATACCGCCGGGAGCAGCAAAGGCGGCGCGCTTCCAGTGACTGTTGAGGGGCCATACGCCACGGGCGAAATCCAGCGAGGCGAAGCTTTGCCCCGGCGTGCAAGTGAACTGCCGGCTGCCCAGCTGCAGGGTGCCGCTGACCGGCAGGCCGAGCTGGCGGCAGGTGGCGTGGAAGGTGTTTTCGCCCATCGGGCAGATCAGGTTGACCGAGTCCAGGTGCACTGGGCGCTGAATATCCAGCGCTACCTGCAGGGCCTGGCCGCCGATATTCGGGGCCGCCACGGTGAGGCGTACGGAGCTGCCACGATCATCGGCCTTGAGATGCAGGCGGTTGTGGTGGAATGCGTGGCTTTCCAGGGGGCTGTCGGCCAGTTGGCAACCCAGGCCGAAAGGGCGCAACTGGGTATGCGAGGCGGACTTGCCGGTTTCCAGATCGAGGAAGCAGGCAGCGCCGTAGCCCAGATAGTCGAGGTCGGAGAAGGTCAGCGACAGCATCCATTGCGGGGTGGTGATGCACCAGTGGTTCCAGCGTTTGCGCCGGCCCAGGTTGCCGGGGATCGCGCAATCCACCAGTGGCCGCGGTGACCAACCCACTGCCTGCGGGTCGAGACGACCACGGGCGTCGCAGAGTGGCTGCGCGGGCGCGCTGACTGGAGACTGGGTAAAGCTGTTCATCCGACACATCCGTGTGTTGTGGAAGCATTCCACGACGACCGCGCTAGAGGCGGTCGTGACTTGAATTGAGAAGCTATTCACGATCTTCTGAATTAGAGCCAGACAAGGCAAAAGTGGCCGAGAAAGCGCAGTTTACGAGGTGTAAATGAGCATGACTCGTTTCACTCGCCCTTCGGGTCGCGCTGAAGCGCGTTAGCCGCAAGCGGCTTGCCGAGGCCGTTTTAACGCGGTATGGCCGCGAGTCAGGAGGTCGTGAATAGGTTCTTAGGAAGGATGCAGAGCATGCACGGCTGTACCAACAAAGGGCAAGTACTGGCCTTTTGCTAATGATTGTTATTTTCTATCTCATCCTGGCTGTCTTGAGCACATTGGGCGGTGCGCGCAGAATGGCCGCCTTTCGCCGCCCCCAAGGACTTGCTCGATGTCGCGCCTTACTCTCGTTTGTTCCGCCCTGTTGCTGGCCATCAGTACTCCGCTGCTGGCCGACGATGCCAGCCATGCGGCCCAGGCCAGGAAGCTGCTCGAAATCACCCATGCCAACAAGCTGACCGTGCCGGTCTATTCCCAGGTGCAGCAGGCTTTCGCCCAGCGTTTTGCCGAAGCGCAGGCACCGGAAAGCAAGAAGGCCCTGCTCGAGAGCTACCAGGCTAAGGCCAATGTGGCGCTGGATAAGGCCATCGGCTGGCAGAAGCTGGAGCCGCAAATGGTCAGCCTGTACTCTGCCGCCTTTACCGAGGCCGAGCTCAAGGAACTGATCGCTTTCTACCAGAGCCCGACCGGCAGCAAGGTGCTGGCGCGCATGCCGGCGCTGATGGCGCAGTCGGTACAGATTTCCCAGTCGCAGCTGCAGCCGGCGGTGCCGGAAGTGAACAAGCTGCTCACCGACATGAGCGCCGAACTGGCGCCCAAGAAGCAGTGAGGCCGGCATGAACATGCGCGAGAAGATTCTTGAGGCCCTTGTGGCCCTGCAGCCGGTACACCTCGATGTGCTGGACGAAAGCCACATGCACAGCCGTGGCCAGCAGACCCACTACAAGGCGGTGATCGTCAGCCCGCTGTTTGCCGGCCTGAACGCGGTCAAGCGGCACCAGAAGGTCTACGCCACCCTCGGCGAGCTGATGGGCCAGTTCCATGCCCTGGCGCTGCACACCTATACCCCCGAAGAGTGGGCGGAGCAGGGCATTGCACCCGACTCTCCCACCTGCAAGGGCGGCAGCAAGCACGATCATTAAGCGCTGACGGCGCTTCCGTTGATCCAGCTCAGGTGCGCCCACCCGCTGCTCTGCGTTACCATTTGCACCTGCGCCGGCCTTTGCCGGCGCAGTCATGTTGAACCTGTTTACGATCTTTTGGACTAGAGCCAGACAAGGCAAAAACAGGCGAGGAAGCGGAGTTTACGAGCTGTAAATGAGCATGACTCGTTTCACTCGCCCTTCGGGTCGCACTAAAGCGCGCTAGCGGCAAGCCGCTTTCCGAGTCTGTTTTTAACGCGGTATGGCCGACGGACAGGAGACCGTAAACAGGTTCTTAGAACCCGGTCCGTCCTTTGCGAGGATGACCACTGGAGAGATATTCCGATGACTGCAAAGATCGTCGTGGCAGCGCTGTACAAGTTCGTTTCCCTGCCGGACTACGAAGCGCTGCGCGAACCCCTGCTGCAAACCCTGCTCGCCAACGACATCAAAGGCACCCTGCTGCTGGCCGAAGAGGGCATCAACGGCACCGTGTCCGGCACCCGCGCCGGTATCGATGGCCTGCTCGCCTGGTTCCGCCTGGACGCCCGTCTGGCCGATATCGACCACAAGGAATCCTTCTGCGACGAACAGCCGTTCTATCGCACCAAGGTCAAGCTGAAGAAGGAAATCGTCACTCTTGGCGTGCCGGGTGTCGACCCCAATAACCTGGTTGGCACCTATGTCGAGCCGCAGGACTGGAATGCCCTGATCAGCGACCCCGAAGTGCTGCTGATCGACACCCGCAACGACTATGAAGTGGCTATTGGCACCTTCGAAGGCGCGGTCGACCCGCAGACCAAATCGTTCCGCGACTTCCCCGAGTACATCAAGGCGCACTACGATCCGGCCAGGCACAAGAAGGTCGCGATGTTCTGCACCGGCGGCATCCGCTGCGAGAAGGCCTCCAGCTACATGCTTGGCGAAGGCTTCGAAGAGGTGTTCCACCTCAAGGGCGGCATCCTCAAGTACCTGGAACAAGTACCCCAGGCCGAGACCAAGTGGCAGGGCGACTGCTTCGTGTTCGACAACCGCGTCACCGTGCGCCACGATCTCACCGAGGGTGACTACGACCAGTGCCACGCCTGCCGTACCCCGGTTTCCGTGGTAGATCGCCAGTCTGCGCACTATGCCCCGGGCATCAGTTGCCCGCATTGCTGGGATTCGCTGCCGGAGAAGACCCGCACCAGCGCCCGCGAGCGGCAGAAGCAGATCGAGATCGCCCAGGCGCGTAATCTGCCTCACCCCATAGGCTTCAACTACAAGGCACTCGACCAGTAAGGACGACAGCGTGCGCGAACCCCGCCTGATCTACGTGATGGACCCCATGTGCTCCTGGTGCTGGGGCTTCGCCCCGGTGGTCGAGGCGTTGACGCAGCAGGCTGCTGACGGCGGGGTGGCCGTGCATTTCGTCATGGGCGGCCTGCGCCAGGAGCGGGCCGCGCTCGACCCGGTGAGCAAGGTGCGCATCCTCGCCCACTGGCAGGCGGTAAATGCCCGCACCGGCCAGCTGTTCAACTTCCATGACGCCCTGCCCGATGGCCTGGTGTACAACACCGAGCCGGCCTGCCGGGCGCTGGTTACCGCACGCGCTCTCGACGAGCAGAGCGTCGCGCCGCTGGCCCAG
The DNA here is from genome assembly GCA_051646165.1 of Pseudomonas sp. Taxonomy (GTDB): domain Bacteria; phylum Pseudomonadota; class Gammaproteobacteria; order Pseudomonadales; family Pseudomonadaceae; genus Aquipseudomonas. The sequence goes on along the minus strand of JBOFCR010000036.1, from coordinate 9,079 downwards.
CTGATCCAGGAAGCCTTCTACACCGAAGGCCGCGATGTCACCCGTGCCCACGTGCTGGTGGAACTGGCCGAGCAGTCGGGGATTCCGCGCATCGAGTTCGCCGAGATGTTCGACCGCGAGCAGATGCATGCCGCCACCGCCGCCGATTTCACCTGGGTGCAGGATCTCGGCATTGCCGGCTTCCCGACCCTGCTGGCCGAGCGCAAGGGGCAACTGGCCCTGCTTACCAATGGTTACCAGCCCGTCGAGGAACTGGCACCGATGCTCGAACGCTGGCTGCAGCGAGGTGGGCGTGGCTGATCGGCTGACCTGGGCGGAGATCCGCCAACTCGCACTGCGCCATCGCAAGTCCCTGCTGCTGGCCAACCTGATTGCCGTCGTCGCTACTCTCTGTAGTGTGCCGATTCCGCTGCTGCTGCCGCTGCTGGTGGACGAGGTGCTGCTCAAGCAGGGCGATGCCGCGCTCAAGGTGATGGATCGTTTTCTGCCCCAGCAGTGGGAGAGCGCAGCCGGCTATATCGGCCTGATGCTCGTCCTGACCCTGCTGCTGCGCGTAGGCGCGCTGGTCAGCAACGTGCTGCAGGCACGCCTGTTCGCCCGTCTGTCCAAGGATGTGATCTACCGCCTGCGCATCCGCCTGATCGAGCGGCTCAAACGCATCGCCCTCGGCGAGTACGAAAACCTCGGCGGCGGCACGGTCAGCGCGCACCTGGTCACCGATCTGGACACCCTCGACAAGTTCATCGGCGAGACCCTGAGCAAGGTGCTGGTGGCGCTGCTTACCCTGACCGGCACGGCGGCGATCCTGATCTGGATGCACTGGCAGCTGGCGCTGCTGATCCTGCTGTTCAACCCGCTGGTGATCTACGCCACGGTGCAGCTGGGCAAGCGGGTCAAGGGCCTGAAGAAGCTGGAGAACGACAGCACCGCGCGCTTCACCCAGGCGCTCACCGAGACCCTGGAAGCCATCCAGGAGGTGCGCGCCGGCAATCGCCAGGGCTACTTCCTCGGTCGTCTGGGCCTGAAGGCCCGCGAGGTGCGCGACTATGCGGTGGCCTCGCAGTGGAAGAGCGATGCGGCGAGCCGCAGCAGCGGCCTGCTGTTCCAGTTCGGCATCGACGTGTTCCGCGCGGCGGCGATGATCACCGTGCTGTTCTCCGACCTGTCGATCGGCCAGATGCTCGCGGTGTTTAGCTACCTGTGGTTCATGATCGGCCCGGTCGAGCAGCTGCTCAACATGCAGTACGCCTACTACGCCGCCGGCGGCGCCCTGCAGCGCATCAACGAGCTGTTGGCGCGCGCCGATGAGCCGCAGTACCCAGGCCGTATCGACCCGTTCGCCGGTCGCGAGACGGTGGGTGTCGAGGTCCGGGGGCTGACCTTCGCCTACGGCGAGGAGCCGGTGCTGGACGGCCTCAACCTGTCCATCGCGCCCGGCGAGAAGGTCGCCCTGGTCGGCGCCAGCGGCGGTGGTAAGAGCACCCTGGTGCAATTGCTGCTCGGCCTCTATTCGGCCCAGGCCGGCAGCATCCGCTTCGGCGGCGCGAGCCTCGAGGAAGTCAGTCTGGAAACCGTGCGCGAGCATGTGGCGGTGGTGCTGCAGCATCCGGCGCTGTTCAACGACACGGTGCGCGCCAACCTGTGCATGGGCCGCGAGCGCGACGACGAGGCCTGCTGGCAGGCCCTGGAGATCGCCCAGCTGGCCGCCACCATCCGCGCCTTGCCGCAGGGGCTGGACAGCGTGGTCGGGCGTTCCGGCGTGCGCCTGTCCGGTGGCCAGCGGCAACGCCTGGCGGTGGCGCGCATGGTGTTGGCCGACCCGCGGGTGGTGATCCTCGACGAAGCCACCTCGGCCCTGGATGCCGCCACCGAATATGCCCTGCACCAGGCCCTCGGCACTTTCCTCAAGGGGCGCACCACGCTGATCGTTGCCCACCGCCTGAGCGCGGTGAAGCAGGCCGACCGGGTGCTGGTGTTCGATGGTGGACGCATCGCCGAGGATGGCGATCACCAGCAACTGATCGCCGATGGCGGCCTGTACGCCAAGTTGTACGGCCACCTGCAGCACTAGCGGAGTGCGTTAAGCCCTGTTGTGGCTGAGCGCTTCAGCGCTTGGCCAGCGCCAGCCCGGCGGCGAATACCAGCAGTACCGAGCCGGTGGTGCGGTCCAGCCATTTGACCATGCCGCCACGACGCAGGAAGTCGGCCAGCGGGCGGGTGGCGAGGATCAGCGTGGCGGCCCAGATCAGCCCGAGTAGCACGTGGATGCATGCCAGCAGGAAGCTGAAGCTGCCCACCGCATAGCCGGCCGGCACGAACTGCGGCAGGAACGACACGTAGAACACGCCGACCTTGGGGTTGAGCAGGTTGCCCAGCAGGCCTTTGATGAACCAGCCGAGCTGGCCATGGCGTTCCTCTGTGTCGCTGGCCAGGCTGAACTCGCTGCGCGGCTTGAGCAGCATCTGCAGGCCCAGCCACAGCAGGTAGGCGGCGCCGGTCCACTTGAGGATATTGAAGGCCAGCTCCGAGGCAGCCAGCAGGGCGCCCAGGCCGAGGGCTACGGCAGCGCCCCAGACCAGGCAGCCGACGTTGATGCCAAGTGCCGCCATGGCCGCGCGCTTCGGCCCTTCCAGGGTGGCGGTGCGCAGGATCAGTGCGGTGTCGACGCCCGGGGTGATGGTCAGCAGGCTGGCGGCGAGCGCAAAGGCGAGCAGGGCGGCGGTCAGGGTCATGACGTCCTCTATTCAGACTGGGAAGTGGATTTGCCGCTGGCCCACTGCTGCAGCGCCTTGACCCGCGCCTGGCTCTCGCCCAGCGGCTTGTTCAGGTCGGCCTCGTAGTCCTCCAGCCAGCTGCGCGAACCGGCGATCATGCCGGCCAGGTCGCGCATGCCGTTTTTCAGCGCGGTGATGCTCTGCTGGTAATTCTGCTCCTGGCCGATCAGCACGCTGGCCACCTGGCGTACCGTGGCGCGGTCGGGGCCGCTGGGGGCAGGCGCTGCGGGTGTTGCAGCGGCCGCAGCCGCAGCCGCAGCCGGTGGCGGGCTGCTGGCTGCCAGGCTGATCAGCGCCTGCTGGTTTTTCAGTTGCTGCTGGAAGGTGGCGACCTGCTGTTCCACGGCCACCAGGCGTTTTTCCAGGGCGACGACGCTGGCCTTGCTGGCCGAGGGTTCCTTTTCCTCGTGCTCGTCGCCGCCGCCGAGCAGGGCGATCAGCACCACGACCAGCAGGAGCAGGACCAGGCCACCCGCCAGGCCGTAGATCAGCAGGCGGCTGAGCTTGGCGTTTTTCTCCAGCAATTCGATGCGCTGCTGGTCGCCAAGCACTTCGTTGACCTTGGTTTGGCTGTCGTCGCTCATGATGCTGCACCCTGTTGTGGTTATTGTCGTGCTATGGGCTTGATGGATGTCATAGTGCCACTAATTCGACGTTGCCATGCCTGGCTATGGACACAATAGGCGTTGCAGAGCGCCGCGTGCCACTCGCGAAACTTGGCGCAGGTTCTCAGCTGGTAGCCCGGACTTCAGTCCGGGGCACGCCTGCCAGTTCCCGGACTGAAGTCCGGCTACATCGCGGTGACTCAAAAGAGCGTGAGCAGGCTCTCAGAATGAGGCCAGGATACGCCCCAACAGTTCCATCGCCCGCTCGCTCTGCGCATCCCAGGGGTGGCCGTGGTTGAGACGCGCGCAATTGCGAAAGCGCCGGGTGGCGGAAAAGATCGGCCCCGGCGCCAGGCTGATGCCCTGCGCCAGGGCGAGCTGGAACAGCTGCAGCGAGTCGACCTGCTCGGGAAATTCGAACCACAGGAAGTAGCCGCCGCTGGGCCGGGTGACCCGCGTGCCGGCCGGGAAGTGCCGCGCGGCCGAGGCCAGCATCGCCCCTTGCTGGGTTTCCAGGGCATGGCGCAGGCGGCGCAAATGGCGGTCATAGCCGCCGTGCTGCAGGTAGTCGGCGATGGCCGCCTGGGCCGGCACCGACGGGGAGATGGTGGTCATCAGTTTCAACCGGCTGATCTGCTCGGCATAACGCCCCCCGGCCACCCAGCCGACCCGATAGCCCGGCGCCAGGCTCTTGGAAAACGAGCCGCAGTGCATCACCAGGCCGTCGCGGTCGAAGCTCTTCACCGGTTTGGGTGGCTGCGCGCCGTAATACAGCTCGGCGTACACGTCGTCCTCGATCAGCGGCACCTGGTGCTGGTGCAGCCGCTCGTACAGCGCCTGCTTCTTGCTGTCGCTCATGCTCGCGCCGAGCGGGTTCTGCAGACTGCTCATAAACCAGCAGGCCTTGATCGGCAGCGTCGCCAGGCGTTCGCCGAGCACGTCGAGGTCGATGCCTTCGCGCGGGTTGACCGGGATCTCCACCGCCTTCAGCTTCAGCCGCTCCAGCACCTGCAGGGTGGCGTAAAAGGCGGGCGCCTCGATGGCCACCAGATCGCCGGGCGCGGTTACCGTCTGCAGGCACAGGTTGAGCGCTTCCAGGGCGCCGTTGCTGATCACCAGCTCGTCCAGCGGCAGGCGCACGCCAGCGACCATGTAGCGCAGGGCGATCTGTCGGCGCAGGTCGGGGTTGCCGGCGGTCATGTCGGCGATCACCGCGTGCGCCGGCATGTCGCGCAGGGCGTGGGCCATGGAGCGCGCCAGGCGCTGCAGGGGGAATAATTGCGGGCTGGGGAAGGCCGAGCCGAAGGGCACGGTGTGCGGGTCCTTGAGCGAGCCGAGCACGGAGAACACCAGTTCGCTGACATCGACCTCGGTGGTCTGCGCCGCTGGCGCGCTGGTTTCCGGTTCGGCCAGCGGGTGCTGCGCCAGCTCGCGGACGAAGTAGCCGGAGCGGGCGCGGGCCTGGATCAGGCCACGGTCTTCCAGCAGGTAGTAGGCCTGGAACACGGTGGATGGGCTGACCCCGTAGGTGCGGCTGGCGTGGCGCACCGAGGGCACTTTCTCGCCGGGCACCAGCACCCCGGAACGGATCAGTTCGGCTATCTGGTCGGCGAATTTCTCGTAGCGTTTCATGGTGTCCATGACTGCGGCCCGTGGTGGGCCACAGTCTACGGCGAGTTGCCGGCGCACGCTCGTCAGCGCCCGAGCGGGGCGATAAAGGTGCTCTGGGTCTGCAGGCGTTCGCCACTGTCCGGATTGCTCACCTCGAAGCGCACCGGCGTGGCGGTGGCCGCCGCATGCTCGGCCAGCAGCACCACGCTGACCGGCACATCGAGAATCTCCCCGGGCGCCAGAAGCAGCTGCCCGGGGCCGTCCAGGCGCATGTTTGGGCTGTCGAGCAGGGCCAGGTGGTAGCGCTGCGCCTGCTGGGTCTTGTTGATCACCTTGAGGCGGTAGGTGTTCTCGATCTGCCCAGCGGCGTTCTCGCGGAACATGTTGCGGTCCTTGGCGGCGTCGATGGACACCAGCGAGCGGGCCTCCAGGGCCCAGACGAAGGCGCCGATCATCAGCGTCAGAGCCACGCCGTAGCCGATCAGCCGTGGCCGCAGCAGGTGGGTTTTGCCACCTTGCAACTCGCGTTCGGAACGGTAGCCGACCAGGCCCGTGGCATAGCCCATCTTGTCCATCACCGTGTCGCAGGCGTCGATGCAGGCGGCGCAACCGATGCAGTCGATCTGCAGGCCATCGCGGATGTCGATGCCGGTCGGGCACACCTGTACGCACATCTGGCAGTCGATGCAGTCGCCAAGGCCTTCGGCCTGGTAGTCGCTGCCTTTCTTGCGCGGGCCACGGCCTTCGCCGCGCGCGGCATCGTAGGCGACTAACAAAGTGTCCTGGTCGAACATGGCGCTCTGGAAGCGCGAGTAGGGGCACATGTGCACGCAGACCTTCTCGCGCAGCCAGCCGGCGTTGAGGTAGGTGGCGGCCATGAAGAACAGCACCCAGAACAGCGTGGCGCCGTCGAGTTGCAGGGTAAACAGTTCCTCGGTCAGCTCGCGGATCGGGGTGAAGTAGCCGATGAAAGTCAGCGCGGTGAGCAGGCTGACGGCCAGCCAGATGCTGTGCTTGGCCGTGCGCCGGGCCAGCTTGTTCAGCGACCAGGGCGCGGCATCCAGCTTGACCCGCTGGTTGCGCTCGCCCTCGGTAACTTTCTCCGCCCACATGAACACCCAGGTCCACACGCTCTGCGGGCAGGTGTAGCCGCACCAGATGCGCCCGGCCACCACCGTGGCGGTGAACAGGCCGAAGGCGGCGATGATCAGCAATGCCGAGAGCAGGATGAAGTCCTGCGGCCAGAAGGTCGCGCCGAAGATGTAGTAGCGGTGCTCGGCCAGGTTCCACAGCACGGCCTGGCGGCCATCCCAGTCGAGCCAGGCGGTGCCGAAGAACAGCAGGAACAGCAGGCCGGCGCCGTACAGGCGCAGGTTGCGGAAGCGGCCGCTGAAACTGCGGGTGTGGATCGGCCCGCCGGCCTGGGAAGGCGTCAGGCGGATGGGATTGCGCGGGTCGATGGTGTCGATGATCTGCGCGGGAATGCGTTCGCTCATTGCGGGCCTCGTCGGGCTTTATCAGGCGAGGCGAACTATGCGAGCGCGGCTGTTTCGATAACAGACTCAGGTTTATCGATAAAAACCATATCAGATGGACTGTGAGCGCTGTTTGCAGGAGCCAGCTTGTTGGCAATCAGTGAATTCGAAAAGCGCAGGGCGATCGCCAGCAAGCTGGCTGCTACACAAAGCAGTGCTGCTCATCTGCTCCGTATTTTTCAGCGATATCTGCGGCTGTTTCGGGATCAGCGCCACGCGCATAGTTCGGCGCATCGACAACAGCCGAGTCCGCCGATGTACCGATACGATGAATACGACCAGGCGCTGGTGAGCGAGCGCGTCGCCCAGTTCCGTGACCAGGTGCAGCGCCGCTTGAGCGGCGAGCTGAGCGAGGAGGAGTTCCTGCCGCTGCGTCTGCAGAATGGCCTGTACCTGCAGAAGCACGCCTACATGCTGCGCGTGGCGATTCCCTACGGCACGCTCTCGGCTGGGCAGCTGCGCACCTTGGCGCGTATCGCCCGCGAGCATGATCGCGGCTACGGTCACCTCACCACGCGACAGAACATCCAGTTCAACTGGATCGAACTGGAGCAGGTGCCGGATATCCTTGCGCAACTGGCGGCGGTGGAGATGCACGCCATCCAGACCTCCGGCAATTGCGTGCGCAACGTCACCACCGAGGCTTTTGCCGGGGTTGCCGCCGATGAGCTGCTCGACCCGCGCCCGCTGGCGGAAATCCTTCGGCAGTGGTCGACGGTCAACCCGGAATTCCTGTTCCTGCCGCGCAAGTTCAAGATCGCCCTATGTGCGGCGGCCGAGGACCGCGCGGCGGTGCAGGTGCACGATATCGGCCTGCAGCTGTACCGCGATGACACCGGCGAGTTGCTGCTGCGCGTGCTGGTCGGCGGCGGCCTGGGCCGTACGCCGATCATCGGCGTACCAATTCGCGACGGCCTGGCCTGGCGCCACACCCTGAGCTACGTCGAGGCCATCCTGCGGGTGTACAACCGCCATGGCCGGCGCGACAACAAGTACAAGGCGCGGATCAAGATTTTGGTCAAGGCGCTGGGCATCGAGGCCTTTGCCCGCGAAGTGGAGGAGGAGTGGGCCACGATCAAGGATGGCCCGGCCGAGCTGACCGAGGCGGAATACCAGCGCGTGGCCGCACACTTCCAGGCGCCAGCCTATGCCGCGTTGGCCGATGGCCGCGTGCAACCGGGCGAGCAGCTGCATGACCCGCAGTTCGCCCGCTGGCTGTCGCGCAACGTGCAGCCGCACAAGGCACCGGGCTACGCCAGCGTGGTGCTGTCGAGCAAGCCGGGGGCGGCGTTGCCGCCGGGCGATATCACTGCGGCGCAAATGGAGGCGGTCGCCGGCTGGGCCGAGGCCTTCGGTTTCGGCGAGATCCGCGTGGCCCACGAGCAGAACCTGGTGCTGCCGGATATACGCCAGAGCGACCTCTATCAGCTCTGGCAGCTGGCGACTGCGGCTGGCCTGGCCACGCCGAACATCGGCCTGCTCAGCGACATCATCGCCTGCCCGGGCGGCGACTACTGCTCGCTGGCCAATGCCAAGTCGATCCCCATCGCCCAGGCCATCCAGCAGCGCTTCGAAGACCTCGACTACCTGCACGACATCGGTGAGCTGAGCCTGAATATCTCCGGCTGCATGAACGCCTGCGGCCACCACCATATCGGCAACATCGGCATTCTCGGCGTGGATAAGAACGGCAGCGAGTGGTACCAGATCACCCTCGGCGGCGCCCAGGGCCACGGTGCGGCGCTGGGCAAGGTGATCGGCCCGTCTTTCGGCGCCGACGAGGTGCCGGCGGTGATCGAGCAGATCATCGCTACCTACCTGGAGCTGCGCGGCGCCGACGAGCCTTTCGTCGAGACCTGTACCCGCATTGGTCTGGAGCCATTCAAGCAGCGGATCTACCGCCCGCAGGAGGTGCCGGCATGAACAACCTGATTCGTCTGCAGGATGGCGCGGCGCGGCTGGTGCATGACGATCCCTGGCAGTTGCTGCGTGCCGACGACGAGGTGCCGGAGCAGGGTGCGCTGATCCTGCCGCTGGCCCTGTGGCGCGAGCGACAGAGCGACGCGGTGCTGGCCGGTCAGGCTGCCAGCGCCGATGGCCTGTGGCTGGCGCCGGACGATGAAGTGGAAAGCCTGGCCATTTGTCTGCCGGCGTTGCCGCTGATCGCGGTGGACTTCCCCAGTTTCCGTGACGGTCGCGGCTACAGCCAGGCCTACCTGCTGCGCACCCGCCTGGGCTGGCGCGGCGAGCTGCGCGCGGTGGGCGATGTGCTGCGCGACCAGCTCAGCCATATGCGCCAGTGCGGTTTCGACAGCTTTGCCGTGCGCGCCGACAAGTCCGCCGAGGACGCACTCAAGGGCCTGGCCGGCATGAGCGTGCTCTACGGCCGTTCGGCCATCGAGCCGCGCCCGCTGTTCCGGCGCCGTTGAGAGCGATGCGCCTGGCCTGGCGCGGGCAGGCGCTGTGGCGAAAAGCCATCTATACCTGACTGGTACGCCAGTACCTGCTTGTGCGAGGGGTTTGTCTGCTGGTGGCATGGCCGTAGTGTGCGCCA